>NZ_LMCK01000059.1:0-3070 GCF_001623165.1 Pseudovibrio sp. WM33
TCATGAAGGACGAGCCCGATTACGCATGCTATTGGCCCGTTCGTCCAGCGAGTAAACTTTTGCGCGCGCAGCTCTTTGCGTTTACAGCAAAAGTTCACTTCGTCCGCAGAAAAGTTGTGCAAGCGCGCAACACAGAGGGTTCACCATGGGATCAATAGGCGCTTATCAAGTTTGAGGCCTTATTGCTCAGGCACAAGTCAAGAATATTTTACACATATCTTGAACACGCCCCATTTAGTCAAGTGCCAGACTATGCCTGTCATTTGGACGAGCTGTGACGAGCTTGGACGAGCTTGGACGAGCTTGGACGAGGATAGGCAGTTTGAAACTCTATCCTCCGATACCTCATCAAGCTGCTTCGTGAACAAATAATTTTCGTTTACATGCAAACAGTTTGGAGATTTCTTAAGTCCTCAGAAACTGTCATACTCATCAAATTCCCCATTCCCCGCGTTATGTGGCAGTATAAATACAGATAATCGGCTGAACACTACACCAGCAACTCTTAATTGATTGCGTCGTTACCACGTTACCTTATGCAGGTAGTGTAGATATCCATATGTAACCAATTAAAAACAGAACGCACCTTGAAATGTTATTAGCGGTCACAAGAACGAAATGGCAGATTGAAAATCTTAAAGATTTAGGATTTGAGTGTATTCGATGTGTCGTTTTTCAGGCAATTCTAATCGGTAGCTTCTTCATTTTTGCGCTTTTCACAACGAGCTACGGTGCTGCCCAAACGGATCGGACAGCCTCGCTCATCCGTATTGAAGGCCCTATAGGGCCGGCCACTGCTGACTATGTGACACGTAGCCTCCAATCAGCACAGGAAAATGGGGCTACGCTTGCCATCATAACCTTAAACACTCCTGGTGGTCTTGACACCGCAATGCGCACCATCGTTCATGCCATTCTGGCATCTCCGGTTCCAGTTGTTGGGTATGTTGCGCCGAGTGGTGCCCGTGCGGCCAGTGCCGGAACCTATATTCTCTACGCATGCCACATCGCTGCCATGGCACCGGGAACCAATCTTGGTGCAGCAACACCGGTTCAGATAGGCGGTGGTTTTCCCGGATCGGGAGGTTCCGACAACGAAGAGGATGAAGAGACAAGTGCGACCCCGTCCTCCTCCTTCAAAGCTATCAGCGATGCGAAGGCCTATATCAAGAGCCTCGCCCAGTTGAGGAACCGAAACTCAGAGTGGGCAGAAAAGGCGGTCAGCGAAGCTGCCAGCCTAACGGCGGTCGATGCTCTTGAGGAAGGGGTCATAGGCTTCATTGTTGATAGTCAAACCGATCTTCTTCAGCAACTAAATGGGCGGTCTGTGGAGTTGCTGGCAGGACGGATTAACCTCAATACAGATAATCTGACGATTGTTCCGCTGGAGCCAGATTGGCGAACCGAGTTTCTTTCTGTCATCACCAATCCGAGTGTTGCCTATATTTTATTTCTTATCGGTATCTACGGCATTGTCCTGGAATTTTACAGTCCAGGCATTTTCATCGCTGGGATCACCGGTGTGATCTGCTTGTTCTTAGCGCTCTACGCCTTTCAGCTGCTGCCGGTCAACTATGCCGGACTGGCTTTAATTCTTGTCGGACTTGGTCTTATGATCGCTGAAGCGTTTGCGCCCAGCTTTGGCGTGCTCGGACTGGGTGGCGCCACCGCATTTGTGCTGGGTTCAATAATGCTGATCGACAGTGATACTCCTGAACTGGAGGTATCTCCCATGCTGATTGGGTCGATCGCAGCTGTTAGTGCGGGCGTTTTTTTCGTAATTCTTTATCTTCTCATGCGCTCGAAGGGCCGTGCTGTCGTGACAGGGCGGGAAGAAATGCTCAGCAGCAAAGCCGTGGTTTTAGACTGGAATGGAAGAAAGGGGCACGTCAGGATTCATGGCGAAGTATGGCAGGCAACAAGTACAACGCCTGTAAGGCCGGGCCACACCGTCGAAGTATCGGCTATTGAGGGTTTAACCCTCACCGTCTCTCCCCTAAAAAATGAGCATCAATCATGAACGAACTGCTTAACTATTCCTGGACTTTGATTGTCCTGATTCCGGTCCTGATTGTTTTTTCATCATTGAAGATTTTGCGGGAGTATGAGCGAGGTGTCATCTTCCTGCTGGGGCGTTTCTGGAAAGTGAAAGGTCCGGGCTTGATCATTGTCCTTCCGGGTATCATGCAGATGGTTCGCGTGGATTTGCGCATACGTGTTCTAGACGTGCCTGAGCAGGATGTAATTTCGCGGGACAATGTCTCCGTTAAAGTCAATGCTGTCGTGTATTTTCGCGCCGTGGACGCTGAACGGGCGATCATACAGGTTGAGGATTTCCTTCAGGCGACGACCCAACTGGCCCAGACAACCCTGCGCTCGGTCGCAGGCCAACATGAACTTGACGAAATGCTTGCATCGAGAGATCGGCTAAATTCTGATATCCAGCGTATTCTGGATGAACAGACGGAAACCTGGGGTATTAAGGTGTCAAATGTGGAACTGAAGCACATCGACCTTGATGAACGCATGATCCGTGCAATCGCAAAGCAGGCAGAGGCAGAGCGGCTTCGCCGTGCTAAGGTCATCGACGCGCAGGGCGAACACCAAGCGGCGGAAAAGTTTTTAGAAGCTGCCGCAATTCTCTCCCAGAACAATCAAGCTATGCAGCTGCGTTATCTGACAACATTGCAGACAATCGCAAGCGATAGAAGTAATACGATTGTCTTTCCAATGCCAATGGAACTGATAGGCCGACCTCCCCTGAAGGGTTCTGCAGGAGAGGAAAAATAAGGTAGTGTTTCTGAGTTATGCTGGCTGGAAGGTATCTCTCAAGGGCTCTATTACAGTTGGTCAAAGGAGTTTCTTGAGGTTCACTATTGCATCCTGGTTTGATCCCAGAAACAACTATGGGATCTCTGATAGCCTTTGCTATGGAGACTACAGGCGCCCCGATAGTCAAGAGTAGAGTCGGGCAGGCAGTCGCGGCCTTTGAAAAAAGTTATTACAGAGCGCAATGAGGAAGTACAAGGATAGAGGTGGTTCCGTTTATTTGGACAGGTGAGCGTCTTTT
>NZ_LMCK01000060.1:0-612 GCF_001623165.1 Pseudovibrio sp. WM33
TAACTATAGGCGTGGACCACTTCAAAGGGGGAAGCTCAGTATTGCGGATTTGGAGAATAGGATCCATCGGGGTGAAGACCGTCATCTCGCTCCAACACTTCAAATCCGCATTCCGCAACGCGGGTGCCTATGAAGCTTTCCGGAGAGATACCGAGGCGAGCCATGCCGTCAGAATCAGCACGCATATGGGTCTTACCGACCAACACGTTGCGAACGCCGATGTCTTGCAAATGATCCCCGAGTGTCGGTTCTCCGACACGAAGCGGAATGCCATTCCATGTGCTTCCATGGGACCGCACATAACGCCCTGTATAGAAACTCATGCGAGACGGGCCACAAATAGGAGATTGAACATAAGCGCGGTTAAACCGAACGCCCCGTTCCGCAAGCTTGTCGATATGTGGAGTGTGCAGATGCGGGTGACCGTAACAGCTCAGATAATCAAACCGTAATTGATCACACATGATCCAGAGCACATTGCGCCCGTTAGTCATCTCAAACACCTCCCCCGTTTGTTGTGGTCATGTTCCCTTATTTGTCATGCGATTAGCAAGGGGATCTTCGTGTTTTGCCTGGTAATCCCCCCTGAAATTGATCGAGTTTAAAAGTAGA
>NZ_LMCK01000060.1:622-964 GCF_001623165.1 Pseudovibrio sp. WM33
TACCCTCCTTAACTGGCCATAGGGGCAGCAACAATTCTTTCATTTTTGATGAACCGAAACTTGCCATCAAAATCTGATTTCTTCCAGCTATAGAGGCAGGAATCAGCTGGTAATCCCCCCTGAAATTGATCGAGTTTAAAAGTAGAGATAGTGTTGCCTCATATTGAGGACTGAATTTATGAAGAAATCTCGTTTTAGCGACGCGCAGGTTATTGCAATTTTGAAGCAGGGAGAAAGCGGTATTCCCGTTGCGCAGCTTTGCGGGGAGCATGGTATGAGCGCAGCCTCCTATTATAAATGGCGTTCGAAATATGGTGGCCTTGAAGCCCCTATGATCCAGTC
>NZ_LMCK01000061.1:0-1941 GCF_001623165.1 Pseudovibrio sp. WM33
AAAGGCCAGTGATGCACTAACTTTCAATCTGGACCACTCAGAAACACCTGTTTATGTTTGACAAGGGCGCGATGTTTGTCATCAACGCCAAATGAACAGATCAGCTGTTCGAACAGGAGTGAGCAATAGGGCAAAATACAAGGACTACCAGCAATGCAGCTAAGAAGAGGGGCAAAGACATTCGACGCAGGTCATTTGGAATAGCTATGGGCACCAATCGGACAAACTCTACCTCCGCCCTCTGTTGAGGGAATAAGTATTATAATATCACTTTACCTGACATAGCGGTGAGTTAATATTTATTTTACACGCAATCAAGTTCAGAATGCGTAATATATATTCAATTTCATAAATAACTTAATTTATATTAACAATATTAAATACACAATTACATTATTATGATATTTTACATATTCAATTTGGGGGAATTATTACTTAATAACATCAAAGTTAATTGTAATGTTATTGACATTTATTAACAGGGAATATAGATCTCTCAGTCAGAAGTGCACACTATCGCAACCGCGAGTTAAACACAGAGATTACATGTGACGCGAAATGCGGCCTCTCATTACTTATCATCGCTCATTACATTCGGTTCGTTCCATTTTGCGCTCTAGTAAAACTACGGACTGTGAGTAAGCAACTCATTAGACCATCGCAACAAAAAGAAATTGAAGGCCCTATAGCTATAAGCTATGGGGTAGAGGAGGGTAATTGAGTACATTGACCATTCAGAGACTTGAGATCTTTCGAGCAATCTATGAGAATGGAAGTCTTACTCAGGCAGCATCAGAGCTTAAACTTGCGCAACCTACTGTCAGCAAGCATATCAGTAATTTTCAACGGACATTGGGATTTGACCTCTTCGTTAACGAGAAAGGTCGCCTGCGACCAACCGTAGAAGCAGATGCACTTTATCACGAATGTAAAGGTATGTTTGATCAGCTGGAGCATATTGACCAGTCTGTTCAATCTTTGCGTCGCGGTAGTGAGCATGTCCTCAGGGTGATGATTGTTGTACCTGGAGCACAACTGCGCCTCTTCAGTGATGCTATTCGGGCCGTGAGAGATCGTTGGCCAGATATTAATCTGATTGTTTCTGTTGGAGGGCGGGATACTCAGATTTGGAAGCTGCGCAGAGGGGAAATTGACCTTGGAATAGGAACTCCTAAGCTGCCCCATCCAGATATTGAAAGTGAGGTTTTGACCACCTTGCGGATGGTGGGTATCATGCCAGTAACGCATGAACTTGCAACTCAGAAAAAAATTGCAGTTTCCGATTTTGGCAAGTACCCGAGCATTTTGCCCTCAGAATCAACATTGTACGGTAAGCTCATTTTGAGAACCTTGGAGCATGTGGGTGTCGTTCCAGATACCAGGATCAGTGCGGATGCACCCAACCAACTGCCATTACTCGTAGATTCATTAGAATGCTTGAGTATTCTCGATATGATAACAGCCTTTCATCCACCTAAAGATGCTGCCATCAAAGTTTTACCGTTAGATGTGTCCATGGACTACAACGTGTGTGTCAATCGGATCCAGGGCCGTGTTCTTACACCGCAAGCCGAGTTCTTAATTGAGAAACTGCGCGAAGGGTTATCACAAGAAAAACATCGTATGGAGCGTCAGCTTTAAGGCTGTAACCTGATTTTGTGTTTGAACTCAGTTCCTTGAGTGGAGAGGCGGCGCAAGATAAAGACGCCGCCTTTAAGATACTTATCACTCAGCACAAGGCTCTAGGCAGAGTGGGTCATCTTCTCTGCAATAACCTGGAACGCATTGTGGACCACCATAGCCAGCCAGCGGATTAGAAATGCAGGCATAATCTTGTGTATAGGTGGTTCCTGTGCACTTTCCATTCTCCAGACAGCTCTCGGCTGTGTTTGTCTGGATTTTGAGCAGCCCCATTTGAGTGGTCCAGATTGAAAGTTAGTG
>NZ_LMCK01000062.1:0-38840 GCF_001623165.1 Pseudovibrio sp. WM33
CTGACGGTCGCTCCGCCAGCAGCCCGCTACGTAGGCATAGACACAGAGTATCGAAGGAATTGAGGAGGGGGATAAGTTTTGTGACCAGAGCATTCTCATTCTCTCCGAATGAAGCAGTAACACTCTTTCACCTCTAACAAAAAAGGGCACCCTAAAAGGTGCCCTCCCTAATCTCATCAGTAGCTGAAAAGCTTATGCAGCAGCTTCTGCTTTTGGCTTAATCAGGCCGCGGTTCACCAGAACCTCAGCAATCTGAACTGTGTTCAGCGCAGCGCCTTTACGCAGGTTATCGGAAACAACCCACATGTTCAGGCCGTTCTCAACGGTCGCGTCTTCACGAATACGGGAAACGTAAGTCGCATCTTCGCCAGCACACTCGTAAGGAGTGACATAGCCGCCGTCTTCACGCTTATCGACAACCAGAATACCCGGCGCTTCACGCAGCAGGTCCTGAGCTTCTTCAGGAGAAAGTGGACTGTCCAGTTCCATATTCACGGACTCAGCATGGCCAACAAACACAGGCACGCGAACAGCAGTACAAGTCACTTTGATGGTAGGGTCGAGCATCTTCTTGGTCTCAGCGAGAACCTTCCACTCTTCCTTGGTGTAACCATCTTCCATGAACTCATCGATGTGCGGGATCACATTAAACGCAATGCGCTTGGTGAACTGCTGAGGCTCAATCGGGTCGTTTACGAAAACAGCGCGGGTCTGGTTGAACAGTTCATCCATTGCGTCTTTACCACCACCAGAAACGGACTGGTAAGTAGAAACAACGAGGCGCTTGATACCAGCTTTTTCGTGAATTGGCTTAAGAGCAACAACCAGCTGTGCAGTGGAGCAATTCGGGTTCGCGATGATGTTCTTCTTTTTGAAGTCAACAATATCATCAGCATTCACTTCAGGCACGATCAACGGAACATCCTGATCATAGCGCCATGCAGAAGAGTTATCGATGACAACACAGCCCTTGGCAGCAATCTTCGGAGCCCACTCTTTCGCGATGGTACCGCCAGCAGACATCAAACAGATGTCAACATCGGAGAAATCAAAATTCTCCATCGCTTTAACTTTCAGCGTCTTGTCACCAAAGGAGATTTCTTTGCCCTGAGAGCGGCGAGATGCCAATGCAATCACTTCATCAGCTGGGAAACCACGCTCTGCCAAAATATCCAGCATTTCCGCACCCACATTGCCGGTAGCACCTGCAATCGCAATCTTATAACCCATTGGTTTTGTCCTCTTCGTCTCCCCCGCTGGCTTCCGGAGGCTAACTGCGCCCGGTGAGCCCTCTGGCGCCCTCCGTCCCGGGGAGAGCGCGGGAAAGAGAGGCACCTTAGACGGTGGTCTTTGTCGTTTTCGTGGTGATTGTCTTGGTAGTAGTCGCGGTCACTTTTGCAGCCGACATCATGCCCGCGGTTTTCGCCGCAGTCCGCATGAATTTTGTTGTGTCGGTCTTGCGAAGGAACATTCCGCGTAACTCTTTCCCAATAAATAGATCGCGGATTTCATGCCTTCACAGGGAAGATTTGTCAACAGTCTTTGCTATGGCAGAGCTTCAACATCACTCAAGCGTGACACGTACGCACCAGCAAAACCACCGAAATACAGGGATTTACCGATGAGAACCTTCATTCAAGCAAAATAAACCCTGATGTAAGCTCAACTTTTGAACGACCATGACTTGCACGCGAAACATCCCCAAACGCATTCACGACCTTCCCGCCAAGCTCAATTTGCCGCAGTTCAGGCACGCAGCTTTCCGAATCTAGGTCAGCTGCCCAGTCCACATCACCCGCATAGCCATAGTGCGTCAGTTCCTGCCCACTCACGCAGCCCTTTAGCGCTCCGTGCAGATCATCAGCACACGAAAGATAACCAGCCCGAGCAATCGAGGCTTCTGGCGACATCGCGCAGTCCAGCATATGTGCAAGTGCACCGCAGGCCAGTTGATCCTCGAAAGCAGGCCGCAAACTGGCATCCGGCCACTTCTCACCCGCAGCAACCAGCAAGATTTTTCCGGAAATCACCTTAAGATAAGCCGCAACCGCTGAAGCATTCCGAAGTGCAGCAGCAAACACCCGCCCTTCTCTCGGCAAAGCAGAAAGCGTCGCACCGTTGGGGCTGGGCAACACCAACACATCATTAACAGAAAGCCCCATGAGCGTTGGTGGAGACAGTGAGTAACCATCCTCCCGGCGCTTCCCGGCACAAACCCCGCCAATCTCAACAGCAAGCGCCTTTCCCTCATCACGATCAGCAACAGGCACCACCAGCGCCCCTCTGCCACAAGCAACAGAAGTCGCTGTCGAGAAACTCAGACAATCCACAATCACAGTCGCCGCAAAGCCATCACTGCTTGCATTCCGTCCCCATTCCAAATGTACAAAGTCAGCCATAAACAACCTCTAGGTGATAATAATTTTGCGTTTCTCTATAAATTTCTTTTTAAAAGATTTCTCTATGCGTTTCGTTAGATACCTGATCGCTATCAGTATGGTTGCCACCGTCACTCTACTATCAATCATAATCGCAACTAGATACGATTCTTCACAGCCCTACTTCTCGTCAGAATCCTATTGGTTTGCTAAATCAGCGAACATCAAAGAAGTAAGAAAGACTCTCACCCCATATCTTGCAGCGGAACTGGGAGAAAAGAATATGAGTCTCACGCAGCCTGTTTTTCTACGTATTTTCAAAGAAGAGGCTCAGTTAGAAGTTTGGAAGCAAAAAAACGGCGATTATGAACTCTTCAAAACCTACGATATTTGCTCGTTTTCTGGAGGATTAGGACCCAAACTAAAAGAAGGTGATAGGCAAGCGCCTGAAGGATTTTATCAAGTAACAACACGTCAGCTAAATCCTAAAAGCGTAAATCACCTTGCATTCAATCTTGGTTTCCCAAACGCCTTTGACAAATCCAATAAACGAACCGGATCATTCCTGATGGTTCACGGCAACTGCTTATCAGCAGGCTGTTATGCAATGACTGACAAAGGAATGGAAGAAATTTACTTACTGGTCGAAAATGCCCTGCTAAGTGGTCAAGCTTCCGTGGACGTTCACATCTTCCCATTCCATATGACAGAGACCAACATGGCTATTCATGCCAACAGCCGTTGGTTACCCTTCTGGAGAAACTTGCGAGAAGGGTATTCTCATTTCAATGATAGAGGCGTCCCACCGAGAGTTTCAGCTGCGGCAAAGTCATACGCCTTTCAATGAATATTACCAACGCCTTCAGCCACAGCAAAGCCATCACTGCTTGCGTTCCGTCCCCACTCCAAATGCACAAAGTCAGCCATAAACAACCCCAAAATGATAAAACCGTGGGCACTGGAAAAAGTGTACCAATCAATCCTTGCATGGCATCGCGTCTGCACTCAGGTTGAACAGAGCGATCAAAAGTCACAACGGAATAATGATGGACCTCCTTTCTCAATTGCAAGCACTTGCTGTCGATCTCGAACGCTCTCAGCTGCCAGAGGTCTTCAAGTATGCATGGTGGGTCTATCCGGCAATCAACACAGGCCACATCGTTGGGCTCGCGATGCTGTTCGGCTCCCTCGTCCCGCTTGACCTGCGCATGATGGGTATGTGGCGCTCCATCCCGCTATACGACCTTGCACGCCCTCTTACGCGCATTGCCCTTTTGGGAGGTCTGATAGCAATCGCAACCGGCATCTTTCTGCTTTCAGTCAAAGCGCAAGTATACGTCAATGCGCCTATATTCTGGGCCAAGTCAGGCTTTTTCACTCTCGCCCTGCTCAACGCACTGTTCCTGCGCTTCAACAAACCATGGCGCTATCTGGCACAAGTCGACTCCCGCGGAACCATCCCCCGCTTCAAATCCGCTGGCTTCATTTCCCTGTTCAGCTGGCTCGGCGTCCTGATCTGCGGGAGAATGTTCGGGTATCTCTAGTCCGATAAGTCAGTGAGCTTTCTTATTCTTCGTGGCACAAAAGCTAAGCTAAACATAACGGGCAATACCAATGATCATCCGCACAGAGCTACCATCTGACATCGAGGCAATCCGCAATCTTGTTTACGCAGCTTTCGAAAATCATCCACACCATGAACCCGGCGCAAAGCCAACCGAGCACCTGATCATCGACCAGCTGCGCACGAATGGTGAACTGACACTGTCACTCATTGGAGGGCAAGCTGGCGGCATGGTAGGGCATATCGCTTTCTCTCCAGTAATCATCGATGGTGAGGATAAGGGCTGGTATGGCCTTGGTCCGGTGGCCATTGCTCCGAAACATCAGGGCAAGGGCTTTGGCTCAGCCTTGATCGTGGAGGGAATGCAGCAAATCAAGCAGCTTGGTGCCAGAGGTGTCGTTTTGCTTGGGGAGCCGGAATATTACAGTCGCTTCGGCTTTCAGCAAGCAAAAGGCCTAGTCTTCCCTGGCGTGCCAGCAGAATACTTTATGCAGCACACCTTTGAGGGAGAGACACCAACCGGCACCGTCGCTTATTCCGCGGCCTTCACAGCAAGCTAATATGATGAATAATTACGGCTACTCGTCACATTTATCGGGTAGGGCCTGGCTCAAGGGTTTATCCGTTGGCTTCAACTCACCCTTGTTGATCGCTATGGGCGAGTAAGGCGGATCGGTAATCGTGCCCGGCACCACCATATGTAAAACATAACAGCCGGCATAAACCTGAGAAGTCCCGTCGGAAAGGTGCGTTTCAATCGCCACCGGAAGCGGCCAATAAAGCTGACTCATACCTGCATCTGGCTGGGTAGACCCATAGCGCAGCTGCACGGACTCCGTTGTTCGAAACCCTTCTTTCCACTCCTCAAAGTTCTTAGGTGGGGTGCTGAAGTAGCTATACGCCTGCACATACTCCTTGCGGTTAATGGCATTATAATAGCTTTCAATCATCGCTTGAGGGGTGCTGCGGTCATCCATGTAAGGAATGCCATCAAACACCAGGGCATTGGCGCTTGATGCGCCACAAACCGCCAGTATTGCGCAGGCTCCGGCAAGCTTATTTCGATTGAACATGGTTGTGTCCTGTTACTTTTTTAAGTCTCACAACCAAGTTCAACAAAGACAAGCTAATGCAGGTTTAAACCACTCACTGTGCTCGCATATAGACGGCTTCGTTGGTAAACGAACCAGCATCCAACAGGTGTACAGTTTGATAAACCGTAAGCTGAGAACCGTCTTCATTCAGCTCTCGCTTGGCAACCATAATGCTTAGGCCGCCGCGCTTCGCTTCAGAAACCAGATCACCATCCGTGTTCAAAGAAAGGGAAAGCGTATCCGCAAACGGGTTTTGCGGCATAGGGCGATCTTCCCCATCAGGAATGCCTGAGAAGTTGGCCTCAACGGTTTCTCCTTCGCCTTCAACGGTTTTCATGAAGAAGCCGATTTCGCCATTCTTCTCGACAATTTTCAAACTGCCACCCCAAGGCACAGAACCCTGCTCATAGCTTGAGGTATCAGGATCCAGAATCCAGGTTCCGAGGAAGGGTCTTAAACGTTCATCCATGCTCTGTCTTTCAGCAATACTTCTCAAAATTTGTCTTGGCTCAGGCTTATGCCGCACAGGGGTTTTTCGCGCAACCAAATCACACGGCTAACTCCCGTGATTAACATCCAGTGGCCAAACTGCCAAAAAACCAATCTTAAAGCAGCAGGCACATCTAACGGAACCTTTGCGCTCTTCGCTGACAATCACAAGCAAAAGAACTCATTCAGGAGGCCCCATGCTCAAGCGCATTGCCAGCAAACCAATTGCCTTTTTCAAGATCAGCTTAGCCCTGCTCGCTTTTGTTCTTCAGCCAATAGCGGCAAATGCCTGCACCAGCTTCGTCCTGTCCACCGTCGACAACATCAAAATGTATGGCCGCACGATGGAGTTCGGCAAGCAGATCCCCACTAAAATTGGGCTCATCCCACGCGGTTACAAGTTCCAATCTCAAATCAATGATGAAGCGGGCCACAGCTGGACCGGCAAAATTGCTGTGATTGCGCCAGCATCTTCGACAGCCCCGCCTTGGTTGATGGCATGAACGAATACGGTCTGTCCGGCGGCGCCCTCTACTTCCCCGGCTCTGCTGCCTACAAAAACCCGTCAGATGATAAAGCGCAACGCACCAAGGAAATCAATCAGGTAGACTTCCTCGTCTGGATGCTTTCAACCTTCAAAACAGTCGAAGAAATTAAAGTCAATCTGGATCAGGTCTCATTAGTCGGGACCTTCTACGAGAGCATGGATGAAATCCCGCCGCTTCACTACACTCTACATGATGCAGCTGGCTTTTCTATTGTCATAGAGCCCATAAACGGCGAATTGAAAGTCTATGACAATCCTTACACCGTGCTCACCAACTCGCCAGACTTCGAGTGGCATGTCCAGAACATCCGCAACTACCTGTTCCTCTCTCCATTCAACATCGGCTCTACTGAGATCATGGGACAGGAACTAACCCCCTTCGGTCAGGGTTCTGGCTTGCTTGGAATCCCAGGTGATCCAACTCCACCTTCCCGGTTTATCCGTGCGCTGGGTTTAATCTCCACTATTGACGCCGCTGAACTAAACAAGAACCGGCTTGTGACCATGGAGCACGAGCTCAACAACTTCGACATTCCAAAAGGGTTTGTAAGGCCTGCCATTTTGCCAGTCGAGCAGGAACAGGAAGCCAACGACTACACCCAGTGGTCGACCATTGCTGACATTGAAAACAGAAAGTATTTCATCAAAACCTACGAGAACCCAACGCTGCATGGCGTAAGTTTTGAAGGCTTCGATGCCTCAGGATCGCAGATACAATACGTGAACTTGCCAAGTCCTAAACCCACTCAGCCACTACTTCCACCCATGCAATAAAAAACAGGGCTCCCGAACCAACGGAAGCCCTGTTTCAAATTTCTAGACTCTGAACTGCCAGCTTATGCTGAAACACCTGCAAGAGCGGTCAGCTCGGCGACAATAGCATCACCCATCTGTGCGGTGGTGATGGTGGCTTCACCATCCTTCGCGATGTCTTTTGTGCGCAGACCTTTGTCCAGTGCGTTGGAGATTGCTTTTTCAACCATGTCGGCCTCTGCAATCTTCTGGAAAGAGTAGCGCAGCGCCATTGCAAAACTTGCGATCATTGCAATTGGATTAGCAGCACCTGTACCGGAAATATCAGGAGCAGAACCGTGCACTGGCTCATAAAGGGCTTTGCGCTTACCGGTTGCGTCATCAGGCGCACCAAGAGAAGCAGACGGCAGCATACCCAGAGAACCAGTCAGCATCGCCGCAACATCAGACAGCATGTCACCAAACAGGTTGTCGGTTACAATAACGTCAAACTGCTTTGGCCAACGCACCAGCTGCATGCCGCCAGCGTCTGCCAGCATGTGGTCCAGCTCAACATCCGCGTAGTTTGCTTTGTGCGTTGCGGTCACAACTTCGTTCCAAAGCACGCCGGACTTCATCACATTGCGCTTTTCCATGGAACAAACTTTGTTGTCACGGGTGCGCGCAAGATCAAATGCAACGCCAGCAATACGCTCAATTTCATAGCTGTCGTAAACCTGCGTGTCGATACCGCGCTTCTGGCCGTTGTCCAGATCGATGATCTCTTTCGGCTCACCGAAGTAAACACCACCGGTCAGTTCGCGAACGATCAGAATGTCCAATCCTTCAATGACGTCCGGCTTCAAAGAAGACGCGTCAGCCAGCGCCGGATAGCAAATCGCAGGGCGAAGGTTTGCAAACAGGCCAAGGTCTTTACGCAGACGTAGCAGGCCAGCTTCCGGGCGAACCTCATAAGGCACCTCGTCCCATTTAGGACCGCCAACAGCACCGAAAATAACAGCATCAGCTGCCTGTGCTTTCGCCATATCTTCTTCAGAGATGGAAACGCCGTGTGCATCGTAGGCACTGCCGCCAACAAGGCCTTCGTCATACTCGTAAGTATCTTCGCCCTGCTCGTTGAGCCAGGCGATAACCTTTTTCACCTCCTCCATGATTTCAGGACCAATTCCATCACCAGGAAGAAGCAGGAGCTTGTTGGATGCCATGGGTCAATATCCCCGTTTTCTGCAAATTGAAGTTGACCATTTGTGCCGCCTCGCCTCAGTCATTGCAAGGTTCAATATTTCAACGAAAATGGATGGGTGCTCAACTATTGCGATGCAGACAGGTTTCTTTAATCCCACCATGTTAGTTTTCTAAAACTGAGAGTGGACAGTTCTAAGGCACTGCAAAATATGCATAACTTGTTAGTTATAGGTGGATCGGGCTTTGTGGGTGCATCTCTCATCCCGGCCCTACTTTCGAAGGGATATAATGTAACCCTGCTCAACAGAGGCACACGCCCGGTTCCGGGAACCAAGCAGTTGGTTGCAGACAGAAACGATCCTTTTGCCATGCAGCAGATCACCGACAAATTCGAAGCGGTAATCGATACAAGCGCTTATACGCGAGAGCAGTCGAGGATTGCATTCAACACCTTCGGTATCCATGCCAAAAAGTGGGTTCATCTCTCCAGCGCAGCGGTTTACAAAGAAACTAAAGGACACTTACCGAGCGAAAAAGACCCGATCGGTGGAGCGTCCGTGTGGGGTGTTTATGGCAGAGATAAATCTGGAGCAGATCACTTCCTGCTGAATCAGGAACACACACCAGCCGTCGCCATCCGCCCGCCTTATCTGTATGGCCCCAACAATGATATCGACCGAGAGCAATTTGTCTGGGCGCGAGCTTTAACAGAACGCCCGATCATCCTGCCCGGTGATGGCCAGACCAAACTGCAGTTTTTGCACGAAGAAGATCTCGCCAGCTTCATCCTCTATCTGCTTGCTATGCATGCCATGCCGACTGAGGCCGTCAACCTGGCGGACCCGCATATCCTCACCATCGAAAAATGGGTGAAGATGCTCTGCGATATTGCAGAGGTCGAACCAGAAGTTCTCTACGGCAATGACATGGCGCCCAGCATCCCAGCCCGTGAGTATTTCCCCTTCCGCGATTACGATTGCGCACTCGATGTGACCAGATACCTGGAAAACTTCGATTGGCAACCGCATTACAAACTACGTGATGGCTTCACCCACACCTTCAAAAGCCACAGCAAAGAGGAGCTCGCCAAAAGCTCCCCTCCGACTTTCGCTGAAAAGGCGATTGAGTCCTAAGCAAAAGAGCGGCTACTGGTATCGCCCGTGCCGCTCCAACATCTCGATTCGATATCCATCGGGATCAGTCACAAAGAAGAACCGTGCCAGCAACTTGCCTTCCACGAAGAACTCTTTGATGTCCTCCGGAGCAAGCCCTTCCTCCTGAAAACGCTTATGTTCTGCAGCCAGCCCATCCACACAGAACGCGATGTGCCCGTATCCGTCACCTAATGAGTATGGCTCGCTGCGGTCTTTGTTGATTGTAAGCTCAACCTCAAAGTCATTCTCCGCATTGCGCAGATAAACCAGCGTAAAGCTGTCAAAATCCAGCCGCTCGGCAACTTCCAGACCAAACGCCCTACGATAAAACGCAAGCGAACGCTCTTCATCCAAAACCCGGATCATCATGTGAATTGCTTTTGCCATGGAAGGACCTCTCAGCAGAATTAACTGCAAGAGGAGTAGGTCGCGCAAGCTACCCTCGTCAACCGCAACACGACACAAATTCAAACTGCCATATACCAGTTCACAAATCTTGCTCAATTGAGCGCATCCACTTGCAGTAAAAATGCACTCCACCTATGATCGCGGTGTGGTTCGGACACCCGCCGCTCGCAAGCATACCGCTCTGGTGAAGCTCCATATTTTCTGCATCAAACCGCATAATTTCAGCGGTTTACTGGCAACGCGAGCTCCAGCATTTTCCCGCTTCTGAACTGAAAGCAGTTTTGATGTCTGACGTTTTTTCTTCCAAACCGGACAATATTTTTCTGTCCGGCTCCATACCTATTCTCTTTGCAAAAACCGCAATCCCCCTCAGCCTTGTCATGATGGTCAACGGCTTGCACACGGTCGTCGACGCCTATTTTCTGGGAACCTATGTGGGTACACAGGCCCTGACTGGCGTCACACTCATGTTCCCTCTCTTCATGATCTTGGTTTCCCTGTTCACGCTCGTGTCCAACGGTTTCGCCAGCATCTACGCAAGGGCCTTTGGCGCCAACAACCACCGCATCGCAAAGAAGATCATCGACAGCGCAATCGCCCTCGCATTGATCGTCTGCGGCAGCCTTATCGTGAGTTTTCTGGTCGCAGGATTTCAGTTAGCTCTGTTCCTGACCAACGGCTCTGACGAACTAGCCCGTATTGGCTATCAATACATGGCGATCCTCATTCTAGGTTCACCGTTGGGGTTCGTCCTATCCATCAACATCGACAGGCTCCGTTGTGAGGGATTACTGCCTCTCATGACAGTCATCACCCTGAGTTCTGCATTCCTGAATATCTTCTTTGATTGGCTCTATGTGGTTCAATTCGGCTGGGGCGTGGCCGGCTCTGCTTATGGAACATTGACTGCACAGTTGATTTCATTAGTTGCACTAGTAGTCTACTACACATCCAAACGCGGGGAACTTTCCTTCCTGAACTGGCGACCAGTGAGCTTCCAATGGAAGTCCCTCATCGCTCTTGGTGTCCCCCAAAGCCTTGGCTATACGGGTGTTTCTCTGGCTGCAGCCGTCACGCTGTTTGCAATTCAGCTTTGGGCCGGAAGCAACTATGAAGTCACCGCTGGAGCCTATGGCATCATCACCAGAATGATGACCTTCACGTTCCTGCCTCTGCTGGGTCTCAGCATGGCGCTGCAATCCATTTCAGGAAACAACTACGGCGCCCAAAAGCACGACAGAACTGCACAAACCCTGAAAATCGCGATCATAATCTCGCTCATCTATTGCGGTGGAGTTCAGGCAATCTACTTCCTGTTCAGCTCCCAACTGGGCGCGATCTTTGTCGATGATGCAGCCACAATTGCAGACGTCGAACGCATCATCCCAATCGTGTCTATGATGTTCTTCCTGTCTGGTCCGTTGATGATGGTAGGCACATTCTTTCAGGCAATCGGTGACGCTGCCCGCGCAGGCATTCTGATGCTGGCCAAAACCTACCTGTTCGCAGTCCCGCTTACTCTCATCCTGCCTTATGCAATGGGAGAAGCCGGTATTTGGTACGCCAGTGTGTTCTCCGAGGTTCTGCTACTGGGGCTCACCTTTGTCATCGTGTTTGCCCACAAACGAGCCGCCGCTCCGGCTACAGTTCTCGCGAATACATAACCAACCAGCCCTCGCATACGCATCAAAGTATGCGAGGGGCACAAGTTTGTCGGCAACCTGTACCAAACAAGACAGCAGTCTCTCCTCACCCTCGCTAAACCTAGCCTTACAGATGCTGTTCCTTGCAGCAGACAAACCGTCTTCACTGCAAGGAACAGCATCAACGACATACAAGTCCTATGGTGAGGCGCGCGAGACTGCATGACTGATTTGGTAAACGCACTGCTGATCGAACTCGGCAACAGAATTGGCTTTGACAACTTCTCTTTGAACGAAGATGGTCAGATTTTCCTTGGTCTTGATCAGGACCTCGCCATGAGCATCGTCTGGCGAGACGAAAGCCAAACCCTGCTTTTCAACGCAGTTATCAGCAAACGCGATACCAACAGTCCGCAAGTCCTTGAAGCTCTGATGCAGGCCAATTGCGTGTTTGCCGACAGCCATGCCATGGCGTTCAACATCAGCCCAAAAGCAAGTTGCATAAATCTCTCCATGGTGGTGACAATCTCCGACAGATCCTCCTTTGCCCTCCACAACAAGCTGGACATGTTCATCCGCACAGCTGCCTCCTGGCACGAGCGCCTCAAGAACCCGGAAGGCCTCAGCCCAAATTGGGATAACCCAAACCACACCAACCCTTGTCAGGCCGATAATTTCGCAGATTTTGGAGCAAGAGTATGAGCACCATTGAACTCTCCAGTTTTGTAACTGCAGCCCAATTCAACAACGGTCTGGACAAACTGCACACCACGCAAGAAGCCGTTACACAACGCACCTCTCATACATCGGTTGGCGGAAAAGTACTCTCCTGGGCCAAGCTCCATATCACTGGAGATGGCCAGAAATCTGCAGATCAGACCCGTTTTCAGGAAGCATTGAAAACAGAATTCGGCAAAGACGTCGGTGAAGCCGCTTACAAGGCTTTCGCACCAGGTGATGGGAAAGCCCACAGCCTGACCAATGCACAAGTACTGAGCTCGGTTGAGTTGGCACTCACAACTCAGGAAAATAAAGCCGAAGAGCTCAATGTAACTACACAAGCGGCTATCCTCTCAAGCGTCGCCAAAACGCATGGTGCAGAGGTAGCAGCCAATGTCACCAAATTGCTGGAAGGCTCCAGTGAGTTTACAAAGGCTGGCGAAAATCCTGAGCAAATAAAAGCAATTGTCTCACAGATTGCAGAGGATGTTGCGAAGAATCTGGCAGCAGAAACCGACGCAAACATTGCAACCCATATTGAAAAACTGGGTGATAGGGAGCATCTGAAAGCTGCTGCATCAACTGCGGACTTCCAAATCAACTGGGATAATGTCTCCTCCGAGCAGATCACAAAACTGCAGGAAAATGTGCAAGGCAAACTGGAAAACCAATCCAGACCAAGCAACTCCAACCAATCCATTCGCAGCAGTTTGAAGGATGAACAGGTACAACAAGCAGTAGGCAATCAGCTACGGTCCATTGCAGGACTGCAGTCAGTTAGCGCAGGCGGTACTTTGCTTGAAAGCGTCTTTTCAGAGTTGGGCCTGCCCGCAGAGAAGATAAGCGCAGGGGCATTCGGTGAAATCGCAACCGTATTGAACGGCGTCTTCAACACGGTTTCCGGTCCTGAAGGCACGAACGACATTACTGATCAGATCGAAGATATTCTCCAAAAAAGCATCATCAACAGCGCTGTTCAGGACGTGTTGAAATCGACACTGAGAGAAGCAGCCCAAACAGATGAGTTCAGCTCGCAAATTGCCCCGTTTGTGCCTGAAGGAACCCCAAAAGAAATAAGGGCCGCGCAGAAATGGTTGCCTGATTTGGCTGCCAAGGAAATCGTGCGTTCTATAAAAGACGGCAATGACTTTCAGGAACAAGGCGGCATCGTCAACGCAGCAAAGGCTGAGCTTGGCAAGCAGATAGAAACAGCTCAAACCGCCAATGAAATCATCAAAGGCTTTGTAGAACACCTGACCGCTGATGAAATCAATGCAGAGCTGCTGACCGAGTTCATAGCAAAGCACTCCAACAATGCGGATGGCTTGGGTGGTGACGACAACAAGTTCGCCGCAGAGCGTCACTTCACGAAGATTTTCAAAGAGCACCCGGAGATCCAGCAACAGCTGAACAACGCTTTCCGCTCCGAGAAGCTCAAGGAAAATTCGCAAGTTGTGAGTGAGGCTATCGAGCTCATTTCAACAAATGTCGAAGAACAGCTGGTCAATCGTCTTCAGCAGGCGGGGAAACATCCGACAGAAGCTTATGCGACCGCTTCAGTGATCTCATCCACACTGAAAGGCCCATTCGTTCAGTTGTTTGCACCCTTACTGGACTCGCTAGATTCTCCTGATGAAAACACAATCTCAGAGGGTGAATTCTTGGAACAAAAGCAGGCAATAACAGATGTCTTTTTCTTCCCGAGTGATCCGTCGGAAAACGCAACTAGAATTGCAAACGGTCTCGTAAAGGGCTTCCATGATCTCTTTGAAAGATACGACTTGCAGCTCAGCTTCTAATAAAGCAAAGCGTGCCAGTAGCAACCCAGCTGCTGGCACCAACTCTCTTACAGCAAAATCACAGCAGTTCCGCCAAGCGAAAGCAATGCACCACCCCAAGCCAGCGGGCGGGGCATGTTTCCCGTTCGCATCCAGAGCAACGGCAGAATAAAGACAGGTGACAGCGAGCCAAGAATGCTGGCAACGGCTGCATCATAATGAGCATAGGCATAGAGCAACAGCGAGACAGATATGCCATATCCAATGAAACCGGGCAGCACCACGCGGAACAACAGCATCCAGCTCATCTCTGTTGAAGCCTGAACCGCCGAGACAGGCATCAATCCAACCAGGGCCACAATAAACGCAGCGCCGGTAACCCGCACCGCTGATGCTGCCAAAGGCTCGGTCCCTGCAACAAGCAACGGCTTAAGAACAAGCATTCCAATCCCTTGCGAAGCAGCTGCAACAAGCGCCAACAACACAATTACAACCAACCCGCCGCTACGACGAGCAGCTTCTGTTTCCTGATCAGAACTTCCAAACAAAATCGCCAAGCAAATGCCGAAAAGTGCGATTGCGATGCCAACAATTTCTGTAAAGCTCAGCTCTTCACCAAGAAACGCAAAGGCAAGCACAGCAACGATTGGCGTTTTAAGCGATAGCAGCAGCTCCGTTTGCCGCGGCCCGGCTCGGCGCAAACAAGCCATCAAAGCCAGGTTCCCGATAATCACGCTGACAACAACACTCACCACAAAGGCAGGCCACTGGCTCCAATCAACAGTATGCCAATACCCCAACACAGAGCAAAGCAAACACAGGATCGCCCCAGATGTAAGCAACTGAATGCGCGTAAACTCGAAAACCCCAACACGTTGTAGCGGTCGGTGGGCCAACATTGATCCACACGCCCACCCTAAGGAAGCCGCCAGGGCAGACGACACCGCAAAAACAACCATAGCAAAATTCTCCAAACGTGCTACAATAAAAGTAGCAAGACACTGCTACAACAATCATAGCAAAAAGGAAAGCCCCATTTCTGTGAAAATACCTAAGGCAGGCAAACCGGTTCGTGGCTCAAAATCCGGCAAACCAATCATGGTTCTCTTTGATTTGCTGGGCAGACGATGGGCTCTTGGCATCATCTGGAACCTTTCAACTGGCCCGCAAACCTTCCGCACGCTCCAGTCCAATTGTGACTCTGTCTCACCCACTGTGCTCAATACGCGCTTGAAAGAACTACGAGAATGCGGGATCGTCATGAATGGAGAAAGCGGCTACGAACTGACAGCAGAAGGAGAAGACCTGTTCACCTACCTGCAACCCTTAGGCCACTGGTCTCAAACATGGTCCCATGCAGCCAAATTGAAAGATGACCAATGAAATTCAACCATATCGGCATTCCAACCAAGGGATACTTCGAGGAAGAGATTCCGCTGCCTCACCTGCACATGACCGTCAGCGACCACAAAAACAATCTTTTCGGCATTCAATGGCAGCGCTATGACGAAGGTGCGCCCTACCCTGAAATCGTGAAGACAGTGGCGCATGTGGCGTTTGAAGTTGACGATTTGGCAGAGGCGCTGAAAGACCAGAAGGTTATCATCAAACCCAACTCCCCTATCGACGGACTCACTGTCGCCTTTATCGAGGTAAATGGAGCTCCGGTTGAGCTGATGGAAGTTGACCGTACCATCTGCAAAGAAGACATCTAGCCCAGCGCTCACACCTAACAGCAACTTAATGCCACCAAGGCGCTTCCCACCTGCACTCTCAGCCTTTTTTCAGGCCCTCAATTTAAAGTTTAGAGCATCAAAGACTATGCCGGTGGCCCATGCAGCAGGAAAAACCGCCCAGCGCTGAACACAAAATCGCATTCATCCCTTTGGTGCTGATCACCACAGCACTATTTATGACTCTGCGAAACATGCCAATGATGGCAGAGACCGGTATGCAAATGGTCCTGCTCAACGCCATCACCGTGTTTGCTTTCCTCATTCCAACAGCATTAGTCTCAGCAGAACTTGCAACAGGCTGGCCGCAAAACGGTGTGTTCCATTGGGTCGAAGCAGCTTTCGGCACGCCCGTCGGCTTCGTGGCAGTGTTCCTGCAATGGATACAGTCCATCTTCGGCGTCACATCAATCGTCGCCTATGCCACAGCTACACTCACATATGCCTTTGATCCGGAGCTGGGCTCAAATCGCTACTACATCACCTTCTCGGTGCTCGCCCTCTATTGGGCTGCAACACTGATCAATTTCAGAGGAACCGAAACCTCGGAGAAGATCTCAGGTTACGCTGTCTCCATCGGTGTCTTCTTTCCCTCAGCCCTGCTGATCCTTTTTGGCATCTACTATCTGTTCTCTGGCGAAACCATTGCACTCGACACCTCAGCAACACTATCAAACTGGGTTCCATCACTCTCCGACACCACCAGCCTCGTCTTCTTCATGAGCTTCGTGTTCGGCTTTGTCGGTATCGAAGTCTCCGCCTGCCATGCAAACGAAGTAGAAAACCCGCAAAAGAACTATCCGCGTGCAATTTTCACAGCAGCGATCGCAGGCTTTGTTATCACCCTTGCGGGTGGACTTGCCGTCTCACTCATCCTCGAAAAAGGCAATATCTCCAACATCAACGGCGCCCTTCAGGCTTTCTCCGCTTATCTGAACGCCTATGGCCTCTCCATTCTGACACCCTTCATCGCACTGCTGGTCGCAGTCGGGGCTGCCGGTCAGGTCAGCACCTGGATAGTTGGTCCGGTAAAAGGCATGTGGGCAGCCAGCAGAAAAGGACTGCTGCCAGCACACTTTGCTAAAGCCAACAAAAACAACGTCCCTGCAGCACTTCTGATCCTGCAGGCATCTCTCATTTCATTCATTGCCCTGAGCTTCATCCTCTTCGAGAACGTCAATCTGGTGTTCCTCGTCCTCACCTCAACAGCAGTACTGCTTTACTCACTGATGTACCTGCTGATGTTCGTAGCAGCCATTCGCCTGCGTTACACTCATCCGCATATCCCGCGCCCTTACAGAGTGCCCGGCGGCAATTGGGGCATCTGGCTGCTCGGTATCATCGGCATGTTGACAGCCATAAGCTGCTTTGCAATTGGTTTCATTCCCCCACCATCCCTGCCATTCTCAATAAAGAGCTTTGAAGGCCTCATGGTTGTGGCTGTTATTCTCGCCCTGCTGGTTCCACTCAGCATATGGTTCCTGCGCCGCAAGAAAATCTCGAACGCCTCGAAAAGTAGAGGACAAGAGTGATGGGCAAAACACCACGCAATCAGCCAAAGCACCACATAACCCTTTGGCACTTGGTGTTTATGACCACAGCTCTCTTCATGACGATGCTGAATATGCCACTCATGGCACAAACCGGCATGAAGATCCTGTTCTTCAACACAGCAGTGATCCTCTGCTACATCCTGCCTGTAGCCCTCATTTCAGCAGAATTGGCAACAGGTTGGCCCAAACATGGTGTTTACACTTGGGTGCAGGAAGCTTTCGGCGCTCCCTTCGGGTTCATGGCAGTCTTCCTACAGTGGTTTCAGGCCATTTTCGCCATGGTCGCAACCGTTGCTTACACTACCGCAGCCCTCGCGTTTGTGTTTGATCGCCCTCTTGATGAAAACCCATGGCTTATGTTCACAGGTGTTATCATCATCTACTGGGGCGCAACCTTCGCAAATTTCAAAGGCACAAGAATTACAAAACGCATTGCCAGCGTCTGCCTGCTGGCAGGAACTATCTTCCCATCTCTCTCCATGATTACATTGGGCCTGCTCTACGTCTCTGGCCCTGCTCAACCCGCTATTGATGTCAGCCTCACCACCGCCAATATCATCCCCTCCCTCTCTCAAACCTCAACCTTGTTCCTCTTCCTTAGCTTCCTCTTCGGCTTCATCGGTATGGAAGTTTCAGCGGGCCACGCGACAGAAGTTCAGAACGTTCGACGCACCTATCCAATCGCAATCCTCATCGCAGCACTGATTGGCTTTTCAATTTCTCTTCTGGGCGGTTTGACGATTGCCATGATCATTCCGGTCACGGAGATCTCAAACACGCTTGGGGTCCTGCAAACCTTCACAATACTGCTGGATCACTATGGCGTGCCGAACATCTTACCCGTTGCAGCCATGTTCATCGCTGTTGGCGCTGCCGGGCAAGTTAGCACTTGGATTGCAGGACCAGTGAAAAGCCTCGCAGTCGCAGGCCGCGATGGCATGCTACCCAAATTCCTGCATGGCTCAAACACTCACGATATGCCAGTGCCACTCATGTTGGTGCAGGCCACCATCGCCACACTCATAGCAACCGCTTTCCTGCTTCACGTAAAGACCAACGAGGTGTTCTTGTACCTCACCTCAACAGCGGTGCTGCTTTACTCCGTCATGTACTTAATGCTCTACAGCACCGCAATCCGGCTGCGCTACAAACACCCCAATGTTCCGCGGACCTATAAGGTCCCGTTCGGCAACTGGGGCATCTGGGTGTTGGGCAGCATCGGCTTCAGTATCTCACTCATCGCATTCATCATCGGCTTCAGGCCTCCAGACGAACCCGACTTTCCGGCAACAACTTATCTGGCAATCATTATCCCCGGCGTGTTCCTCACACTCAGTATTCCGTTCATTCTCTGGAAGGTCCGCCGCCCCAATTGGAAAGCCCGCAAACAAGCAAAAAAGCCGCGCCCTACACCATAGAACGCGACTCTCCAAAACTCTATCGAACCAACACTTTGATTGGTTCTCTGCCCTACAGAGGCTTAATCCTCAGCTTCCTGCTCTTTCAACTGCGCACGCAAATCCTGCGCATCTTCAAAGATCTCAGTTTCTTTATTCATAACCCGCAAAGCCCCGGAGCCGATATCAAACCATGCACCATGGATGTCCAGGTTTCCCTGTGTGACAAGCTTTTCAATAAACGGGAACGTCATAAGGTTCTTCAAGCTCTGGCGAATACCAGCATATTCCAGTGCAAGTTGCGGATCTTCGTGTTTATCAACGGGAGTACAAGCCAGCGTAATCGCAGCCGGTTCCAACATCTTGATCCACGGTCCAACAAACTGACCAGTCTTGCTGAGTTTGCCATTACTTTCGCGGAAAGCCTGAACACCACCACACTTGCAATGGCCCAACACAACAAGATGCTTCACCTTTAGGCCAGTCACCGCATACTCGAGCGCTGCACTGGTACCGTGCGTACCACCGCCCTGAATAAACGGAGGCACAAGGTTCGCCACGTTGCGAACCACAAACAGCTCACCCGGCTGCGCATGGAAGATACCTTCAGGAGTAACCCGGCTATCACAGCAGGAAATCACCATTACTTCAGGTTCTTGACCATAGATCGCGAGGTTTTGATATTCCTCTTCAAACTGGCGATAAATCCGCTCTTTATAAAGGCCGTATCCAGTCAGCAGTTCTTTCGGAAAATCAGTCATGCGTCGCCATCTCGTTAGTGTCGATATTGTCGATATTGTCGATATTGTCGATATTGTCGATATTGTCTGCGTATATAGCTAAGGCAAACGATCTTTCAACTGGCGAAAAGACCAGAAACTTAAAAGTCTCTTCACGTACATCTCCACAATGTACATTGTCAGTCTCACGAAAGCGAAAAGCCAGATTAGCTTCTTCGAGCCATGACTTCTATTTCGACCTTCATTTCTTCTTTAATGAGAGCGCAAATAACCATCGTCGCGGCAGGACGGATCTCACCAAAATACTCACCAAGCACGGCAAAAACCGCCTCAACGTTACTCCGGTCAGTCACATAATAGCGCGCACGAACCACATCCGTGAGCGAACATCCTGCTTCGCCAAGCGCGCCTTTGATCGTTTCCAGCGCATTAACGGCTTGTGCGCCCACATCCTCTGGCATTTGCATCGTCGAATAATCATATCCGGTCGTGCCAGAAACATGGACGAAGTCGCCATCTACAACTGCACGAGAATATCCAGCGGTCTTTTCAAAGGGTGATCCTGAAGAAATTAAAGTTCTCTCCGACATAACAACCTCCCTCGACTACAACTCAACATACTGCGGCAGAACCATCAGCAGGATTCACTATTTGCAGGATACAACCGGGACAGTTCAGATCAATTGAGAAATTGGCACCTTATTCCTGACGACTTGATGAGAAAAAGCAGCTCAGCCCAAGTGCAGTCCATAAAGCGATGCCAATCCAGTACATCAGTGGGTCTACAGTTCTGTAGATGACATCATAAAGAAGCGTGTATCCCGCATAGAGATCCCAAGCGACCCACGCCAGCAAAACAACACCTATAATCCGCCAGAAAAAGCTCACCATGGGCGAAAACCTCCTACCACTCATAGTAACGCTTTGATCTTGAAGAAAAACCTACGGTTTTAGGGGGCCAAACAGTGAACAACACAGCACAGTCACTAAAAGTGAATCAGGCGAGATTTGCTAACATTTTTACCGACTCGCTTGCACAATCCTACAGCTTCAACGCTAGGATGTAGGTTTAGCTAAAAACAGGACACAATTACCTAGCCACAAACTACATTTAATTTGCTCATTTCTACTGATTCTGAGATATAAAGGATCTCAAACAGACAGAAAGCTTGCTTGTTTCTCTTGAGTATTTTTGTCGATCATCTGGAGCACGGATTGCGAAAATCGTCACGTTATCCGTCAACTTATTGAAATTGTTTACACAAACAAGTCAATTGGACAACCAAAGAAAAAATAGAGGCATGAGAAAAAAGATCAAAAGCGACATATACTATGCGAAGTGTCAACCTTCTAAGGTGTTGCTTGATAACTAAAAATACTTCTTATTCAATGCCTGCCGTGTTGTTGTTGGGGGACTACATACATGACGTTAACTGCGGTTAAGACAAAAACGTCTTGCGGTAACTTTTTTGAAGATTTTCACGTGGGCCAGGTCATAAGACACGGAACACCAAAGACAATAAACGAAGGAGATACAGCTCTTTATACTGCATTATACGGATCTCGATTTGCGGTACAGTCGGGAACTGCTTTTGCAGAAACCATTGGATACCCGTATTACCCGTTGGACGACCTTCTAGTCTTCCACGTGGTCTTCGGTAAAACAGTGGGAGATATCTCACTGAATGCCGTCGCAAACCTGGGGTATTCCGACTGCCGGTTCCTGATGTCTGTCTATGCCGGAGATACAGTCTCCGCCACGTCAGAAGTCATCGGGCTGAAAGAAAATTCAAACGGAAAAACCGGCGTTGTTTACGTGCGCTCTACTGGCTATCGCCACAAAGAGCCAGGGAATCCTGAGAAGGTTCTGGAATACACCCGCTGGGTTATGGTGAAGAAGCGTGATGAAACCGCAGCTGCGCCAGAAGTTACCCTGCCGGATCTTCCAGATGGAATTTCTGAGGACTGTCTGGGACAAGCCGTTCCAGAACTTTCCATAGACGATTGGGACTTTGACCTGTCTGGTTCACCATTCCGCTTCGATGATTATGAAGTGGGTGAAAAGATCGACCATGTCGACGGTATGACCGTGGAAGAAGCTGAACACCAGCTCGCAACGCGTCTTTACCAGAACACTGCGAAAGTCCACTTCAATCATCACAGCGAGAAAAACAGCCGCTTTGGCAAACGCCTGATCTATGGCGGCCATGTCATCTCGCTTGCACGTGCTTTGTCTTTCAATGGACTAGGCAATGCTTTCCATATCACGGGCATCAACGCAGGACGACACGTTGCACCACTCTTTGCAGGTGACACCGTTTACGCGTGGTCTGAGGTTTTGGACAAAAAACGGGTTGAAGGAAGAAGCGATATCGCAGCATTACGCCTGCGCCTCGTCGCAACAAAAGATCTTATTTGCGGAGATTTCCCATACAAGAATGAAGAAGGGAAATACGAAGAGGGCGTAATCCTTGATCTGGATTACTGGGTCGTCATCCCGGTTTGATCTTCAACGTATCCTTGAGGAGCCAAGGTCTCTCAAGGATGCGACAAAACGATAGAAATAAAACAACACAAAAAGAAAGCCCGGTGCACCATATGCCCGGGCTTTTCTTATCTTCATTCGGCTCGAAGAATGCACCTCATCGCTTCGCCAACAACTCATCCAAATAGCGCAGTACCTCGACTGAAGCGTCTTCCATGCGCTTGTAGGCGGCATCTGCGCCTGCATGGTCTGCTATTCCTAGGAGGCGTGCGCATTCCTTGCCTTGTTCGTGAACTTCAGCATGAACAGGCAACAGTTTCTTAAACGCCAGACTATCGCGCACATGAGCATCATCCACTTTGTCATACCACTTGCCAAGACGGCACTGATGATGATCTGAAAGCTCACTCACCTGCAAATGACTGAGGCCAACTGACATTTCGGCAAGGTGCTTCTTCCAGATTATGTGATCAGCCTTAGCACGATGCAGAATAAAGTTCGGTACGCCTCGCTTATCAAACTCAGTAAACTGCTCTTCCACGATGGATTCAGATTGAGCAACCGTCTGGATCACATGTTCAATCCGCTCATTCACATCGCGTGCATGCCCTGCAATTGCATGGACACCGCGATTGATTTCGCTGGTTGCCTCTTCCTGTTGCGTCAGTTGGCGTGCAATTTCACGCATCTGCGTGCTCGCAACACCTACATCGCGCAGCACTTCAGAGATCAAACTCTCGGCATTCTGTGAGTTATCAATACTCTTGCTGACCAGAGATTGCGCATCATTCACAGCTGAGTTCACATCGTTCACGTGAGCCTGCAAGGTCTCAATCCGGCAACGAATATCATCTGTTGCCTGCTGTGTTTGACCGGAAAGGTCCTTTACCTCGGAAGCCACAACAGCAAAACCCTTGCCTGCCTCACCAGCACGCGCGGCTTCAATCGTCGCGTTCAGTGCCAACAGATTTGTTTGCTTGGCCAGTCCTTCAATCGTACCAACAAAGGTCCCAATCTGAACAGCGGCAGCGGTCAACTCATTTGCAGCAGCAGTCATACTTTCAAAGAACCGACCAATATGCTGGCTGGCATCTGCAGATTCTCGAGTTGCTGTTTCTCCCTGCTGCATGGCTTCATTTGCAGATTCCACCGCATCCGCAGCTCCTTGAGCGCTAGAGGCAATTTCAGAGAAGGAAACGTTTAGCTCTTCAACACCGGTCGCAATTGTCTGCGCGCCTTCATCCGTTTTGCGAATATGCCATGTGATTTGGGAGATCGCTGCCATCGATTCACTGGCTTGCAGGGAGTACTCTACCGTTTGGCCAAGGGTGCGCTCATCCTGATCATCAAGCTTCTGCTTTAGTGCTTCAAAGCGCTCGTAAAGATCTGCTGAAACACCTTCCACTTCGGGAAGTGGACGATCTTCCATCAAAGCCGACAGAAGTGCATCAATTCCTTCACGATTGATGCCGCCCACATCTGTCTGATGTGATCCCTCAGCCTTAGGTGCGCTCTTCAACATTTCGGACCAGTTCATCTTGAATTACCTTCCAAACTGCACATTCAGTGCAGATAATTCCCTAACCGCCAATCTCTCACCACCACAACCCAGCCAAGTCAGTAGAGGAAAAATAAGTAAGATCAGCGTATTTACGTACCCCACAACAAGTCATTCAAGACAACAAGTGCAACTATCCCAACGTCAAACTTATGAGCTTGAAAGACTCATGCTTAAAACATACATTAATTATTACTAATAATAGCTTACTAGCCTAATAAATATGGTTTTGGCTTTGAAATTCAGTATGTTCTCATAAGGGCCAGACAGAATAAAAGCCCCGACCTTTCGGACCGGGGCTTTGAGTACATCAATCTAACTAAGCTATCAGCTCACTTCGTGCTTCAACGCATTCCGCGCCAGCATCACACCCTGCTTTTTAGTCTTCAGAATCTCGCGAGCCTTCTCAAACTTCGGATCTTCCCAGAAGATCATGCAACCGTTACAGCCACGACCACAACAACCTTCCAAGCCAAGACGAGGAGATTTTGGTTTACGATCCTGACTTCCCTCAGCGATCGCATCAATCAATCGACCACGCTGCCTCTCATACTTGTTCTGCTGCGCATTCGTCGCTTCACCGCGCGCTTCAATACGCTCTGCAGTCCGATCCAGCTTCAGGCGACTCCACTGCTCTGGTGTCAACGGACGCTCTTTACGCACCACAGTGTTTACCGGGAAGCGATCTTTAAAGTCCGCTGCATCGTCTTTATCAAACAGGGAGAACGGGATACGCACCAATGGCTGCTTGCCAGCGTGTACTTCCTGCGTAATCTCACCAGACTTCGCATTTTCAAACTCATAGATACGCAGCAAGACGCTGTCGTCGGACAGAGGCTGCAGAAACTCCAGCACTTCCCCGGCAACAATCTTGTTCTTCACTTTCATGTAGAACGCTTCGTCAGTCACCTTCTCAACAATACCAGCGAATTCCCACTCACCAATTGAATGTGTGTCTTCATAGTTATGGGCATAGTTGTTCAAACGGCCTTCATGGAACGCAGTGGTGTAGCCACGATTGGCAACACTATACATCTCATCCATGTACTTCTGCGGGTTCCAGTTCTCAGGGTCACAATAGTAATCATCAATCGCCATGCGGTAGGCACGTGCAACAACCGCAACGTAGTACATGGACTTGCCACGCCCTTCGATCTTCAGAGAATCCACGCCAATACGCAGGAAGTCATTCAGCTTCGGCATCAGACACAGGTCTTTGGAGTTCAGAATGTAAGAACCGCGACCATCTTCCAGAATTGGCATCAACTCGCCAGGGCGGCATCCCTCTTCCAGCAAGAACTCAAACATGTCCATGTTGTCTTCGTTCAGCTCAAGCTCGTTGATCGTGCCGTCTTTCATGCGCATGCGCACTTTGTAGTTCCAGCGACAGGAGTTTGCGCAGTTCCCTTGGTTCGCGCCACGCTCCGCCATAAAGTTGGAAAGCAGGCAGCGACCAGAATAGGTCATGCACATCGCACCATGAACAAATGCTTCCAGACGAATGTCCGGGCACTTCTCACGAATTTCAGAAAGCTCAGGAAAGGACACTTCACGCGCCAACACAACCAGGTCAGCGCCCTGCTCTTTCCAGAAATCAACCGAAAGCCACGAGCAAACGTTCGCCTGCGTGGAAATATGCAGCGGCACATTTGGCAGCTCTTTACGCATAAACTGGAACACACCCGGATCAGCAATGATCAACCCATCCGGATTAATATCGCGAATAGTCTCGGCATATTCCTTCAGTTTAGGAACGTCTTTGTTATGAGAAAACAAGTTCAGCGTCAGATAAACACGCTTGCCATGCTTATGCGCAAATTCAATCCCTTCAACAACCTGCTCAAGCGTAAACTCTGCCTTCGTACGCAGGGACATATCTGGCGTACCAAGGTAGATCGCATCTGCTCCATAAAGCACAGCAATCTTTAGCTTCTGAAGGTTGCCCGCAGGCATCAGGAGTTCTGAAGTTCTCATAGTGGCGACCAAATTCTCTGGTGATTTCTAAAGCTCTGTTGTCAAGCTATTGACCAGCGCCTCGGCAGTGTCTTTGGGAAACAGCAAAAGGGCGCGTATTTAGGGGTGCTTCTAAGGGATTTCATCAAGGATGAACAGAACAATTTTGTCTCACCCAGTTTGATGGGCTACAGCAATTCCATCGCTCAGCAGCACACCACTCCAATAAATCCGTATAACTATGCTTACAAAGAAATGGGCGGATACCTAAGTACCCACCCAAATCATAAGAACACTCATGTAAGCTGACGGTTAATTGCCCCCGCCGTCAGCTACAAACAGCAACACTCGCTTAATCGACGAGCGCAGCCACTGGTTCATAAGCTTCTTCATCTACGAAATCGTAGCGCAACTGATTTTCAAACCAATCACGGAAGCTGCGAATTTTGGGCTCAGCTCCACGCTTCTCACGCCACATCAGCTTATGTTCACGACCATCCCGCTGATATTCAGGGAAGATCGGCACAAGGCGTCCGGCGGTTTCAGCTTCGGCACTCAGCAGATTGGACTCTAGAACAATGCCGAACCCCTTTTCGGCAGCGTCAAGAGAAAGAGCCGCATTCTCAAACACCATCATCTCGTTGACGATCGGGTTTGGAACACCAGCTTCAGACAGCCATGTCTCCCAGGAAACCGTGGCACCTTCACTGCGAATAATCGGCAGCTTCAGCAACTCATTCGGCTTTTTCGGGTAGCCAAGATTATCCAGCAGTTCAGGTGAAATCAGCGGACGAAACTTCTCGCGTCCTAAAGAGATCTCCTGAAACTCTTCTGGAGTATTGGACTGGCGCGTAAAGACAAGGTCATAAAGCCCGCCTTCAATATTCTGATCAGAGCCACTGCTGGAAACAGTCACCGTGATCTCTGAATTATGCGCAGTAAACGAACGAAGGCGGCGCAACAGCCAATTGCTGGCAAAGCTTGAAGAACAATGGATACTCAAGGTATCTCTGTTCCCGACGGCCTCAATAGTGCGCGTCGCAGTTGAGATTCTGTCAAATGCCTCGGCAATCTCCGAGGCATATCGATAGGCCGCTGCAGTCGGGAAAACCGCTCTGGAACGGCGCTCAAACAGCTCCAATCCCAGGTGATCTTCCAGCGCTTTGAGCCGGTGACTGACCGCACTAGCCGTAATTGCTAGCTTTTGGGCCGCCGAAACCAAACTCCCAGTTTCCATAACTGCACGAAACGCGACCAAAGCATTCAAAGGGGGCAAACGATTCATGAAATGCCTTATTCTTGATAGAGTGAGAGATACAACCAATATTCCGATTAATGATGTAGACGTAACATAGCGCCTCCCCAATTTGAACACCCTCAAATCAACTAGGTCACGTCAAAAATTATGTAAAAGAGCACATTTCCACAATAGATAACACCACACATGAACTACTCAATTATTGATAATCTAAGGAATACTTTCAGATAATCAGACAAAATAATCGATATAAATTTCATTACAGAGAAAGAACATAACATTATTAATTTTACGCTAGGATATCATAGAATAGCCCCTAGATACACGCCTAGGTTAAAGATCAAAAAAATTAACTATTCAACTGACGCCTGCTTTAGGTCGGACGAATACCAACATATGCAGCGCGCGGACGTATTTGTTCTTGCATTTGATACTGTTCGAGCGTTTGAGCAATCCAGCCGCTAATTCTTGAAATACAAAACAAAATTCCTGCAGAATTTTTTGGTAAGCTCAAAATCTGCTCCAAAAGTGCTAGTGGAAAATCCACATTCATGTGCTTTCCGAAAAGCTCACGAGATCTTTCCAGCAACGGTGGAATCAGTTCAACAAGCGGGTGATCCAGCTCACTTTGCATGAGTTTGTCTAATAGAAATTCGCCCCTTGGATCAGGCCCACCGTATACGGAATGCCCAAGTCCCGGCAGATATTCTCCGTTCATACATCGCTCTTGCAACACGTTCTCTATATCGTCAACTACATGAATGTGCTTCAGCCAACTCAGCACACGCTCTGCGTTTGTTCCATGTCTGGGCCCCATAAACGCCCCAAGTCCGGAAACAAGAACAGCATGCAGCGGCGCCCGAGTCGAAGCAGCACATCTCACCGCATATGCGCTGGTGTTGAGCTCATGGTCCGCACACAAAACAAGCGTCGCACGGATCAGATCGATGGCCTTTTCATTCTTCACACCCCATGCCTGCGCAATCTGTCTGTGCATCGGCTCAGTGCTCGGCGCTTGCATCAGCAAAGCACTCGCTGCAAGGCGAATGAGGCTCGCCCCTTTCCGCTTGAGCAGCTCCTGAGACAGCGTGTAGGCCGCGCTGTCTTGTTCCGGCCAGGAACAGAGCGCCACAATCGCGCGCTCAACTGGTCGGCGGTGCCCGTTCACCACCTCGACGGCATCTGGAGCAGGTTGAGCAAATGGATCATTCTCACAATCCCACAACAGCGTAGCTACACTCTCAAGCGTCCCAGCTTTTGCGAGTTCCAATGCAGACTGACCACGATAATAATGCCCTTCATCTGTCAAAAGCGTTAGCTTGGTCTCAAGCACGCCCTTGGCAGCAGCACTACGCGATTGCCCTTCTCGCTCCTCAGGACCTTCTCCAGCCCGGCGACTTCTCAGGAAGCGAATGTCTGATGCATCATAAAGCCGCGTCCGCCCCGGCCCCTGAACAGAACGGATCAGCCCACGGCTCACATAAGCGTAGAGCGTGGCTGGGCGTACGCCCAACTCATTGGCAGCTTCTTTGGCAGAAAGATAAATAACTTCAGACATCGCACACCTATCACATGATCAACATTGATCATACGAAATAGACGTACTCACACAATAGCTTTCAGACCGATTAAAAGTCCATCAGTTGTTCTTGGTCACATTAGCTGCTTCTGCGGCATCAATCAGATCCTTGCCGATCTCATCTTCAAACTCGCCCCATACAGGCCGCATCACATCCGACCATTGTTGCCGCTGTTCTGGCGTCAGCTCACGGACGGTGTAACCCGCATCAACAATCCGCTGCCGGTTCTCTTCGCTCGTCTTTGCAGCTTGCCCGTTGGCCTTTACCAGCGTTTCTCGGAAGATAGTCAAAAACTGCTCCCGCAAATCAGGCTCCAGGCTTTCCAACCACTCCTTAGGCGCAAACACAACATAAGCCAGCAGCTGATGGTTGGTCTCAGTAATCCCGTCCTGAACCTCAAAGAAACGCGAGGTGAAGATATTGGACCAGCTGTTCTCCTGCCCATCGACAACTCCCAACTGCAAAGCCCCGTAAACCTCTTTGAACGCAAGCTTCTGCGCACTCGCCCCCATCGCCTCAATCATCGCAACTGCCACATCAGAGTTTTGTACCCGAAACTTCAGCCCTGCCCCGTCAGAAGGCACAAGCAGCGGCTTATCAGCAGAAAAGTGCTTTAATCCATCAAAGAGGTACCCAAGCCCAACAACCCCAAAATCAGACATGACACCGAGCAATTCCTGTCCTTTTTCACTGGCAGTAAATCGCTGCACCGCGTCCATATCCTCAAACAGGAAAGGCAGGTCAAAAAGCCGGTACTTGTTGGTGTAGACTTCCAGTTTTGAAAGAGAGGGCGCAGCCAACTGCACATCACCCAGTATCAGGGCTTCCATCACTTTCTCATCATCATAAAGCTGGGAAAAGGGAAACACCTGCATACATGCCCGATCATTCATCTCGGTGTTCACCCGCTCTACCAGCATGCGCGCAAAATCCCCTTTGGGATGCCCTCTCGGTGGCACAACATGGCTGAACTTGATGACGACTTCACCAAGCTTACAGTCAATCTGGGCAAATGCAGGTGCGGCAAAGACAATGCCCAGAGCGAGAATTACGGCAGTAAATGCTCTCCTCATCAGCTCCTCACGGCAACATTAAAGTACCCACCTATTATCGCAGTTTACCCCCAAAATCCGCCTAAGCTATTGCGGCGCATTTGCCTCGAATAAGCAGCAACAAAAAAGCCGGAGCAAATGCCCCGGCCTTTCAAAACATATCTTGGTGCCAGCTACCTGACGATAACCTCTGGCCCCATCATATAGGTCGGCAGCGCCGTGGAGAGCCATGGCAAGTACGTGACCAATACGAGGAACACCAGCAGAACCATCACAAACGGTGCAGCGGCACGCACCACCTGCACCAGACTCATACCCGTTATGCCCGAGGTCACAAACAGATTGAGCCCGATAGGCGGTGTGATCATGCCAATCTCCATGTTCACCACCATGATGATACCCAGGTGAATTGGATCAACACCCAGCTCCACAGCAATCGGGAACACCACAGGTGCCACAATCAACAGCAGACCGGATGGTTCCATGAACTGACCACCAATCAGCAAGATAATATTGACGGCAATCAGGAAGGTGAACCAGTTGAAACCCGCACCTAACATCCAGTCGGTAATGACCTGCGGGATACGCTCAGCAGTGAGTGTGTGAGCAAAGAGCAGCGCATTCACGATGATGAACATCAACATAATCGTGGTCTTACTACTCTCAACCAGCACCTTGCGGGTATCCCGGTGGAAGAAGGCAGGGAAGAAGTAAAGAACACTCAATCCAATGTTACGGACAATTGCCTCAAGCAGTCCTTCACCAGACTTACGCCATTTCTTGTCCTTCAGCGGCCCCATGTCACGATAGATGAACAGAGCAATTAGGCACGCATACACAGCTGCCACAGCCGCAGCTTCTGTTGGTGTAAACACACCTGCATAAATACCGCCAAGGATGATCACAATCAGGAACATACCAAACGCAGCTTCAGCAAACGTGGACCACAGCACCCTGAAGCTTGGGAACGGTTGCGCAGGCAGGTTTTTCTTGCGGGCGATAATGTAGATCGTCACCATCAGCATCAGACCAGCAACAATGCCCGGGATGACACCCGCCAGGAACATGCGCCCAACAGAAACGTTGGTTGCAGCCGCATAAACAACCATCACGATGGAAGGCGGGATTAGAATTCCCAGCGTACCAGCATTGGCGATGATGCCTGCAGCAAATTCCTTGGAGTAACCAGCCTGACGCATCGCAGCAATCGCGATGGTACCAATCGCAACCACAGTCGCTGGAGACGAACCAGAAAGCGCAGCAAAGATCATACAGGCCAGCACGCCAGCCATAGCCAGACCACCACGCACCCAGCCAACAGTTGCCACAGCAAAGTTCACAATACGGCGGGCAACGCCGCCAGTAGACATGAAGCTGGAAGCCAGAATGAAGAACGGGATCGCAAGCAGTGTAAAGTTCTGCGACGCATTGAACATCTGAATGGTTACAGAACTCATGGAGTCATGAGAGAACAGTGCGATGTAGAGAACGGAAGACAAACCAAGCGCAATCGCGATTGGTGCCCCGATAAGAAGCAGCCCAAAGAGCAGCAAAAAGAGAACAGCGGTTTCCATTGGGCTTAGTCCTTCAGCACGTCTTTGTTTTCTTCAACGAGCTCTTCAGCTTCGTGCGCGGCAATCATCGTGTCGCGTTGGCCAGTCAGAATGAACCAGCACATTTGCAGCGACCGGAAAGCCAGAAGGGCAAGACCGATTGGCAAGATGACATAGCCCCACCACCGTGGAACACGCTCTTTCACGCCAAACATCTCCTGATACCACTCAGGAAACTTCAGATCTTCCATGCCGATTGGAAGCTTGTAGTACTTGGCGACGTAATCAAACGCACCGCCGGAAGACCCGCGGTTATCAAGCCCAAGCAACCAGCCAAACCAGTCTGCATCAAACAGCAGTGCCGCATACAGCAGCGTCACCAGCGCACCAATCAGCCCGAAGGTGCGGAAGACCGGTTTCGGAAACAGGCGGATGAAAGCATCAACGCCAAGGTGCGAGCCAATTTTCAGGCCATAGCTCATGCCGAAAAGAATAAGCCATGCAAACAGCACGCGGGTGAACTGTAGCGCGCCACCCCAACCCGAGTTAAAGCCGTACCGCATGACGACCTGCCAGAAGGTGACCAGCGTCATCACCGCAAGGATGGTGGCGATAAAGCCTTCTTCGAAAGCATCTATTATTTTATTTAGTCGAGACAAAGCGCCCTCCCCCAACAGCACTCTCATTTCTCAGTGTGTTGCGGCACCGAAAAAGAAACCATTGTGGTTTTTCAGGGTCTGCCCGACCAATAGCCGGACAGACCTATCAAGATGTATTGGATTAGTTGTTTGCTGCGACGGCAGCGTCGATCACATCCTGACCGATGTCATCAGCAAACTTGCCCCATACAGGCTTCATCACGTCAACCCACTGCTGACGCTGCTCAGGTGTCAGCGTGCGAACCTCTACACCAGCTTCGATGATCTTCTGCTTGTTAGCTTCGTTGATAGCGGAAGAGCGAGCGTTCGCATCGTTGGTCACTTCGGTGAAGATAGTGATGAACTGGTCGCGAACTTCTGGATCGAGGCTATCAAGCCATTCCTGAGAGGTCACAGCAAGGTAAGACAGCAGCTGGTGGCTTGTTTCTGTGATACCGTCCTGAACTTCAAAGAACTTCTTGGTGTAGATGTTGGACCAGGTGTTTTCCTGACCATCAACAACGCCGGTCTGCAGTGCGCCGTATACTTCTTTAAACGCAAGCTTCTGTGCGTTTGCTTCCATTGCTTCAATCATCGCAACAGCAACATCAGAGGTCTGAACGCGGAACTTCAGGCCAGCCGCATCAGCAGGTGTCAGCAAAGGCTTGTTTGCTGAGAAGTGCTTGATACCGTTGTAAACGTAGCCGAGGCCAACAAAGCCGATGTCTGACATCGCGCCCAGCAGTTCCTGACCTTTTTCCCCTTGCGTAAAGTTGTTCACTGCATCCATGTCGGAGAACAGGAACGGAAGGTCAAACACACGGTACTTGAGTGTGTAAGCTTCGAATTTAGCAAGAGAAGGCGCAGCGATCTGAACGTCGCCGAGCAGCAGAGCTTCCATCACTTTGTCATCATCAAACAGCTGGGAACTTGGGAAAACCTGCATACAGGCTTTGCCATTCATCTCAGTGTTGATGCGCTCTGCCAATGCAGTCGCAAAGTCACCCTTTGGGTGGCCGGTCGCAGACACAACGTGACTGAACTTAATAACAACTTCACCCGGATCACACGCTTCAGCAGCAACAGCTTGAGTAGCGGTGAACATGCCAGCTGCAACTGTGGCAGCAGTAACCAATTTCTTCATAGTATCCTCCCAGATGGAACGGAGCGAAGCTCCTCGCGATACTAAAAGCAATCTACGTGCCAGTTGTAATACCAATAGTATTTTCAGCTACTTACGGATATATACCTAATTATTCAAATTGCATTTGTTACGAATAAGTAACATTGACTACTCAAAAATGTGTCGAATTCGACACATAAAATAACAAGCACATCGTACTTGAGATAAACCTAACTAACTCACAATATTCACAAAGGCAGATATATCTAATAAATTAACAGCATCAAGATGAGATAATTTATAGATGACACATTTATATTTATAAACCGCCATGCATACCAACCATAGAAATGGATTAGCATGTCAAATACTTCATCTCTTTCAGTACTTTTAACCAATTCATCATCTGAAGCTCTAACATTTGTTTCCAGCAAGGTAACAGGCTCTAGCAGTACAGGTTCTATTTCTCTCCCCAAAACGGTTACACGAGGTACCTATGGAGGTCTTGGAGTTCCAGCCTCCGACACTCCTTACACCGTAGAATGGGTTTACTCACCTGATGGCGGGGCTACACACCTGTCTTTCACCACAAAACTCAACGGGGAAGACGGCATAATCATTATTCCTAATGAGAGTGGCCCCTTAGCAGGGTCCTGGCAACTTGGCGAGCATCCAGAACGTCTCGGAAATGGCTGGTTGGTGCGTTATTACTACAATGTAGTCTAACTAATTGAAGGTTCAGATACTACTTCATGCCTGAACTGGCAGCTGCGCCAGTTCAGGTTCTCCGCAAATCTGCAGAAGTGATAAGCCGACACTGAAAACAGCCTTATTAGCTCAGGTTTCGCACCCTCAGAGCACCTTATGATGAACGACACACTTCAAACTTCATCACCTTTCCCAAGCCCGTATTTCTTCATCTTCTCATAAAGTGCCTTGCGGGAGACTGACAGCGCTTCGTATGTCGGCTTGATCTTGCCGTCATTCTTCTCAAGCTCGGCAGCAATAATATCGCGTTCATAGGTACTTACGCGCTCAGCCAGAGTACCGCTCTGCGGGTCCGAAACGGTAGCCGTCGCGCCAGCTGCCTTTGGCTGACCTTCCAACCCCAGCACAAACCGGTCTGCCACGTTACGCAGTTCGCGCACATTGCCCGGCCACTCCCGCTGCATCAGTTCACCGAGAAACTCTCGCGAAATCTCCGGCACTTCTTTCCGATAGCGCGCCCGCGCACCCCGCGTCAGATAGTGGAACAGCACCGGAATATCTTCCAAGCGTTCCCGCAGAGGCGGAATAGCCAGTGTAATCACGTTAAGGCGATAAAACAGATCCTTCCGGAACCGCCCTTCGTTGGAGGCCGCCTCCAGATCTTCCTTGGTTGCAGCCACAAAGCGCAGATCCAGCGGAATAGACTTGTTTGACCCGAGCCGCTCAATCGTTCGCGTCTCGAACACCCGCAGCAGCTTTACCTGCAAGTCCAGTGGCATGGACTCAATCTCATCCAGAAACACCGTCCCGCCATGCGCATGCTCCAGCTTGCCAATCCGCAGGCCACTCGCACCAGTGAAGGCGCCTTTCTCGTGCCCAAACAATTCACTCTCGATGATATCAGCAGGCAGGGCGCCACAGTTCAGCGCCACAAATGGCCCGTCTTTGCGCAGGCCTTCCTCATGCAAAGCACGCGCGACGACTTCTTTACCAGAACCAGTCTCACCCAGAATAAGCACATCCGCATCCGTGCCAGACAGCGCGGTAATCGTACTCCTCAGCTCTTCCATGGACGGGGACTTACCAACAATGCGCTCTTCCAGACCAGAAAGCTTGCCCAGCTCCTCACGCAACACACGGTTTTCCAGCGTCAAACGGCGCTTTTCCAGCCCGCGCTCAACAACGGCAACCAGCCCGCTAACCGGAAACGGCTTCTCTTTAAAATCATAGGCCCCGGCCCGCATGGCTTCCACAGCCAGCGGCACGTCACCATGGCCCGTAATCAGCACCACAGGCAAAGCACTATCGATCTCAAAAGCAGCTTTCATCAGATCAAAGCCACCCATCTTGGGCATACGGATATCGCTGACCAGAACACCATAGAACTCATGCGTGATGTGCTCCAACGCTTCTTCAGCGCGAGAAAACGACACCACGTGATAGTCGGCCAGTTCCAGCCCTTCCACCAGCGCTTCACGCATATCTTCGTCGTCATCGACCAGAAGAATGGTGGCTTTATCGATTGCCCATACGTCCATACTAAACTTCTTCTTCCTCAAGATCGCCGGAAGTCTCCGAGGCATCCTTCAGCACAATCACAAAACATGCACCACCAAGCTCAGATTGCTCATAGCGCAGCTGCCCTTCCAGATCCTCGATTATCTTATAGGCAATGGAAAGGCCAAGCCCCAATCCTTCACCCACATCCTTTGTAGTGAAGAACGGGTCGAAAATGCTCGCAACAACATCCTCTGGCACACCGGGGCCGTTGTCCTCAAAGCGGATAATCACTTGCTGCTCATGGTGAGAAACTGAAATCCGGATGCACGGCTCGGTCTCCACCTTCATGGCATCCAGCGCATTGCTCATCAGGTTCATCAGCACCTGCGCAAGCCGAACCTGCCCAGCCAGAACCTCGATAGACTTGTCGTCCTGCACCACCTCAGTGTGCACGCCCATCTGTTTGCAACGGGGACCCGTCAGCATCAGCACCTCGCCAACAACGGCAGAAACCTTCACCGGAGTAAGATCACGCCCCGCTTTACGGGTGAACCCTTTCAGGATTTGGCTGATCGCCGCCATGCGCTCCACCATAGCAACAATCTTGCCAAGGCTCTTCAACGCCCGGTCTGACTTACCCGTCTCAATCAACACCTGCGCATTTTCTGAGTGCGTGCGGATCGCGCCCAGTGGCTGGTTAAATTCGTGAGAAAGCGCAGCAGACATTTCGCCCAGTGTTGCCAGTTTGGCAGACTGCACCAGACTGGCCTGCGCCTGTTGCAAGCCTTTTTCTGCAGCCTCACGTTCTTTCACTTCCTGTGCCAGCAAAGCATTCATGGTGGAAAGCTCACGGGTACGTTCATGCACGCGCTCTTCCAACCGCGCTGCATAAACCTTGTCTTGCCGGATACGTTCCAGCAACCGTCGCCGCCGCTCGCCCGCCATCCAGAACAGACCACCACTCACAACACACAGCAGCAAAGCCACCAGCGCCGCCCAGATGGACTGTTGCCGAACCTGAGAGGTATCGGCAAACAACACCACCTTCCAGTTCAGCACAGGCAACTCCTGCTCAATCATCTGGAAGTTGGGTTTGTTGAAAGGCGGGCTTAATCGCACAAGCTGGAAATCCAGATCATACCAGCGCTGCTCAATCACACCATTGAGAGTGGCGGACACACGCCCACGTCGCGTTGTGCGCTGTGCAAACAACCGCTCCCCACGCCAACTGGATTGGTTGGTGGCAACCACAATACCGTTTTGATCAACAGCAACAAGGCGATCCTTTGAAAGCGCCCAGGATTGCTCAACCCCTTCAAGGCTCACACGAACCGCAATAAAGCCGTAGTCCTGCTCCCCCTGCCGAACCGGAGCGATAAACACATAGCTGGCTGGTCCGCCACTGCGGGAAAGAACCAGTTGCCGCCCAAGACGCCCCTGCCGCGCAGCTTGCAACGCATCCGCATAAGAGGACATGCCCTGTTCCGCCATACTGGCGTTGTCGATCAGGTTGGACGCAACAATCTGGCCGTCAGGCTTCTGGAACCAGACCTCCTGCGCGCCAGACATCCCTGCAATTACCTTGGCAACATTCTGCCCGCGCTCATGTTCATCATTGGCAAGGATCTGCACAATATCAGAACGCCGCGCCAACAACGGTGGCAGCAAGCGATATTTGTCGAGGTATTTCTCAAGCCCTGCCGCCTGCACAGACAGGGTCGCCTGCCCACGCGTTTGCAAGTCTGCCAGATAAAACTGGCTGCTCAACTGCATCGCGACCCAGGCAACCACGAGCGCAAATATAGCAAACGTCACCAGTGCAACACTGGAGACCCGCTGCCATCGCTCAGATCTGCTTGTCCTGTTCACGTCGCTTGTCCGATTTAACTTAGAAACTAGCCGCAATGCCTCCCGAGGCATCACCAAATGCGCTTAATCACTTACGGTGTAACCCGTGTTCGATCACTGGTCTAGCGCAACACTTTTGATCAAAGCAAATACCTGTTGTCCGGCAGCCAACTGCAACTCGTGTACAGAATGGCGCGTCAAACGAGCACGCAAATGCTGCTCTCCAACCCGGCAATCCACCTCAGCGTACGGCCCGGAGGTCTCCGTAATGCCTTCAATCACAACGCAAATCACGTTCCGGACAGAAGCTTCCTCAGGCGCTTTGCGCGCAAGAGCAACGTCCTTGGCCTTGATACGAATGCGCGCATCCTGCCCGATATTTCCCAGCAGACCCGGAAGCTGCAATGTCTGCCCTTCCAAATCAAACTCAGTGATCTGCCACTGCTCATCATAGTGGTTCAGCTTGGCAAACAGCAGAGAGCCAGCATCCGGCCCGCTCGCCAGTTGCGGCAGTTCCAAATTGCTCAGCATCTGCGCAATCGGCCCATGCGCCACCACGGACCCAGAATCCAGCAGCACCAGCGTATCCGCCAGCTGCTCAATCTCACCAAGGCTATGGCTCACATACAGCATCGGAATGCCGAACTCGTTCTTCAGCTTAAGAAGATACGGCAGGATCTCAGCTTTGCGGGAAGCATCCAGTGACGCCAGCGGCTCATCCAGCACAAGAAGCTGCGGATTAGAAAGCAACGCCCGCCCAATCGCCACACGTTGCTTTTCACCGCCGGAAAGCCCATGAGGCCGCCGCTTCAGCAAATGGGCTATACCCAGCAACTCCGCAATCTCACCCAGACCAACGGCAGACTTACGCCCCGCCGCCCACTGGCTGTAAAGCAGATTCCGCTCCACATTCATATGCGGAAACAAGCGGGAATCCTGAAACACCATGCCCACACCGCGCTGCTGGATTGGCACACTGATGGAAGCCGCTCGGTCAAACACAACCCGCTCGCCCAGCGCAATGCGTCCGCTATCTGGAGCCGACAGCCCTGCAATCATACGGATCAGCGAGGATTTACCAGCGCCAGACTTACCAAAAATCGCCGTGATCCCGCTGTTCACCGCAAATTTGGCGGAAAGCGAGAAGTCACCCAACCGGCTGGAAACATCAACCTCAATCATGCTGCCCTCCCAACTTGCGGGACAGGCGACGCGAGATCACCTCAGAGAACACCAGAGCACCAATGGAAACCACAATCGCAATCACCGTCAGGCGGATTGCTCCCGCATCACCGGAAAGGCTTTGCATCTCCGTATAAAGCGCCAGCGACAGCGTCCGTGTCTCTCCGGGAATGTTGGAAACAAACGTAATCGTCGCTCCAAACTCACCCATCGCCTTGGCAAACCCAAGGATCGCGCCACTCAGGATACCCGGCAGCGCCAATGGCAGCGTAATCAGCAAAAAGGTTCTGATGTGCGACGTCCCCAGCGAATGCGCAGCTTCTTCCAACTGCCCATCGGACAACTCAAAGGAAAGCTTTACAGGACGAATGATCAGCGGAAACGCCATAATCCCCGCAGCCAGCGCAGCCCCTGTCCAGCGGAAGGCAAACACAATGCCGAACACATCAGCAAAGAAGCTGCCCAACATGCCCTGCCGTCCAAACAGCACCAGCAGCACATAACCGGTCACCACAGGCGGCAGCACAATCGGCAAATGCACCAAGGCATTCACCAGCGTATAACCGGGAAACTTCCAGCGGGCGAGAGCATAGCCGAGCAGTATCGCAGGCGGCAGCGCAATCGCAATTGCGAGGCTCGCAACCTGCAGCGACAGCTGGATAGCCGCCCATTCTGCATCCGTCAGATAAAAGCTCAATCGCCGCTCACTTTGAAACCATGAGCCTGAAAGATCTTGCGCCCCTCAGCACTCTTCAAAAATTCAATAAACCCTTCGCTAGCCTTGGAATGGCCAGAGGTCAAGGCACCCGGAATAACAATAGCACGATGACTGTCCTGCGGAATTTCCGCAAGCACCCGCACACCTTGTTCCACTTTTGCGTCAGAAGAATAGACCAGCGCCATTGGCACTTCCCCCCGCGTAGCGGCTGCCAGAGCAATACGCACGTTCTCCATTGGAGCCACCCGATGCACCACACTCTCCCACAAACCGAGATTGCTCAGAGCTTCTTTGCCATAGCGCCCCGCTGGCACAGTCTCCGGTTCGCCCATGGCCAGACGCCCATCCGCCAATGCAGCTTGCAATGCCTCTGCATTCAGTTCAACAGCCTCAGCGCCCAGCGCCTCAGAGCCAACCAAAACAAGCCCGTTGGAGGCCAGCTCCACCACACTGTCATCCACCAGCACACCATTCTTCACAGCATACGCCATCCACGCATCATCTGCCGTTACCAGCACATCAGCAGGCGCACCAGCCACAACATGGCG
>NZ_LMCK01000062.1:38859-49123 GCF_001623165.1 Pseudovibrio sp. WM33
AGGAGAATTCTGTCTTGGTGTTATGGGATTGATCAAATTGTGCACCTGCATCCTCCAGCACATCCTTCAAGCTGGACGCTGCAAACACCAGTATGCGCTCCGGCTCCTGCGCAAACGAAGCAACCCCGCCACCAACAACCAGCGCAAGGCTCACAACAACTGCAGAAAGAAAACGCCAGATACCAGTCACCACCAAGACACTCCATTTCGCGAGTCCGGCTTGAACTATAAGGACCTACCCCACCCGAACCACTGACTCATATCAAGACCCATACGGGTTTCGTCAAGCGTATTCATTCTCTAAGCCGCAACAGCTCCTGGCTCTCTCACCTTTGCAGCCAAGTCTTTCAGGTTGCGTTTCCCAAAGTGACAGCACCGTCTGCCTCCTCCGCGAAAGCTCAGTCAAACAGGTATCTCGGAGGTTGCACCTCACCCCTCAAAGACTGGGATCAATCAATGACCGATGCACCTGCATTCCGGCCCAGACACCATCACCAACGGCAAAGGAGATTGAGTGCGGAACGCGCGCAACATCACCACAAGCAAAAATACCGCGCACAGTCGTCTCTTTGAACTCAGAAGTCACAAGCTGTTGCCCCATAGGGTGATCCTCCAGCGCACAGCCAGCCGATTGAGCCAAAGGGTTGGATGGATATGTGTTCGAGACAACAAAAACAGCGGAGAACTCAAGTTCACGGCCATCCTCAAGCACAATATCAGCGGTGCCGTCTATGCGGCTGATCCCAGTATCTTCAAGAGTAACGCCTCTACGAAGCAGATGTGCTCGTTGCTCCTCCTCCAATGAAGACACACCATTGGTGAAAAAGGTCGTTGGTCCCCACTCCGGCATAATCTCTGCCTGATGCAGAGAGACGGGGTTGAAGGCAATCACAGCGATTGGTCCGTTGTTCAGCTCGTTTCCATCGCAATACGGACAATGCAAAACCGATTTGCCCCAGCGCTCAGCCAAACCCGGAATATCGGGAAGCTCGTCACGAACACCTGTCGCAAACAAAACCCGATGAGATGTGAAGTCCGCACCCATATCGGTGCAAACACGAAACATTCCAATCTCACCAGAAATTTCCTGAACCGTCCCCGTATACCAAGTGAGCCCCGGATAGGCATCAAGTTGGTCTCTCGCCTGTTTCCATATGTCATCAGGCCTCACCCCATCCTGCCCCAAAAAACCGTAGGCATGCTCGGCAAAGCGGTTCCGTCGCTCACCTACATCAATCACCAGAACAGATCTGCGAGCACGCAACAATTGCAAGGCAGCAGCCATTCCAGCGTAACTCCCCCCAACCACAATCACATCATGCATCCTCAGGCCTCCTGCTGCTGGCGTTCAGATATTCGTCTCGCTCATCGCGCGCCGAAAACACTCTGGCAATGATGCCTCAACATCTGCAAAGGCATCATTAAGCGCAGCAAAAGGGATTGCCCTGCAATGAACTTGGGGACTTCATCACAGGGCCTCACGCATCCGGAAGGAAGCGCATCCTTTGCAAAAGCTATGGAAGGATAACGACCGCTTCCACTTCAAACAGCATCGGGTCAATTGCCAGCTTGGGTACGGGAACCAGAGTCTGTGCCGGCAGCGTTTCTCCAAACATCTCAATGACATTTTGTGTCAGCACGCCAAGCTTCGATGGATCATGGTCAACCACATAGACGGTAAGCTTGGCAACTTGAGCTGGTGTGGCATCAAGCGCATCAAGCACCTTTTTCAGATTTGCATATGACTGCTTAACCTGTACCGAAAAATCAGGCGAATAAGCGCCTTTGTCGTCGGCACCACCTTGCCCGGAAACATAGGCAACCCGTGCGCCAGCTGGCGCTACCACGGACACGCTGTAACCATGGGCAGATGGATCATAGAGGCTCTGGGGATTGACGATAGTGAGTTTATCCGCAGTTTCAGCAGCTGAAGCAGTGGTTGAAAAAGTAGTAGACATTGCGAGGAGACCTCCGATTACAAAAATAGTCTTTAAGTGCGACATGCCGGTTTCCCTGACCAGTTTCATGGAACTTGATGTGTTAGCTCTGTGCTGCACCTAAATACGAAGGGGCTCCTGACAATTCTTGTCAGCATGGTTATACTCAAACTCAATCATGCATAGACATGTTGAAACTGGAGACTGTTCGTGAGCCGCTCTGACCGCCTAATTCGCCTGATGCAAGTCCTGCGGCGATTGCCTTCGCCGGTGACAGCATCAAGGCTGGCCTTGGAAATGGAAGTTTCAGAGCGCAGCATCTACCGCGACATTCAAAGCCTTCGGTCCTCTGGCGCAATCATCGATGGGGAAGCAGGGTTCGGCTACACGCTGACAGAAGACCCCTCATTGCCGCCAATGCATTTTGAAGCTGACGAGGTGGAAGCGTTGGCTCTTGGCCTGCATACCGTCGCTAAACTTGGCAACATAGAATTCACGTACGCAGCACAAAATGCTTTGGTGAAGTTGGAAGCAAGCCTTCCGCAAAGTATGCGCCAACGATTGCGGCATGCGACAGTCGGCAGCCACATCTTGCGCAACACGCCTACATCAGAGGCAGACTTCCCCGGTCTTCGCGAAGCAATTTGGAATGAACAGGCGGTGTCTCTGAATTATCTGGACCTGAAGGACCGCCTGTCAAAACGCAAAGTCTGGCCGCTCACCATCTACTTCTTCAGCGAGGTACAGGCCCTGATCTCCTGGTGCTGCCTACGAGAAGATTTCCGCATGTTCCGGCTGGACCGGATCCAGTCAGTCGAGTTCCTGGAGGAATCCTTCCGCCCCAAACGAGTAGGCTTGCTGCGCGATTACTTCGAACGCGAAAAAGAATGCGAATAACCGCAGAACACTCCCCTAAGCAGCCACCACCGCATTCTTCCGGTCCTCACGGATCATATCAGAGGCCTTCTCCGCAATCATGATTGTCGGAGAGTTGGTATTACCAGAGACGATGCGTGGCATAATGGAAGCATCAACGACGCGCAGGCCCTCAATGCCCTTCACCTTCAGCCGCTCATCAACCACAGCTCCCATGGAACACGTCCCCACAGGGTGGAAGATCGTGGTGCCAATGTCGCCCGCTGCAATTGCAAGATCATCATCACTGACAATATGCGCACCCGGCAGATACTCCTCCGGAGAGAATTCAGCCATCGCGCTGGTCTCCATAATCGTGCGGGTCAAACGCAAACTGTCTGCTGCTACACGGCGATCACTTTCGGCAGAAAGGTAGTTTGGCTGGATCTTCGGATGCGCAATTGCGTTGCCAGACCCGATATGAACGCTGCCGCGAGACTCTGGCCGTAAATTACAAACACTCGCTGTAATCGCCGGAAAATCGTGCAGCGGATCGCCAAACTTATCCAGCGACAACGGTTGAATGTGATACTCAATATTCGGCGTTTCATAAGAACTGTCGGAGCGCGTAAACACCCCAAGCTGACTGGGCGCCATGGACATTGGGCCAGATCGGCTCAGCGCATACTCAGCCGCTATCTTCGCTTTGCCAATCAACGAGTTGGCTCGCTGGTTCAGCGTAACAGTGTTTTGAACCTTGTAGATGCTACGGATCTGCAGATGGTCCTGCAGGTTCTCGCCAACCTGAGGCTGATCCAGCACCATGTCGATGCCATGCTGGGTCAATCGCTCACCAGACCCAATGCCGGACAATTCCAGAATTTGCGGCGATCCAATGGCCCCTGCACTCAGGATAATCTCTCCTGTACAGGCAGCAGAAGTCATTTCGCCTTTCACCATCATGCAAACCCCAGTCGCGCGGCGCCCGCCAAACACGAGCGCAGTCGCCTGTGCATTCGTCAGAACCTTCAGGTTTCCTCTGTTCTCAGCAGGCTTCAAAAACCCCTTGGACGTACTCCAACGCACGCCCTTACGCTGGTTCACCTGAAAATATGAGGAGCCGAAGTTGTCACCGCCGTTGAAGTCGTCAATTTTCGGAATGCCCACTTCCTCGCAAGCATCGCGGAAACGGTCAAGGATCGGCCACGACAAACGTTGCTCTTCAACGCGCCATTCCCCGCCTTCCCCATGCACCTCGGAAGACCCTGCATAATGATCCTCTGACTTCAGGAAGTACGGCAGCACATCATCCCAGCCCCAGCCAGTCAGACCCAGCTGGCGCCAGTTGTCATAATCCTGCGCCTGTCCGCGCAGATACAGCATGCCGTTGATGGAAGAGCACCCGCCCAGCAGTTTGCCGCGCGGATAGTTCAGCTTACGCCCATTCAGCCCCGGCTCCACCTCGGTCTGGAAACCCCAGTCCATACGCGGATTGCCCATGCAGTACAGATAGCCAACGGGGATATGCACCCACGGATGCTTGTCGTTGCCGCCAGCTTCCAGCAGCAGCACCTTCACATCCGGGTCCTGAGAAAGTCGGTTCGCAACAACACAGCCCGCTGAGCCAGCCCCAACCACGATGTAATCCCAGGTTCCCAATGCGCGCATGCCGGCCCTCCCAAGCCCTAAGTCTCGATGCTGCCTAGGATAGAAACTGAGCGGGAGGTTTGCACTAGTAAGATATGTTTAGATCACCCACGATGTGCCACCGCTGCAAAGCACCCGCGCCGTGCATAATGCATTTGAATATAAGAGACATCCGGGTTCTCAAAGAAGCTCTCCAGCATCGGTTTGATGTCAGACCCTTGCGCAATATCCGCTTCAATCATCATGTGGTTTGCATCAAACCCGCGCAGTGACAACAACCGCGAGGACAGCGACACCGGAACCTCATTCTCATAGGGCATTGCATCCGCTGCATTCTCGCGCACAAAAATCGCATGGGACGCTTTGTAGGGTGTGTCATTGGGCTGGTAGGCATAGTTCAGCAAAAACACCCGCTCCCCAACCTCGGCATCATCCAGTGTGACACGGCACGGAAAGCCCGGCTTTTCATCAGCCACATAAACAACCACATTGCGCTCTGCCAGCTGCTCTTCGCTCAGGCCGTTCAGCGCGTCAAACTCGTCGGATTTCAATCCGGAAATAAAAAAAGCCATAGGTCACTCCTCAAGTTGGGAGCAACCTATGGCCTTCCGCAAACCGTAACCACCCGATTTGCGAGCAATTCAAATATCAGCGCATTCAGGCCTGCGCTTGAGCCGCCGCAATCGCCTTGTCCAACTCCGTAACCAAACCGCTATCCAGCTCCAGCCGTGCGGCAAGCATCATCAGATAGGCCTGCTCGGCAGGTAGGTTCGGGTCAATTGCAAGGCGCGATGCGGTGTAGATCTCAGCAGCCGTTTCCGGACAGGTCGCAAACGCCACCACGCGGTCAATGTCCAGCGGCGCGCGCATCTCATCCAAAACGAACGCTTTTTCTTCAGCACCCAGGCCCAGCTCATCCAGCTTTTCAAAGATGCGCTGCATCTCATCACCGTCTACAGTGCCATCCGCTTTGGCCGCCTGGATCATCGCAACGATCAGCGCCATAGCAAACTCTTTGGCATCACCATTCCCTGCATCCGGGTCAAACGCAGTGCCAGTCGGGTCCGGCAGGGCGAGCGGCTCTGGCACCGGTACAACAGTTGCGGGAGCCGCCTGAGCCTGAGCTTGCGTCTGCGCAGAACCATGAGGCGCAGCTGCACCGCCGCCGCCATTGTTCTTACCGTCTTGCCATGTCTGGAATGCTTTGTAGGCAAGGCCACCAACCAGCGCCATGCCGCCGTATTTCACAGCCTTTTTGCCAAGTTTCTTGCCTTTCTTGCTGCCAAGAAGGTATCCGGCTAATCCACCAGCAACGGCACCACCAGCAAGTCCGCCGGCGTTGTTTTTGATGTACGACTGCCCTTTGTCCAAAGCACCACGGGCCTGATTGCCACCGTTGGAACCCAAGAACTGATCAAGAAGTGCCTTGCTGTCGAACATCTGTAAACCTATCCCTTTGCTTTTGGACGTTACCCGTCAAATCTCTATGGAGATGGGAACCCAAAGTTTTCACTTCAAGATGCCCCATCCCGCAAAAACACAACCTGACAAAATTGTAATGTTTGAGAGCGTACTCCCGAAAAGTGGACACCGGTTTTCGGATTAGAGTACGCATCAGTTAATCTACTACCCAAGCGGCAAATGGTTGTCGTCCCTCAGCGTATCCATCGCGATGGAGCTGCGCACGTTCTGCACCGCCTCATGAGGCAGCAGATCATTGTTGATCACCTCACTCAAGGCCTTCAGATCTTTCACCCGGATCTTGAGCATGTAATCCATGTCCCCCGTCATGGCGTAGGCTTCCTGCACGCTGGGAATGGTGCGCACCAGATCACGAAACAACCTGGAGTTCTCCTTGTTGTGCGTAGCCAGCGCCACCCCAACAAACGCCATCACATCCAGCCCCAGATACTCCGGCGAAAGATCAGCCTTATAGCGACGGATCACCCGCTCCTGCTCCAACCGTGTCCGCCGACGCGAAACCTGCGAGGCAGAAAGGTGAATCACCTCTCCCAACTCCTGATTGGTCTGGCTGGCGTCTTCTTGCAGCGCTGCAAGTAACTTAAGGTCAAACTGGTCTAGCTCAATCATTATTCGCACCAAATCAATATATGACGCACAATTTGTGCATATACTGCGTGATTTTACGTAAGAATGCAAACCTGTCGCGCCACAGATATTTCAGAATGGTTCTAAATTAAAATTGCCTTGTTTGAGGAGGAACAAATGGGCCCATTTCCGCACGATGCAGGACCAGCTGAGATTACAGCAGAAAACCCTGCTGGCACCGACGGCTTCGAGTTCGTTGAATTTGCCCACCCAGAGCCGGAAAAGCTGGACGTCCTCTTCCGCCGCATGGGCTTTGCACCTGTTGCAAAGCATAAGAGCAAGAACATCACGCTCTACCGTCAGGGCGATGTGAACTACATCCTCAACGCAGAGCCAAACAGCTTCGCCTCCCGCTTCATTGACGAGCACGGCCCATGCGCCCCGTCCATGGCATGGCGCGTTGTAGATGCACAAAAGACCTTTGAGCATGCCATCAACCGCGGGGCGGAAGCCTACACCGGCTCCGACAAAACCCTCGATGCACCCGCAATCAAAGGCATCGGCGGCTCCCTCCTCTACTTCATCGATAAGTACGGCGACAAAGGCTCTGCCTATTCAGAAGAGTTCGACTGGCTGGGCGAAGCAGACCCCAAACCAACGGGCAAGAGCTTCTATTACCTCGACCACCTGACCCACAACGTCTATCGCGGCAACATGGACAAGTGGTGGACGTTCTACCGCGAGCTCTTCAACTTCAAGCAGATCCACTTCTTCGACATTGATGGCCGCATCACCGGCCTTGTCAGCCGCGCGATCACATCCCCATGTGGCAAAATCCGCATTCCGCTGAACGAGTCCAAGGACGACACCAGCCAGATCGAAGAGTATCTGAAGAAGTACAAAGGCGAAGGCATCCAGCACATCGCTGTGGGCACCGACGACATTTATGAAGCCACCGACAAGCTGGCAGAAGATGGCCTCAAATTCATGCCCGGCCCACCACAGACCTATTATGACCGCAGCGCCGAGCGCGTCCACGGCCACACCGAGCCGCTCGACCGCATGGCCAAACACGGCATCCTCATTGATGGCGAAGGCGTCATTGGCGGCGGCATGACCAAGATCCTGCTACAGATCTTCTCCAAAACCGTCATCGGCCCAATCTTCTTCGAATTCATCCAACGCAAAGGCGACGAAGGCTTCGGCGAAGGCAACTTCCGCGCCCTCTTCGAAAGCATAGAAGAAGACCAAATCCAACGCGGCGTAATAAAACAAACCGCTAATGATTAGTTGTCTTGCACGCATATCAAGGTTGGGTAAAAGACTAAAGTTCTGCCACGAGTTCCAGCAATCAACTATCGTTTATTTGATAGCTATGAGAAGATTCCAAATGGATAACAACGTAGCAAATATATGAAAGAGCAAACAACGGGAGAGTTTTTCTCAAGTCTGTGCAATCTGTTCATCGTAGGCAACCGCAGTGATGCTCTAGCTATTTTTTAGAGCATCACCAAGAAGTATTTATATACTGGAAGTAGGCTAACAGGTTCGACATCAGATATGTATCTTTAAGTGACAACATATCCATCCAAAGTGTATCTCAAATACACTTAAGCTCACTTTCGGCACTCTTGCAAACGCGGTTGTTGTTGAGATTAATCTGCCACACTATAGGTTGATTAGAATCCTTAACGATAGCTCGAACAGTACTGATGGGATTAGTCTGCAAATATCCCGAACTTGACCATCCCACAATGGGCTCTTTGCCACCTCTTACGAATTCAATTGCACTAACATTACTAGCGGTCGCACTAATCAACCTGCCGGACTTTAGCATTACTTGAAAGCCATTGATTAGGGGTTCTGGGATAAGATCTTCTGCAAGGTGTAAGTTACTCGCATAAGTAACTTGCTTGCACGACTTTAAATTATCGCAAATAAGAATTTTCTCACCTGGTTTATACTCAATAGCCCGAGTTTGCTCAAATAATCCAGGACGTCTAACTATTCCTGATATGTGATAGGTATCTCGAATCTGTTCAAAACGATTTAAAAGACTTCCTTCATATACCACGTCCTTAGGGCCAACTCTTTGTTCGAGAACGCTTATGGTATTATGCGCATCTGCACTAACGAAATAATCACGCCAGTCATCACGCTGGTAACCATATTTCCCGCTGTCAATGAATACATGCTGGTCATCACAAAACAAAACAAAACTAAGATCATCAGCATGTTTGTGAAGTTCGCTATAAGCCATACCTGTCACAAACATCATTTCTGTCGATGAGCGAACGGAACAGTAACCACACTCAATTCTATTAGTGATTTTAATTTGATTATCTGATCTAGGCTTTTCCTCCTTTCCAAAACTATCACCAATAGGTATGATTGATCCATCAGGCATTACGAAATCTGAACAAGAGCTACCTGCTAGCTTCAATATTTGATCAGCACCAACTTGAGGGAAATTCTTGTCTATTCTTAACTTCCTGATCATTGAAATTGTAAAATTGTGATAGCTCGGAGAATGTTCTTTGTGTAATCCACAGGTTGTAAACTGACTAGAGATCAAATTTTGCATCATAGTATTTGCAAACTCATGCACTTCCAAAGGCACTTTAAAGACCTGCGCCAGGCATTTTAACCCTGCCAATTGGAAATAAGCATGATTACCATAAGAAATAAAATTCTTGTCAGTGAGAACACTGAGGTGTTGACGTGCAAGTTTTCTCAATATTCGCAGGTCGGATTTTTTAAACTGAATTACATTAAGATTATGTCGATCTAATAAATATGCAATTTTGGCTGCTCTAATACCTGTTGCCATATCATACCAGGACATTTTTGCTTTACGTGTTCGATGATAATGTTCCCAATCTTTCACGAACTCTAAGCAATTCAATAAATGTACATTATCTCCGTCCTTACGATATTCTCGAAGTAATGGATCTAACATCCTCCAAGCATGCAATTGAAAACACCAATTCCTATCATTAAATGGATCAACGGACCAATTGATCGGAATTTTATACTTCCAAAAATTACAATCCTTCCTCAACTTAAATCCAAATTTATTTTGCTCATCTACCGTAATAGGTGAAACTAAACTCAAATCCGACAGGTTTACAATCGGTTTTTTTTGCTTTTTTTTAAACGAGAATAACATATGAACTACTTCTTGCAGCACTCGAGATTAAAATTATTGTGAAATGGATTACTGCTTGGATCAAGCAATTGGAACTTCTTGTTTTTACGCCGTCAATAAGAACTCACTTTCTTGTTAGTTAAGACCCTCAACTACTACTAAAAAATTTAACCTAGAGCACTTGAGAGACGTTGTCTTAGAATTTCTTTACTAACTCTCGAATGCGAATAACGATCAATAGCCTAAAGCAAAATGACATAGGGTTGTTTTTTAGAAACCATAACATCAAGGCCAAGCATCATTATGCATCCCGATGCGTTTGAAAGACAATTCACCAATAAAATTTTCAACAGGTGGTCTTGGTACGCTTTCTACCAAGGAGTTGTTGAGTCAACTTCGTTTTCCTATCATGCAAAGTATAAACTCCTCCAAGACAAGCAATTTTGCACGAACATTTCGCCCAAAACAGCCAATCAAATATAACTGCCCTGAGCCCCTATTGTAGTTCTCATGCAAAATCAAATAAGACTTCTAGTAGAGCAATGTAATCAAAAGAAGCTGATGGGCCCTTTTGAGAAGCGCACGCCACTTGAGCCTCCCCCTTTGAAGTGGTCCACGCCTATAGTTA
>NZ_LMCK01000063.1:0-87874 GCF_001623165.1 Pseudovibrio sp. WM33
AAATGATGATGCCGGATCAATTTTGAACGCTCATTGACATACTTCGGAGAAGGTTTAGCTTGTCAGCGGTGGTTTCGCTAAACCAATCTTTATGATGAGTTAATTCATGCACAACAAACGCTGCAAGCCCACCTGCACCGATAAGCAAACTCTCTGATAAACAAGGTACACTTTGCTTTGCAAATCGCACCAAGCGAGACTTATTGCATCAAAAATAGTTTTGTAGTGTGCCGCGACGGCGTACATCAAGAGTAATGCAGTGCCAGCCACCTCCAAAAGTCTTTCCATGTCGATAACGCAACGGAATAACATTCAGATTTTTCTGCTTTTCAAGAATTTTTATGAGCTCAGTTTGCCCAGCTTCGACAACAACGTTGTGTGGGTCAATACTGAACAGGTTAAGTCCAATCCAGTCTGAGCACCATGGATATTCCAAACCGTAAATCTGCTCTGGTGGAGTTGAAGGTGCCTTAATCATCTCCCAACTTTTAAATTGCTCGGGAATATTGTCCTCATTTACCAAATGCGGATTGACTAAAATCCGGCCCGGGCCAATAGGTATCATAGTCGTATCTATGTGATCCGGACTCACGGAAATAGAGTGAAGCCTGAACGTGTCACCTAACAACCGCTGCATCCAGTCCATACCTGCTAAATTTCCACTGATATTGGTGTTGTAGAACAGGTCTTCACCGATGCGAAGAATGTTGGCAGCGTCGAAAATGGGTTCGACCTCAGTGATAGACGGCTGGGTGTCGGTTGAAGGGATTAGATAGGCATCATTTAGTAATCTAGGTTTAGGCGCGGAGATCCAATTACACCCCGATCGGAAGTACTCAAGGAGCAAATCCTTATATGCCAGTGTTTCGCATTGACGGGATCGACAAACCATCGGAGTCTCGATGAGCTTATCCCCCACGACAATCATCGAGTCGCGGGGCATAAGCGCGTTTACGCTTTCCGTCGACCAATATGGGGTAGCTATTCTTTTACTGTAGTCGATTTCAGCGGGCCTACGTACCGTTACATTGAAAGATTCAAGTAGGTCCACAAAGTTGGCGATATCTTCTTCAGTCTCTTCAATTATTTTTTGAGGCACCGGTCCCACGCGATGCTCTGATTTTTTTACAGGCCACCGGAACAGGTAAAAGGATTCTTCTAATTCCGGAATATAACCGCCTTCAATCGAACCAACAATAACCTCTTCAAGAGGATCCCAGTCGTTAAATGAATTCACGGCGGATACGGTCTCTGTTGCGGTGTAATTTCTATCAATGATATTCATAAAGTATCCTTTTGACTGAGATTAAAGTAAGTTGGCCGTGCGTATTTCTACCAATCACCAAGCACGCACGACGGTAGTTAAAACGCCAAGCCATTAGCAAAGCGGTGATGAAAAACGAATGGAGGGACCAGTCTATATATCTGAAACTCTGCCCTGCCGGCCCTGCAGATTCGAGAAAATTGGAAGAACTGCCGCCCCCCATGGCAATGAGTACCGGGTCAATTTCATCTTGGGTAGCGTGTAGGCCTCGGTTTGGAATTGTTTGGCTGCGCACAAAAATAAGGAACAATTCAAAGAGAAAAATCCTGGCAAAGAGCCGTGAGAAACCTTTGCAGAAATTACGATTAGCCCACAGGACATGTTGGCAATTCGAGATCATTAAACTTGCCGCCTGCTATGCGTTCCCTGCAACCATCCGTATCAGTCATAGTGTATGGAAATACCGTTGGTAGAGCGCTGATTTAATCTAATTTATCGATATGAGCAGATGTCAGAGTGATATCGGCTGCTGCCAAATTGTCTTCGAGCTGAGCCATAGTGCGTGGTCCTATGATAGGGATAACTCCCTTGGTCATCGACCAGGCTATAGCAACCTGACTTGGTGTTAGATGGCATTCATTTGCAACTTCAAGCACAGCATTGATTACTGCTGTTTGTTTGGTGTCTTCCTCGGCTACAAAGCCCAAACCGCCGAAGGCTTCATGGCGACCCGCTTCTCCATTCCTGTATTTACCAGTAAGCACGCCCCCGCCGAGAGGGGACCATGTTGTCAAGCCCAGCCCAAGGGCCTGTGCCATGGGGAGGAACTCATACTCCATGGATCGACGCAGGACGCTATGTTCAACTTGTATGCCTGCTAATGGGGTGTAACCGCGCCAGTCGTCAAGGGTCGCGGCATGGGCCACGCGCCAGGCGGGAAAGTCAGATAATCCAGCGTAGAGAATCTTGCCTGCGCGGATAAGATCCTCAAATCCGCGCATGATTTCATCGGTTGGGGTGACTTCATCCGGGTAGTGTACCCAGTAAAGATCAATGCGGTCCGTTTTGAGGCGCTTAAGGCTGGCCTCAAGCGAGGTAACCATGGCCTTGCGGCTGTTGCCTGTCACCAAAATGCTTGCATCCGGTGTGGCCCACTGCGAGAATTTGGTGGCCAGTACAAACTCTTCACGTCGCCCTTCCAGCAGTTCGCCTAGGTATTCTTCTGACTCGCCGTATTGATAGCTATCTGAAGTGTCTATGAAATTGCCGCCCTTGCGCGCATACTCATCCAACATACGTCGTGCGTCTTCTATATGGGCTCCATGCTGCCAACGACGGCCAAAGTTAAGTGTCCCCAAAGCCAGTTCAGACACGCGCAGTCCAGTACGGCCGAAAAGTTTGTATCGCATTTGTCTCCCTTTCGATTTTCAGTTTAGTGCGTGTTTGACGTCTATGAGGGCAATGGATATGACCATGGCATATCCGGGTTGAGGAGCATAAAGCCAGCATCTCGAGCTCCAGAGGTCTGGTTGACCGCAACATGTTGAGTACCGGCTTTCACATCCTGATAAAGACGCCCACTTGGGGACTTTTCGGACAAAATGCTGCTTCCAGATGCGCCGTACAGACGATCCAATGCAGACAATATAAGCTTAGTCGTCAATGTATTGTGAGCTCGATTGCGAATGGCGACATGACGAGGGATGCTCTTGTCGCGTTTCAGACAAGCTTCGGTTATATTTACATCGCTCTGAATAAGCTGCCACGCCGCGTCAATTTCAGACCAACAGGTTCCAACAAGGATCTGAAGATGTTCGCCGCCTACAGGCCGGTCTTCGCCTTCAGGCTGCTGATCTTGATGAAAGGTGATAAAATCCTCAATAATTCCTCTTGCAGCGCCTACCAGTACAGAGCTTTGAGAAAAAGGAGCGGTCGATCCGATTATCATTGGGAAGGTGGTGGTTCGGTACCGTGGGACAAGCACATCCTTAGCTATCAGAGACTTACTGCCGGTTCATGCCAATCCCCGGGTAAACCAATCATCTTTGATTTGAAGATCCTTCATAGGCACCAGGAACAGACGCGGTCCCGGCCCTGTGTCATTGTCCGGTGCAATGCTTCCCACAATCGCCCAGGTTGAATGATCGCAACCGCTTGAGAAGGGAAACTCACCATTGAGCACATACCCATCTTCCGTGGGCTGCGCCCATCCTTTTAGGAAAAGCGCGGAACAGGCGAGCGCTTCTGGGCCTTCCCCCCAAACATCTTCCTGAGCCTCCAGGCAGAACTGGTTGGCAAGATCATCCGCATGGCCTGCCAGAACCGCATAGACCCAACCTGTTGAAGCACAGCCCTTGGAGAGAGTTTCAACAAGCTGATAGTGCTCGGCTGCGCCAAGACCACTACCACCCCAACGCCTGGGTTGGCGAACCTGCATGAGGCCGCTTTGCGTAAGGGCTGCGATAATCTCGTCTGGTACACGGCGCTCACGCTCTGTCACTTCCTGCAAATCACGCGCGCGGCCCGCAATTCTTTGTGCATCCTTTAATAATTGTGAGAAGGAAATTGATGATTTTTGATGAATGTTCATTTCAGTTCTCCAAGACGATCAAGGGTCTTTGAGGCGGCAGATAATTTTGTTGGCGCGTTGATCCATTCAGCCATTGCGCCGACTTCATATTGTTTTCCATTGAAATACTGATTGAGGATGTAATCGAAATCCCAGACATCCTTAAAAAGCTGGCTAAGGCTCGCATTGGCAAAAAAGCCACTGGCCGGGGTGTGCACCTCATCTCGAGTTTGTGGGAATGTCTCGCCCGCCTCAAACGTGATGGACTTGGCGATTAAACTGGAATTTGAGCTAATGCGCTCCATCAGAGAGGGCTCGATGGTATTCAGAACACCGGCTTCTTCAGCCGCGATAAAGGATCGCAGCCCATACTTACGAAGACGACCTGAGCGCAACGGCGTGTCACTAACAAAATAGCTTTCATAAAGCGAGCCCAGCAGGTCATTTTCGTAGCACTCGGCAAAAAGGCTCGGCGACAGGGAGCCGTGCAGCCGAGCCCCGACCTCAACCATGAAACAACCTTGCGCGCCATCAATAAACTCCATGTGCGCGGAGCCCTGACGCAGACCAAGTGCATGACAACAAGCAACGGCTTGTGCAATGAGTGACTCAAATTTCGGATCGCTGGGATCTTCCATTACCAGGAAACGTTTTACATTGGGATAGGACCAATAACCCAGATCAGAAAGGCGAATGTAGCGACTGATCGCAGCAACGACGATTTCGCCATCGCGCGCAACCAGATCGACCACATACTCCAGCCCTGAAATATATTTTTGAACGACAAATCGATGGTTCTGCTTCCAGGTGCAATTGAGCTCCCCCCAGGCCAGATCAGCGATTGCCGATTCTAAAGCTGACAGATCCGCGCAGTAGTGAAGTGCCTCTCCTCCAGCAGCATCGTGTGGTTTTAAAACATAAGGGCCAACCCCAAGCGTCTCCTCTATCTCAGAGGATTTGGTTTCGGGGCCAATACTCATGCTGGAGATACTAGGCAGGCCAACCTCGGCAAGGCGGTTTTGCATGGCTTGCTTATCACGACGATAGTCTATCGTTTCAGGGTCGTTGCCCGGCAATCCGTAGTAAGCGCTGATCTGATCAGCACTTTCAACGCCAAGCTCACCACCTGGAATAACAGCATGAAATGGACAGTCATTGGGCGGCGGTAGATCATCTTTACTCATAATAACGCCAGCATAAAGGTCTACGTCGAAGTCTCGCCCTCGGCTCTTAACAGTGGGTGGAAGCTTATTGACCTGATCCATGTCGATATAAGCATAGCATTCCACACCCCGTTCAATGAGATATTTTGCAAGCATATTGTGGTTAACTACAGGGTTGGTCAGAAGGCAAATCGGCATTACTTCTCTCCAATTGAAACAGTAATGAGTGGTCGAGAGCTATAAGCTGCTATGGCAGCCTTACATCCATTGGGAGCAGCTATGTTGCGGGTGCAACAGGTGGGATGATTTCTCAAGCGCAGACCTGCCCGCCACTCTTCCTGGCTTTCTGGCTCCATCCAGAAACGAGATAGATCAGTTGCAACTGACCCACCGAAGTACTTAAGAGCAGCTTCAATCTGAACCCATTTGCTCACCGGATCGCTTTGAGGATCAATCAACTTGTGTTCGGCAAGTGCATTTACGCGGTCGGACCAGCCTTTACGGCGGGAAGTTGTTTCAATGTCAATGCCGACAGATCTTTCAGAAAGAGCTGCTGCCCCCCAGTATTTCGTGTAACTTAAACTGATATGAACTTTGCCCAGTGGCGATATTAAGTAAGGCTTCCCAGTAGGTTGATGGTTTAATTCCAACCTATCCGGCGTCAAACGAAAGGCCCGGTGAAAGAGATTTTTCAGAACCTTTACCGAAACAGATCTGCGGTCTTTCCGTATCTGTGCAATGCCCTTCGGTTGCCCACATCTATTGTGACGCAACGGATCCATCGGAAAAAACGTATACCAAACTCCCCCCTTATCAGTGCTCATATGGTGGGCTCCAAGGCTGGTAGTCGGGGAGGAGAATGGACGAAGTCCTCCTCCTCTATAATGATAGAAAAGTGCGTTTCCAGCAGGGACACCAAATGCGCGCGAGTTTCTATGCGCTGCCGCGTTTGAGTGGCACCCTCAATCTTGATTAAAGCGTTGTTCCGTATAAGAAGGCCACCAGTCAGGCTGGGTCTGCTAACAATTAGGTTTTGAGTGAATTGAGATTCTGGCGAAAGGGAATTATAAAAATTCACAGGGCCGAAATCTTGCAGATCATAAGTGCGCAGATCGAATCTATAGATGGGCTTCCAGATCTCTCCTGAAAGGCGTGTCAGAGTATAAAACTCGCCAGTTCCCTTTTTAATTTTGAAGGGATACGCCCCCAGTTGCTGTACCAGATCCGGCTCGATTACTATGGGCTGAGCAGGGCCAAATACGCCATATCCTGCATCACACAGCCAAGTTTGTCCTTCCATTTCAACATAAAGGACCATGTGAGAACGCGGGCTCGGCGCTCCATCAGCACGGGCAATACGAGCCATGCCCAGTCGCGAAGAGACACCCAGTTTGTCCAACATACTGTGCAGGATCGCATTTTGCTGGGAGCAACCGCCGCCACGACCTTTGTGCAAGAACTTGTTCAAGATGGTGTCGAGATTGACCGTGGGAGTTGTTCCGAGGAAATAGTCCATCATATCGAAGGGAAAAGTGGAGATGTGCGCAAGAAAGAGTTGCGCGAGTCCCTCAACACTATTGATCTGAGGCGACTGCCAACCGACCCTATCGCAGTATGTGCTCAGCCAATCAACCGAGCGCCTTGCCGGCGGAGTTATATTGAAGAGAGCATCCATGGAGTTCTTAAACCTGCTCTCCATTACCAACAACAAGGACCGATCCCGTTGTGTTCGTACGCCGCGTGGCCAGATCTACCGTTACACGCGCCACCTCATCGGCTGAAAGGGCTTTTCGCGTTGGAATTTCCAGCAAGATTTCACGTTTTTTAGAACCGGCGAACGATTCGAAAAGCTCGGTTTCGACAAAACCCGGAGAGACGCAATTGACATAGACATTAAAACGCGCGGCTTCCTTTGCCAGTCCCTTGCAAAAGCGTTCAATAGCGATTTTGGAACACCCATAGGCGCTGTTTCCGGCCTTCACCTTATGAGCGGCACTGGAGGACAGGCAGATAATGTTCCCCTGACGCTTTGCAATCATGTCATCCAGAAAGGCATGGGTGAAGTTCACAGTACCCATAAAGTTATTCGCCATCAATTTGGCAATGCGCTCACGTCCTCCCTGAAGGAGGAGACCATCTTCGACAATGCCAGCATTATTGACCAGAACTGACGGAACACCGCGCTGTATAATGCTGTTACGAAAGGCCTCGACCGCTTCATAATCGGCACTGTCGACCTTCACAGTTTTAATACGCCCACCCCACTGTTCCTCCAGTTCACTGGCCGCTTTACTGTTTGAGAAATAGGTCGCGATCACATCGACATTTTGCTTAACAAAGGTTTCCGAGATCTCACGACCAATCCCTCGGGTGCCGCCGGTCACAATAGCGAAATTTGTCATGCTGCTTCCAATCTTTGCTCAACTAAAATGAGGGAACCCTGTGTGCTATGCCCCTGGGGATTTGAATAGCGAAAGAACAGGTTGAACTGCCCGTTTTCTGGTAGGGCTTCCAGGCGCAGGTCCAGCTCCAACCTCATGCCGGGAGTAACTGGAAATCTAAAATTCGCGCGCTCTACTAAGTCAACGTCATACTTGGTTGACTGCCATTTTTCCGTTTGGTCAAGAACCAGTCCAAGTAGGCAAGCCCCTGGAACTATGGGCATATTGGGAAAGTGGATTTTAAAGAGGTCGGCCTCACCACTGATCTGAAAACCAAGTGTGATGACCTTTGGTTCTGGGTTCTTTTGCCAAAGAAGGGTAAAGAGCTCCCGCTGTCCATCATACATCTGAGCCAGCCCTTTTTTGCAGATAGTAATCGGGGTATTGATCTGGAATCACAAGGCCAATGGCAATTAAGCTATTGCGCGTTAAGGCAAAAATTGGCCAATAGTCGGGGAAGCTAACCGCAAGCACTGAGAGGATAAAGCTTGACAAAAAGATCAGCGTCCACATGAGCGTCAAGTGATAGTTGATCGTGAGAAAGATCTCTTCAGCCCAGAATTCTTCCGGGGTGCGTTCTCGGGCATATTGCAACGTGTATGGTTTCCCAATGAACAGAGATCCCGACGCAACCAGAGTGTAAATGGCCGAGATGAGGAGCAGCGGATGCTCAAAGAGCCATGAACCGCCAAGCATATAATGAAACGCTGGCACGGCGAGGAAGAAGACAATAGCCGTCCAGTCTATAAGGAATCCACGGCGAAGATTATCAAAGCTTACGACAACGGTAAGGGCCAGACAGGCATATGCGGCGAGCACAACGTCGCCCAAAAAATAATCGATCAATGAGGGATAGGCAGCCCAGACAATAAAAGGCTTTGCAATACTTATCATTGCTGTCCCTCATCTATACAGGCCACAATGATGTTTCCACCAAAGCTTGTAGGGCTTTTATCAATACGTTCGCCGCGCAGGCGCACTTGATAAAAACCACCAAGCTGAGTGGGCTTTGCAAATACCCGGTGCGTCTCATGCAATCCACCCAGCCGTACCGCGCGAATGCTCGCGGGAATGTACCGCTGGTTTGCTCGTACTTTATCTTGAAACGTCCTTCTCACGGCTTGCACAGCCAGCTGATTAAGAAGTTCGACAATAATTGTAAAATCACCATATTGATCACAAAGATCCTGTCCCCGCGACATATCCAACCGGATTATGAGGCCCTCTTCCGCGTCCTGTTGGAAATCCATGGGGCATAGGTCGAGATAGTGGCGACAGATCGTGTCAATAACATCAACAGTTGTCATGAGAAGATCTCCCGTCAGACACAGCTTCAAGTTGTTTTGCGATGGTAAAATGCGACAAGCCACGGCCAACGAAAAAACCGACAATAAGTCCCGAAGTCATGCTGTCCCACATGAGGAACGAGGGGAGCTGGGTCCAATCAGCCCCAGATGCCGAAGCGTAGCCAAGCCAGTATTTGGTGAAAAATCCCGCTCCACTAACCCCCAGAACGCTCAGCCCACCTGGGGTGATTATAAGATCCCCTTCCCGGCGCAGCCGAGGGGCTTGAGGAAACCAATAAACAAGTGCCGTCGCAATCAGGATACCCAGCGTCCAGCCACCAAGAACAGGGAGCGAAAATCCACTGTAATAGGTGACAAGCACAAGGGAGATGACAACGATAATGATCGGGGTGCTCAGCAAATGGTAGAGACGGCTGCGCTTTTCAAAACAGGAGGCGAGCCCAAAATAGAGGACAACCGTATATAGCGTATAGACCCAGTGCGGTGTGCTCCGCAGAACCTCAAGCATGATCAAATTGCGCCTCGCGTCGATGGTCTATAACCGGATTTGCTTTTGTCCTCCAGTTCATGACCAGTCCCTCGCGCCCAACTACCCGGGTCAGAACCGTTCCCCGTTCAATCCCCTCTGCAATCTCGTTGATTGCATCAAGTGCCTGATGGGCTTTTCCTGTATTCGCACTGTCCTGCGAGCAATCAGCATCCAGTGCAAGAGTGAGGACATCGCGGCCCTGATCATCAGTGTCGAGAATAATCTGAATCCTGTCAATTAAGCCCAATGCCTGTTCTACGGTGCGCTTGATCCTGTCAAAACCCACCGCATTGCCTGCAATATTGAAGCTTGTGTCAGAACGATCGCCAAGAATCAGGCCATGACCAGCCCCTTCCTGATAGGGCGCCAGAAGCTTTCCTTTATCGCCAATCTTATAGCGAATAACAGGAACTTCAGGGCTCGTCAGAACCGTGACAAGAACGTTATCATCTTCATCTGTCTCGAAGAAATACCAGTCATCAAGAAGCTCATGAACGCCTGCGGGCATAGTTGGCGTATGCACGCCGGCAAAGCCGTATTCGACAGCGCCAAACATGCTGAAATAGGTCGCGTCAGGCCAGACTTTTGCAATCAGTTCCTGCTTGGTCGGGTAAAAATGTTCGCCCGTGTAAACGATCTTGCGGATATCCAGTTCCACTCCATGCTCTAAGGCTTGCTTAGCAAACTGCACAACGCTCGAAGGCGCTCCCATGACCGTATTCAGGCCAAATTTTTCAAAGATCTGGAAGTAGAAGGGATCAGAGCCTATGGACTGTAATTGGCCAACAGGTAGAATTGTAGCGCAGATAGCCTCCAGGAAGCGATTTGAACCTTCATAAAGGACCCCCAATCCACCAGGCGTATATAGGTTTGCGACAGTGTCTTCCGACGTAAACACATTGCGCATGAGATAACTCATTAACTGGTAGGCATAGGTTCCCTCTGAGGCATCCCCCCAGATCCGGTGGCAAAGGACCAATGGCGTGGAGGTGGTGCCGGAGGTACTGATGATGTAACCACCCTTGAAATAGCCCTTTTCGATAAACCTCTCGCTGATCTTGCGCAGGTCTTCCTTGGAACAGGGGGGATATTGGGCTTGCAAGTCCTCAATGGAGTTAACCTGAGGGAGTTCAGGCATGCGGCCTGTCTCATTGTATGCCCTGATCATCTGGTTAAAGCGGTCTTTATAGAAAGGGGTCACTCGGGTCATGCGCTTTCCAACTCCTTGCCCATGGTTGCGTTGTCTCGAAGATCAACAATGTCCGGGCGCTTCGAACGGTTTGTAATGTGAATGCTAGCGCGGTCGCGCACCCTCAGTTCAACCACGCCACGGCCCACATCCCACCGGATGTCTTTCATGGAATGAACAGCCTCCCAGACGCCTCGGCTCACCTCTCCATTTTCTGGAAAATCGTGATCAAGTACGACCGTGAGCACATCCTTTCCATCTGTGGCGCTATGCAGATGCAGTTGAATTTCTGCGTTTCTGGCCATATCCGGGAGCGTGGCAGACCTTATGGTTTCGCAGACTGCTTCATATCTGAGCATTGCATCTCCGAGGTTGAAGAAGCTATCACTTCGTCCATAAAGAGCGAGCTGAGTGCTCCCCCCCTCTCCCGTGACCAACGTCCCCCGGTCGCCAATTTTGTAGCGAATTATGGGAATGAGCGGACCTTTGAGATCCGTGACATAAAGATTGCCGTCTTCATCAGTTTCCAGAAAGAACCAATCTTCAAACACGTAATGATGGCTAGCCGAAAGGTTAGGATGGCCAACACAGGCTAATCCGAACTCCGTGGCGCCATAGAGGCTGTAAAAGTCAGCTTCCGGCCAGATGCTCTTCACGAGGTCGCGCTTGGCGGGATAAAAATGTTCGCCAGCATAGACGAGCTTTTTTATGGGAAGGTTAATATTGTATTTCTGGGCGGTTTTGGCAAAGGCAATAAGATCGCAGGGAGAACCAACCAGCGTGTTTAATCTCAAGCGCTCAAACAGTTCAAAATGCGTATAATCATTGGTCAATGAGTCCAAGCGACCGACAGGTAGAACGGTGCACCCCATCGGCTCAAGTATCTTACACATGCCTTCGTAGAGTAGTCCTAAACCGCCAGGAAAGCAGAGATTTGCGACGACATCCCCTTGAGCAAAGACATGTTCGATAAGATAATCGAATAACTGCTTTGGATAGGTATTGTCAGAAGTATCCTGCCAGATGCGGTTTACAAGCACCAACGGCGCTTGGGTGGTGCCGGAGGTTGTAACCACATAGGAGTCTGCAAACTCTTGCTTTTCCACCACGCGCTCGCTCATGGCACGCAGGTTGTCTCGTTCAGATAAGGGGTATTTTGCGCAATACTCTTCGTAGTCGGAAACTTCAGGGTAATCGCCTGGCATTCCACTTTCACGATAGGCGCACACCATCGTGTTAAACTTCTGTGTATCGAATTTTGAATGTGCTATCACGTATCATTCCTCATCTTGACTCAGGCGAACGAGGGAGACCTTAGGCCGCGTAGGATTGCAGGATCACGGTTGCCGCAAGTCCGCCCATCCCGAAGGAGTTCTTAAGGACTGTTTGCGCGGCCATTTCCCGGCTTTCACTGACCACATCCACGTCGCACCTGGGATCCTGGCTCTTGAGATTGATAGTGCCCGGTACAAACCCTTCCTGTGAGGAGATCAGGGTGTTTAGTGTTTCCATAGCTCCGGCAGCCGCAATCATGTGTCCGTGTAAAGACTTATTTGCGGTAACGGGGACTCTGTGATCAAACACATCATTAATCGCCTTGGACTCGTGAAGGTCGTTTAGTTGAGTGGATGTGCCATGGGCATTCACAAGATTAATCTGGTCCGGCGTGATGCCTGAATCTTTGATAGCTCTGCGCATGGATAAGACCATATCGAGCGAGTCAATGTGAGGCTTAACGATATGCTGGGCATTCAAGCTTGAGCCGTACCCGAGAATCTTCAGCAAGGGCTTTGCCCCGCGTTGCTCAACCGCGCTTTTCCTTTCAAGCACGAAGAAGACAGCCCCTTCAGCAGGGACGTAACCCGAGCGCCGTTGATCAAAGGGTCGGGAGCGTTCTTCGGGCGGGACCGTTCCGTCAGTGACAATCACATCAGCCGCTTCCAGGGCGATGAGATGTTCCGGTGAAATTTTGGCGGTCACGCCGCCAACAACGACGGCATCCAAACGGTTATCCTGCAGCGCGTGGAAGCCTGACCCAATCGCTTGCAGCGATGCAGAACATAGCCCAAGATGACAGAAAGCCGGGCCGGAAAACTCAATTGTTTCGCGAACTTGCTTGAGCGCGGTAATGGGCGAGTAATTGAGAAAATCGCTGACGCGGAAGTGGCGCTCCATCACCGCCGCACGTTCATCAAGGCTTGTGGCGTCCGGCTCCCCTTCCACGACGCAGTTTATCGTTTGCACAATATCCGCGACAGGCTCATCGACGCCCAGATAACACCCGATCCGCGCGGGGTCATACTGCTCAAGAGCGTATCCAGGATGAGATTTGAGCGCACTCAGAGCAGTGCGGGTATAAAGACTGTCACCGATGACTGGCTTTCCCCGGTGAGGCCAACGAATCTTTTCATTCCCAAGTTTAGGAATAAAAGCGTGCTTGCTTTTGAAGGATCCGGTATCATACTTTTTAATTTCGCGGATACCAGAGTGCCCGCCTCTTAGCGCGGACTTTATTTCTTCGTAACTTGATCCGATCGGTGTTACACAACCAAATGCACTGATAACGATATCATCTTGCTTTGCCATGAATGGTCACGCCGCCTTCTTTGTTAGTGGTATCGCTTCATTGCGTTTCTCAAAGAGCATCGCGCCTATTCCGGACGATGATCCAACCCCATTGAGAATGACAGGTCGTTCCAAAGGAATTGATGGATCAAGAAGGGTGAAGACGAGATCAATGAGGTTGTTGGGCTGACCGGTGTAGCCGACATATTTCTTATAGCTGAACGTCAAAGGGTTATTAAAAAACTGGTTGATCGCAAAATGTTCATCTTCACCTGCTTTTGCGATACCGTTGTCATAACAAATGACAATCGGTGAAGTTCCTGCAAGATCGGCAAATGTTTGACGATAAAAGTCTATCCAATCTTCTGAGTTTGCATGCATTTTATCGCTGTATCGGCTATGCACCCGCTTTATGACCGCCAGAGGTTGAGCGTTGCGCGCTTCTACCTGCTCCAATGGTTCCATGACCACTGAAGCCGCGCCCATGCTTGGCACGATACCGTCATCATGGGCTTGGTTACGAACTAAACCCATCTTGGTGAAGGCTAACCTATTGTCCAGACTATTCATATTGCCATAGGCGCTTAATACTGCGCCTTCAATTCGGCCACGAGATATCGTGGCGCATGCTTCTTCAAGCATGCATATCCCGCCCAGGGACATACGCTGAAACGGATAGCCACCACCCCGAAGTTTGAAGTACTTCGATATGTGGTAGAGCACACTCGTCGGCAGCCTTTTGAAAAGAGCCAGTGGATGGATAGCCGTTCGTAGATGCCCTATCTCAGAGAGCACGTCTCCAACTTCAGGCTTGGTTTCGCGCTCACAATTGTGCACCAACTGCCATAGTTCGGCTGGAAACTCACGTTCTCGTTCAGCGCTTGTGTAAACAGCCATATTTTCGCGCTGGTCTTCTCCAATCGGAGAGACTGCCTCTGCGATCTCGAAGGCATCTATAGCGCTTTGCAGGCACTGAGCCGCAGGTTCCGTAAGAATAGATCGATCTTCTCGCGCTAAATTACGTACCACTTTGCGTTTAGCAGTTCCGAGCTCCTCAAAATCACTTGCGGATGGCATCTGTGGGTCAGATGACAGAAGCTCAGGAATGTTTTGTGTCTTGACCTGACCACAAAACACACCCCCTCCGGTAATTGCGATTCCAGACACAGCTCACCCATTCATGATTTGGGCTACGCGCTTGGACAGCACGGCCGGAGTAAAGAATACAACGAGCTCATTTGGCATCATTGGATCAGAGTCGGGGCTAATCTCCAATAGATCGCAAACTTGGTTCCAGCCGGCACTGGTCCACTTATCGCCAACGAAGTATTCTTCCTTGGTCATCATTGCATCAAAGGGCCAAAGATTTTCGGGGGTTATTTTGTCAGATATCTTACTCTTCAACTCAAAGCAAAGATCTATGTAATCAATAGAACTAAATCCGTGATCACCCAAAGGTGCATCATCACGGAGGTCTTCCAACTCATCAATATACAAAATATCTGCCGCAATCTTTTTTAATTCTTCCAGATTACCCACCGAGCAAACCTCCATTACATCAAGACGTAAAAGCTAATACTTCGATCACATAAAACTATATGCATAATAGTCGCGCGCCATTTGACCTAAAAGACGCCAAGATAATTTATTATGATTACCATATGACATTCTGAACTACATGATTTGAATTATTGAATACTAGACGCAAATTTTTAAAGGGGTGAAGACCCCCCTTTTTATTGAATTTAAGAAACGTATCATTACTACAGGTTGTGAATAAAGCTGCTGAGCATGTAGGGACTTAGATCACTGGATTTGCATCTCAGATCCTGAATTTTGAAGGGCAAACAATGAATATTGAAGTTTACAGCGACTATCCCAATCAGCAATTTGAGGCCGCATTTGCGAAACAATTTTCTATTGTATTAGTGCGCCAAAAGGGGCTCGTGTGGTCACCTTCGTCTGCTATGCGGGGATGATGTACATGGCCGCCATCTCAAACGATGCCTAATCGCGCAAAATGTAGCCGATACTGGATACTTTGGGCCAATTTTACTCGAAAATAGTCATTAGATGGTCCTGTGAAATTCCACACCGATGGCTGGCAGCCTGTTAGGCAGGCCTGAGCGATTACCCTCAATTACAATACCCTGAAAGCCAGCCTCTCAAATGATTTATACTTTTAAATTGGAGTACCTACCAAGTGGCAATAAACCAACAGCTCTGCTTGCAACGCAGACCTTCGGGAGAGGTCTGTAAGGAGGACTTTTTCCTCAGAGAAACCGATATCCCAGATTTAGAGGATGGACAGTTCCTAGTTCGGAATGAATATATTTCAATTGATCCTGCCATGCGCGGTTGGATACAAGATCAGGAATCCTATTTCCCTCCTGTCCAGCTAGGTGAACCTATGCGAGGATTGACGGTTGGTCGAATCGAAGCGAGCCGCCACCCTTCGTACTCAGTTGGCGACTTAGCTACCGGTATGCTCAATATGCAAACCTATGCGATTTCAGATGGATTCCAGATAAGGAAAGTTGATCCCGATATCGCGCCTCCGCCTGCGTGGCTTGGAGGGTTGGGCATGCCAGGTATTACGGCATACTTTGGATTGTTAGATATTGGCCGGCCTATGAAAGGTGATACTGTTGTTGTATCAGCAGCTTCGGGAGCGGTTGGGTCAATTGTCGGGCAAATCGCCAAGAACCTGGGTTGTCGAGTAATCGGTATCGTCGGCAGCGATAAAAAATCCAAATACATCGTAGAGGAATTAGGATTTGACGCGGCAATAAACTATAAATCAGAACCAATAGGATTAGCGCTATCTGATCTTTGTCCGGAAAAAATCGACGTTTACTTCGATAACGTTGCAGGAAAAGCTTTAGATAGCATTTTGCCGTTCATGAAGAAATTTGGTCGCATTCCACTTTGTGGAATGATTTCTATTAAACCGGGTGAACCTGCCAGACTAGATAATTTTTTCGCACTCATCTCTAATAGCATCCGGCTGCAGGGCTTCGTCATGTCAGATTATGTGCCAAAGATCAAGATGGCGGTTGATGAACTAAAGGCTTGGCATCAATCAGGGCAACTGATCTTCAAGGAAGATGTTCGAACCACACATCTGGAGAATTTTCCAGAAGTCATCAATGACCTATTTTCAGGAAAGAATGAGGGCAAGCTTGTAATGAAACTAAGTAATGATTAATATATCTCATCATTGGGAATGTATTTAAAAAATATTACACAACGTCAATTGACTAAGTGATTTTTATTATTATTAGTCTTCAGACTATTTATATTAATTCAGAGTATAATATGACGATAGAATCGCAAGTCAGGAGAATATTAGTTATAGATAGCCAAGACTTGATGCGTCAGGCGATTGTTAATGAGTTCAAAGTTATCTTTGATAACTGTTTGGTCTTTGGTGTTCAAACTCCCGATCTCGCTAAAAGTCTACTTTCAAAATTGTCATTCGATCTAATTTCGATTGAACCAGGTTTATCTGAGACTGATCCCACATCAACGACACATAGGTTGGCGATGATAGCAAATATCGTCGCCAACTCATCAAAATCAAAACACCTAGTAATCACTGCCAATGAAAGCGAACAGGAAGCAAAGGCCTGCCAACAGATTGGTGTTATTGGATATGCAAGCAAGGTTGGATTAACACGACGCACATTCAAAGACCTTATACATAAAATCAATCAATTAGAATTTGTTAGATACATAACGCATCCAACTGCGGATGAACTGGACATCTGTTCCGCCGCGTTAACACCACGTGAGCAAGAAATTATAAGCTTAATGTTTGCTCGTTCTCCTGGAGTTAAACGAAAAGATGTTTATGAGCAAATGGGCGTACGCTGCGGCATTGACGCCTGTTCCGTTGAAAAGTACTTCAAGCAAGCTCGCACTAAATTACAGAAAAATGGCACTTTGCCGAGTGGGTTATAGGTAATATGAATTTATTATCTATTATATAGTGTAATTAATACTTGTTACACTTAAAAAGTGCAGTGTCGCTTTAATACTGTCCCGACTTAACAGTTTTGTAACTTTCCGTTGCTGAGAAAATTTAAATGCAAAATGAAAAGATGAACTCGTCAATATTGCCACTGTTCAGGATTTCCGCTTTTCGACGGTTTTTCGGCGTATTGGTTCCTGCAGCCTTTGCAGACTGGATAGATCTGATCGCCATACTGGTACTCGTCAGTTACACATGGGAAATGGGCCCTGCGGAGATTGCATCAGTAACGCTTGCGGCAACTTTACCGCGTGTGATCTTCGGCATCCCGGCTGGTGTACTGGTGGATAGAATTGGCGCCGGGCCGGTGCTAATGGCTGGCTTGGTCATGCGCGCGGCATTCATGGTCGCAATGTACTTTTTTGCCGTTAGCATTATACCCCTCGTTGTTCTGGTGCTGCTAAAAGCAGGCGTCGCATCGGCATTTATGCCCGCTCAGCAACTGGCGCTTAAAAAGGTTGTTCCGCAGAGCATGCTGACCCAAGCAGTAAGCGCCGATCACTTTGTCCTTGAATCGACAAAGATTTTCGCACCTATCTTAGGCGGTGCTCTGCTAACGATCTGGAGCCCTCATCAGGTGTTCCTGTTAGGAGCTTTGTGTTTTGCAGTCGCCTCTCTTGCATGCGTGGGCCTTCTTGGTGCTTTGAAACCCGAAAAAAGGGATGTGGAGGGTGAACAGGAGCAGGCAAAAAGCAGTGCGTTGGCTGAAGCGGTAGAGGGCCTTCTTTGTGTGTTGCGAACCCCTCAGTTGTTGTTAAGCGTGGGGTTGATGTGCCTGTTTATTTTCAGCGTATTTTTGTACGAGGCGGTGCTGCTTCTACTTGTAAGGGAAACGGGGCAACCAGCAGCTTCAGCCGGGCCTATCATGGGATCTCTTGGGCTTGGCGGTCTAATAGGAGCCTATATTGTAGCAAAAGTTGGAGACAGAACAAACTTGCAACTGCTTATGGTTCTTGGACTCTTTTTCTCAGGCTTTAGCACAGTGCTTGCAGGTTGGCTTCCCTTCACTACAGAACCCGTCGGCCTTAATATGCAAATGGCACTTTGGTTTGTGATTGGGGTCGTCGGTAGCTTTATAACGGTCCCCTATGGCGTAATTATTGTGAAGTCAACACCAGTTGACCTTCTGGGCCGCGTTTCGTCAGTGGGGGAAATGCTACAATCCGGGATAACCTTAGTTGCTATTCCGATTGGAGCAATCTTTGCGGAACAGTGGTTTGTTTCCATGCCGTTTTTTGTCGGTGGAGTGGTCATGGTTGCCGGTGCTCTTGCAGGGTTCGGGGTTTACTTAAGCCTATCCCGCGTATCAGTAGAAGAAGGCTCTATGGGGTAGTGTCCGGAAGGGGGCGAAATACGGCTTTGTTGCAAGTTTGAGGCACTGCTTGCATGATCCCTACGTTGTGGGGGATTTGCAATGTCAGAGTTCAAGTATCGTCAGTTTCAGGGAGAGATCATTCTTTGGGCCGTGAGATGGTATTGTAATTATGGCATCAGCTACCGTGATCTTGAGGAAATGCTGAGTGAGCGCGGCGTTGATGTTGACCACACGACCCTCTACCGCTGGGTTCAGCATTACGCGCCCGAACTAGAAAAGCGCACCTTGTGGTATCAGAACCACCTATCTTTTTCCTGGCGGGTAGACGAAACATATGTGCGTGTCAAAGGGCACTGGAAATACCTTTACCGGGCCATCGACAAGCATGGAAAAACCATTGACTTTCTGCTCTGCTCCCGCCGTAACACTGCTGCTGCCAAACGGTTTTTAAGCAAAGCTCTCCGGCGTTCGAAGCATTATATCCCTGCTAGGATCAACACTGATAAGAACCCGGCCTATGGGCGAGCCCTTGCCGAGCTCAAGGCCGAAGGAAAGGTGCCCGAATTTGTTGAGTTGCGGCAAGTTAAATATCTAAACAACAGGCTGGAGAGCGATCATGGCAAGCTCAAACGGCTGATTAAACCAACGCTCGGCTTCCAATCGATGCGAACAGCAGCAACAACCATTAAGGGTTTTGAGGTTATGCGCATGTTCAAGAAGGGGCAGTTTGATGGCTGGATTAGATCTGTCGGAGGTGGGGCCGAGGTTTCCTTTATCAACCGGCTCTTTGGAATTCACGCCTGAATTGCGCCTGGGGGAAGGCTATTTGTGTCTTCACTCAACAGATGCAACAGAGCCCTTTATATTGGGAATCAGGGTAGGCAATTTGACAATTCCTGCGTCGTATACAATCTGAAATTGATTCTATCCCAAAACACATCCATTTAGCTACCCACTAATGCTCCAAGTCCCCCTTAGGCCTTTGGCTGTAAGCTCGAAACTTTTGAGGACCGCACGCGAGAATTGATGTTTCTGCAGGGATAGGAATGCTTCATTTAAGAAGCAGGACTCTCAGCCTAGATATACTTCGTATTTGCAACCTCTGAGCATCCGGTTGTACACGCCAGAACCTGCGACTGACTACCGTTTCGGTTGGTAACTCACAATAATCATTCGTTAAATATAAGATTCAATTTCTAATACTTATACCTTTAATTTAACGCATTACGAGCAACTATCCCAAAGGCGGAAAGTCACATCTCCGCCAATGGAACATACCCAATTTAATTGATCCGATGTATTCCATGTAAATGCATTCAATAGAACATCAGTCATACTGTTGAAATCTATTACCGCTTAAGTTTCAGAAGCTATACGCCACTGCTCCGCCTCTATCATCTTTGTGAGTTTTCCGCTTCTTATATCTTCCAACTCATTTCTTAACTTATCGTCATCCATTATGTAACGATGTACACTTTTGCAAAGCTCAGCATACCCCTCCCAGCAGTCAGGTCGACGCTTTTCAGATGAGATCAACTCAAAATCCCACCAATCGTCGAACCAATATGACCGCCTTGATTTTTTTAATGCTGCCAACGGATGTGCATCCCCACGCACGACTTCATTAAATAAACTGGATTCCATCATATAACTATGCGTTTTGGTCAAATTGGCGGCATATAGAAGCCTACAAGCATTTGCAAAAGAGCCGAGTGCGTAGAGTCCTCCCACCTGCAAATTCAAACTCAAATTCATGTTAGGATTCAAAAGCTTCCAGTTTCGATTAGTGAACTTTTGGACGATGCAGACTTCGCCGTATTGACTATCGCTTCTTATCAAAAAGGTTGTCTCAGCCATTTCTCCCATCAGTTGAAACACCAGATCTATTCCATTGTCATTGACTAAAGACACCTCAAATGGTTGCCCAACCCCATGTTTAAGCCATTTTGCATTCACCTTCATGTATTCCGCAATCTTGTCTAGCAGCTCAAACGAGGCCTCTTCGCGCCCTGCAAAGACTTGCTCTAGCCGTGAAGGCGTATCCTCCCCCACACCCTCTGCCAAAATAGACACAGAGATTTGATCGCTGCCCAACACCTCCTGAAGTTGCTCGAGCAACGATTTGAGCCGTCCCACAACCCCGGTTAAAAGTGAAACTTCTAGTCTAGAAACAATCTCTGCATTGATCGATTGGCTGTTCTTCGCTGCCGCACTAGCGATACTTTCGTGAAGCTGGGTGGGCATTCTAAGCATGAAGCCCTTGAGTGATTTTGAAGTGTCTTTTGCCATACAGGCACATTAATAGCGTTCAACAGATTTCTCAATGATATCATTTTAGTTTCATTGACACTAAAATGATATCAAACTAACCTGTGCTAAAGGAAACAGGAAAAATCACAATGCGTAAGAGCGATTGGCCTCGCACTCTAATTCGAATTCCACCTGACACCAAAAAATTTCTCCTCGCACAAACAGAGAGAAATGCTTCTTCAGTAAATAGCGAGATTGTCCGCTGTATTCGGCATAGAATGGATGATCTGGGCCGAGCGGCCAATAACAACTTGATGCAATCAGACGCATTAGGAAGGAGGGAACAAGATGACCACTTTAAACCAACTACCTAAAGCCCTCACGGAAGCAAAAACAGTTCTTGAGTGGGTATCAATCTTTGCAGCAAAGGGTGTCAAAGTATCACCCCGCCAACTCTCCTCTCGAGCTCGTAAACTCGGTGCATTTTATCAGTGCACCCGGCCAATGCTTTTGCATCCTCACCATATTGATCAAATTTTGCTGGACTCTCAAGAATGCCGCTCAGACTACAGAAACGCTCCGACTCAGCCAAATGGTATCTTCGAGGCAAAATCGACGAGATCCCAGAAGGCAAAGACTACTATCAAAGTACTGGAAAAACTGAAGAAGCGGATGCAAGAGCCTACATAGAGTTTTTTAAAAACCGCGAAATTTTGAAATTCCACGGCGTTGCAGAAGCCGAAGAAAAATTTACATTCGCAGATGCGACTGATCTTTATAAACCGACCCCAGAGTTTGCAAAATATCTATACAGAATTTTGCCTCATTTGGGTGACGTTCCTGTTTCCGGAATTTCTGGGAAAATGGTTCGAGATCTTGGCCCACGATTAACCCCCGATAATTCAACAGCAACATGGAGTAAACAGTTCATCAAGCCCATCCGAGCTGTGATCAACAACGCTCATGATCTAGGAAAATGCAGTCCCATTAAGATTAAAGGATACTCTGATCAAGAAACAGAGGACCAGGACACACTGCGTGGCAAGCAAAGCGGTGTGGAGAAAGTTCCAGGAGACTGGCTCTGGATATTCCTTTTTAAAGAAGAAGCACCTCAGCGTATTGGATTATTAGCCCAGTTCATGTTTGAAACAGCCGCTCGGATTGGGCAAGCAGTTGCTTTAAAGCCTGATGATCTCAAGTTAGACCAAAACATCATCATGATGCCCGCGTCAAAAGGCTATCGAAAAACTGAGGTCAAAATATCCGATGAGCTTTGCGCTGAACTCAAGTCGCTAAAGCCTCAACGCCCCAGAAAATCAGGTAAGCCAAATCAAAAGCGGCCCCTACTTGCCTTTGGGTTTGCATCCCGTAGCAGCATATATCGAACTTGGAAAGACGTTTGCGATAGCGCGTGCATCGACCGTCGAATGCCTCACGCGGCGGGCAGGCACGGATTTGCCACCGAGATGCTCAATCGCATGGGGATTGACCCACATACAGTCGCTAAGCTTGGTCGCTGGAAGGACGTCAAACTCCTGTTCGATACCTACGGGCACTCAGAGGACGGAGAAAGAAAAGTAATGGATGCTCTTCGTACAGGGCGCGTACAGGCTCTAAGAGATTTACGAGATAACGCATTGAATTTAAATAAGGAATCTTAACTTGAAAATTGCCCTCCGAAGGCAGAGGCCATAGGTTCGAATCCTATCGGGTGCACCATATTTCACCAGCAAAATCAGCATGTTATACAAAATCGCATTTAGCGACATTTGAGCATTGTTCGCAGTATGTACGCGAAACGACATTTGTTCCGCATTTGTCCATACCTAGAAGTGTACACAAAAAATCCGCCGAAGGGGCTGCCACCCCGTTCGACGGATACTTTGAATTTGCAATTGCAAAAAAAGCTTACCGCATAGCTCTGCTCAATTCAACAATTGAAGCGTATCTCCTTGATGGAGGTACAGCATGAGCCTCACTCTCACTCACAACGGTTTGCCAGAAGACGCCGCTCGCGCTGATGTCCTCACTCTCATAGATAAGTTCGGCCCAGCAGCAGGCCTCAGCGGTACAGACATCAAGGTTCTGAAGCACTATGTACTCAAAGTCCGCGATGACGATTTTCTGAAAGGCCGTATCTGCGCTGTTTGGCAAAGGCTTCCAGTAACCGCAGAGGAACTCAACCTCAACGAGCGAGCAATCACTCGTGCTGAAAACAGGCTCATTAAATCTGGTTGGCTTCTTAAGACCAATGCGTTGAGAAGCCGTCGCGGTGGCTTTCGGCAAAAAGCAGGTGAACAAACCATCATCTGGGCTGCTGGTATAAACCTTCAACCTCTCATAGATCATAAGATCCCCGAGCTTTTTCAGTTAAGCAAGCAGCGCGAAGCAGCAAAACTCGAGCTCGAAGCGCTGCACTCGGAAACGAAGCTTCTTTTTGGTGAGATCCGCTCCCTGAACTGCTCTGAAGCCCTTAAGCGTGCCCTAGCCATTTTACCATTTGGTCGCCTATCCCGTGTGCGAGCTTTGGCAAAGCTCCATCAGATTAAAACAGCTCTTTCTTCCCTTCTGTCATTTTTCAAGAAACGCTCTGTTGGAAATCCTGTTGAAGAGAGACAGCTGGGACAGACAAAAGCGCCGTCCCGGACGGACAAAATGTCCGCACGATCTAACACTATTCAAAAACCACATATTCAAAATAGTAGGCCGAGTACTGTGCAAATCTCGCTTCGGCGATGCTTAGATCACGCACATCCTGATGTGCTTGAAAACATGCGTATCTTAGGCGGGTATACACAGGCAAACCTCATCGAAACAGCGAACCTATTTAGGCAAGAGCTTTGCGTAAGTGATGAGCTTTGGAAGCAAGCCTGCCATCAGTTAGACCGTGTTACAGCATCAATACTGGTTTCGCTCATCTACCGAAATCATCGACTCCCAATTGAGCATAGAGCCCACGCACGGAATGGCGGCGCTTGCTTCAAAGAGCTAGTCCGAAAAGGCACTTCAGAGCCTCAAAGCCTTTCCCGCTTCCTCTTCAAAAACCTTGAAAGCGTGGAGGCTTGATGATGAATGAGTTAGCGAGAGCAAGGCGACCCATGTCATACGACACAGGACCTTGCGAGGGGTGGCAAGCCTCCCCTTCGAACCCCACGAAAGCGGCGAAACGCCACCTCACAGAGACTGTAGTTCTGCGTTGTACGGCAGAGGAAAAGAAGCAGCTAAAGCGTTGTGCATCTGAGGCAAACATCACCGCTTCAGAATTGCTCAGAGCAACGCTTGGCCTCGTCAAACCAAGTCGGAAGCGTGTTGCTCCTAAAGCTGATCCTCGCCTTGTCTCAGAGCTCAGCCGAATAGGGTCAAACCTCAACCAGATTGCACGAGCGGTGAATGCTACCCAAGCAGCAGGAGAAGGACGTCGACTGGATGGCTTGCTGATCGTTGAACAGCTCACAACCATTGAACGACAGCTTGGAGAACTATTAAAGCAACATCAGAGTTCGGAGACTGCAGATGCTGATTAAGTTCTTCAAGAACGGTCAGGGTGGCGGCACGGCTCCTGTTGAGTATCTCATCGCAGATAAAGTACTCGCCTATGACGACAACCGAAACCTGCTGCGCAATGCATTCGGGAAATCGCTTTTGAAGAAGCGCGACCCATTGCCTGAGGTTCTTGTTGGCAATCCAGAACACACCAAGCTTCTCATTGATGGAAGTCGCCACAAGTGGAGCTATCGCGCTGGGGTGTTGAGCTTCGATAAAGCGGACAACCCCACCGAAAAACAGCAACGCGATACCATGACAGCTTTTGAGAAACTGGCCTACGCGGGTTTGGAGCGAGATCAATACGATATTTTGTGGGTGCGTCACACCCACGAAGACCGCATTGAACTGCATTTCTGTACGCCCCGCTCGGAACTGAGTACCAGGAACAGTCTCAACATTGCTCCTCCCGGCTATATCAAAGCCATGGATGCCCTTCGTGACATGCTCAACAAAGAGCATGGTTGGGTTGATCCGCAAGACCCATCCCGCGCTAGAGAAACCAAACACATCTCAGAGCAAAAGGAACGCGCCAGTAGCCGCAAGGAAATCCAGTACTGGTTGGAAGACCAGATTGTTGCGGGGCGCATCAACAACCGCCCTGAGATGATTGAAACTCTTCAAAGCGCCGGGTTTGAGATCCCACGAACTGGCAAAACCTATCTTACTGTCAAAGATCCAGAAACAGACATCCGATGGCGTCTGAAAGGAACTCTCTTTCATGAAGGATGGACCCGTGAAAACACCGCTCAGCGAGCGCTTGAAAGCCAACATGCAAGACGCACAGCAAAGCCGAGCCGACTTGATGACCTCAGCCTCAGCGAGCTTCGAGAGCGATATCAAAGCCATGTTGACAGACGCTCAGAATACAATCGCGAGAGATTTGGCCGCGCAGCACAGAGCCATCAGCAACGACATCGAGCAAGAGCTAAAGGACTTGAGAGGGCAGTTGAAGCTGCATCACCGCCTTCGTCGTTGGTCACCTCTCCTACTCCTGTTAGCCGTCGGATTTTCTCTGTTTCTGACCCTCAGCCTGACGTGGCTTTGGGCAACCAACTACCAACAATGGCAGGTCGCTCAAAAACTGGAGAACGTGTTTTTGGACAGCAGCAGCGGATACTTGATGATCAACCTGAAGAACGGCAGCCTCGCCCGCTGCGACCCCAGCCCCAACAAAATCACCTGCAAGGACATACTGAGATAATCCATGGAAACCCTAAGCCCACTGGAGCGCGAGCTCCTCGCCTACGTGAAGCAATTAACCGAAGCGTCGGAGCATTCCAACACCGTGCTAAGCGACTTGGAGAAACGTTCGACAGGTTTGCTTACTCAGCGCCTGGACGGCCTGGAGGCCTGCTTGAGCGCCTCAATCAACTTACAGACTCAATTCAACGCGGGCTTAATCAGCTTGCTGACAGAACCAGCGAGCTTCGACGAACATACCAGATCCCTCAACAAGACCATGACTTCAATCGAAAGCATTCAGAGCAAGTTAAACCGCAACGCTCACTGAGCCGTTGCACGCAAACCAACGAAATGGAAAGATAAGGAAAAACCAATGACCAATGAAACTTTACAAAGAACCACCTACAGCCCAGCTCAAGCGCGAGCAGCTGGAATCAAAATGGCAGATTACCCTTTTGACAATGCGCCTGGAGGCGAAGTTGAAGCGATTTTTATTGCTGCTGTTTGGGGTAGGAACACTGCACTCCGCTGCCTCTTCGAGACGGAGGATGGGTTGAAGTTCTCTGTTAACACTTATCAGAGAAGAGAATACAAGCTAGAAGGGGGGCATGAAGTAATGAGGTACCAAGAGGTTGGCACCAAAATCCGCCTTAGATTATAGCATTAAGAAATTATACCATTTGGCGTAAGCAACAGCTTATTAGGCCCTGACTTTCTAGCTTATCGTGCAATACAGCAAATCGGTTTCCAACTTGCTCAAAAGAGTGGGGTTGTATGGCAAAGCATTGCCATACAACCCCTTTAACGAGCGCGATAATGGCGCCCTGCTCTACCTTCTAGTAGAGCAAGTTTGCACATGGTAGTCAACTATGGTTTTCAAGGAACATATCTTGCCCATTACTTTGATGGGCGATTGTCTTTCTCTTGAGGAAGCAATGTATCCAAACGGCTATGGGAGTTATCAAAATCATAAAAATGACAATAGAAATTGAGGATAATATTCCCATTAAAACAAGGTTTAAGAATATCAAAAACAATAATGATAAGCTGGTAGCCCAGAAACCCCAAGAAGATTTCCTTTGCTGATGCACTTCGAACTCAGGTAAATCACCAGTCATGACAGATTGATAGATAGCGCCAATTACTGTTTTGTTTGCATAGTAAGAAGTGTGTGAAGCAACCGGATGCGGAAAGCCTGAAGGCAAGGTTTCTACGTTTACGACAGCGTCTTTTCGCTCGTTTGCACTTTTTCGTAAGGAGAAGATTGGTGCGCTGATTGGGTCGAATTGAGACCAAAAGTTAATAATTTTAGTTTGGCCTTTTTTATCAACGTTCCAAAAGGGAGGAAGAGAAATAGAAAGCCGTTTTTCTTCTGAAATTCGATTATAGCGATGCGAAATAGATCTATCAGCTTGAAATCTATTAAAAATATGCTCGATCGGAGAACCCAGTGTAAAAATATAGCTTACTTTATCTAAATCTGAAATACCAAGTCCAACACTTATTCCTTGCAATTTCGAGGCCTTTATCACTCCGCCGAGTCGGAGAGTTGCTTCAACTGCAATACTGCTTCCCAGACTGTGGGAGACTATTACACACCTGTCGCAATCTGTATTTGAAACCACATGCTTGAGCAGGCCTTGAACATATTCAACAACATTTTCCCTTGTCTTGAACTCTGCATTCTCTTCTGACTGCATAGTCCAATTGATAATATCCAAAATGTACTTGCTCCAATTACCCCACGAGAAGACAATTGAAACTAAGCCAACAACGCACACAGCTGCTAATGATAGATCTATGAAATCGCTGTGAAAAATTTCATTACTGCGCAATAACCCGTCAAAAATCACGAAAATCGAAATGACACATGCGCAAATAGCAAGAAATAGTAACATGGAAGACAAAAACATTTTCAGTGTGGACCATAGGAGTGTCCTCAGAACATGTTGCTTCCATTCCTTTGCGGCACCCAAGATTTCTGGATTTCTAGTTGCTCTTGGATCCAAAGTTAAAAAACTATAAAAATCTCTAAACGTTCCATCTGGATAACGCCTTCGGGCATCCCACTTCTCAAAATCCCTATATAATTCTTCTAAAAATTGAACAGTTCTAGGACGTTTGCTCCCGAGAAAATCTTTAAAAAGGATATTAGTTTTAATCGCGGGATATGATCTCCAGCTGCCTCTGAGCACGCTGAATGCGTGCAATAGTCTAGTAAAAATCCAGATCAAAATTGAGAAAATATTTGCCCGAGAATGAGCCGCTGGAACCCAATACCCTTCATACACCCTGATTTTCTTATCGACTCTAGGATTTCCATCCGCTTCCATAATGCGCTTAAGCTCTACGAACGAAGTAGTTTCAAATGTCTCTGCGGCGCTCACTTCAGTAACGTACTTAAACCCTCTAGGTTTTCCGCTTTGTTCTTTACTCTGAGTTTGACCATAACGATCAAAATAATCTAGGAAGTTACTAACTGATGCATGCCGCTGTGGAGCGCCAATACCGTGCAGAAAAATTATTGCAGTATGTTTCTTGGACATTAGACCACCACAGAACTAAGCAAATCAATTTGCGACTTCACTGCAGTGTACAGATCAATATCGACATCACCGGCATCAATTTCAACGATCAAAGCAAATCGTGCGTGTCTGTTTTCTGGGTCGGTAACGTTCTTCAGTTTCCACCAGCCTTGAACCGGATGGATTAGGATGTGATTTTGCCTTGCTAGGTCAGAAGCTGGAGCTACAAATTCATCAATTTGAATTGACCCAACATCTCTTCGATTAGAGCCGAAAATCCAGTTGTCTTCACCATCCACCCGTTCTGCGTCTTCTAAAGCACTAATCCGAGCCCAAAACTCTTCCTTATCTTCGTCAGGACGACTAACCTTGAACCTCAAATTATGTGAGGCATAGCCATATTTGGTGCCACGTGCTGTTTCAGATGGATTCGGTTCAATGAACGTACTCAGAGTGACCCGCATTCGAACTTCGTGGCTACCTAACTTCCGAAGTTCTTCAACTGGCCAAGGTAATGAGAAACACTTCATCTCATTGTGTTTATTCAGTGCATTAGGGCTGTCACCGCTGCGGTACGGCTGTATTGCATCCTGAGCAAGCAAAACTAGAGAATTAGACGCGCTACGTCTCGCCCGCTCTAGATTAGGGGCCCCATAGCCATAACGTTGAAACAGGACTTCAAAATCACCTTTTGCAATATTGCGATCATTTGGCAGGTGTGAGCGCATTTGCTCAGTCCAGCGAGCTGATGAAATATAGAGGCCTCGAATTGTTTCGGGCCAGAGTTCTGGATATTCACTCCAAAGTTCAGCGATTTCCTTTGCAGCAACAGCGGTCGCTCCACTCGTCTCGCCGCATGTCGTGAAAGTTCTATTTGGGAAATTTCTATCTGTTGTCAGCATCGACAAACTGTGATGCTTCATTGGAGTTTGCGTCTCACCATAAGACACCCAATTCCCTCCTTCCAAAACAATTTCAGGCTTCAGAGGCCAATGAGAGCTCCAGCTGGCAGTGCGTGAAGAAGGTGAAAGATCCCCGGGCTCTGCTACCGGACTGCCAACTTCACCAGCAGGCAGTGTTGCGCGCGTAGTATAAGCGCCCACACTGATTGCATTCCATGCTTGTGCTGGCGACTCAATCTCATTTTCTAGATCGTCACATACGGGTAGGTAATTCCGCCCTATAAACTTATTCTGATCTGAGTTGCCTGCTGAGATAACAAAAAGTCGGCGATTGTCGAACTCACCACCCACCCCACTTGATAGTTGGTCTATGGCAGATGACCACGACGTTGGGGCGCCATCATGAGGAGTATCATCTTCGGTGGTACTAGCCATAGCGAAAACTCGCCGTCTTTCGCTTTGGACCTCAACAGCATTCACACCTTGCTCAGTAACCGCGCCGAGAAGAAAGTGAGGATTACTGCCTGTGTCAGGAATGATCTTCACTGACTCTAGATGATTGCTTACGTAGAATGGATAGTTGTTTTGCAAGGGATAAGCCAGATCACCGTATGTTGCCAGCCCGGCAAGCTTTGTCCCATGCCCATGATTATCTTCGACACCCCATTCGAGTTTGGCTGCATGTCGGTTCGAAGGATGTAAGATTGGTTGAAGTAGCGGATTTGACCGACTTACGCCTCGATCCAGCAATGTAACGAATGTTGCTTGCTCAGGCTCAGAAAAGTAAGACTGCGCTTGTAAGCTCTCACTCCAGTCATTTTGCTCATTGAAGTCTAAATCATCGAAAAACGATGCTGCAACTGCAGGGACAGCAAGTGACTTGACACTACCGAGATGCCGAACTGCGTTGGCAAGTGCTTCGATTGAAGCCGTCACATTCACCACTATGTCTTCTGGAAATTCAATTCTGTCAGAAACGACATGGACCCCATAGTTCTCAGCACGTTCAAAGAAGGTATGCGCCATTTCTCTATCAAGCCAGACTTCCCAACTAACCTGCCCGTGTGCAGTTGGAAACTTATCCAAAGAGCTAGTCCAAAGAGCTTTTAGGCCTGCCTCCGAAATCTCAGAGATGCTTTGCACAAAATCTGCATTGTAGGGTCGCGTGGATATACCATCTCGCCCTGTGCGATCTCTATTTTCGAAGTCTTCGACTTTTCGACGAAGATTGCGAATTCCCAGTTCTGATCCATACACGACCGCAGAAGTATACTCTGATCCGGTCTCGTCTTTATGCTCTTCCAAGCGAAGCAGCTTTAGACCGCTCGCATCCAGCGGATCTGACTTAAACGGTTCATCGTGTCGACCTACGAACTCGAGATAGACTCCAGGCAAGTCATTGTTACTTAGATCTGGAAATCTATCTAATTGAGATAATAATCGCCTTGCATGGCCGCGACGATCAATAACATCTGAAGCGCGATCTCCGCTTCCTCCTCCCCTAAACCTATAAGGTCTTTTTTCTGCCGGAAGAGGAATTATCAGATGAGGTAGCTTGCGGCTCATGAATGTGCGTTCCCAAAGAATGCAATTTTCTTCGCCGCTCCATTGAGTTTAAGAGCTGCGAAGTTTCAATGTAATTTTTGTCCAACAATACAGAGCGACGAGCGGCGTCTTCAGCAGCAACGACAACATCTGCAACAGATAAACTTTTAGCTGCATTAGACACATTTTGCCAGTCTACGTTGTGCGTATCAAAATTCAATAAGCGTTTTTGAATAGCCTTTTCGACAGCTTCTTTACTCGGCAATTCGTAGGGAAGAACCAAATCGAACCGCCGCAAAATTGCCCGATCTAAAATTTCAGGTAAATTTGTTGTCGCAATAATCAATGATGGCCCGGTGTCTTCATCCAAGTATTGAAGGAAGGAATTTAGGATTCTTCTAGCCTCACCAACATCGTTTTCAGAACTACGAGTAGCAGCAAGTGCATCGATTTCATCAAATAGATAAACACCGCGAGTTGTTCTCACGGCATCAAATATCATTCTCAACTTCTGCGCTGTTTCGCCCATAAACTTAGTAATGAGCCCATTTAACTGCACTGAAAACAGAGGGAAATTGAGTTCACCAGCCAAGGCCTGCGCACTAAACGTTTTCCCAGTTCCCGGAGGGCCTGATAGCAGTAAACGTAGTCTCGGCCGAAGCCCCTTCTCTTCTAGCCTCTCAGTGAGGTGAACTTCCGCGACTATATGGTCAAGTTCTTCGGCCAGAAAATCTGGCAAGATTAGATCATTCAGCCGATACGATGGATAGCTAGCACTGAGTAGACCCGCTAAATCGCCTCTAGGCTCAACCAGTGTTGTAAGATTTGAGGAGGACTTAGTCTTCGGCTGTTGGGCTGCCTCAGCCCACTGTCTAAGCTGCTCAGCTAAACGATTATGGCCTTTTTGCTGCTCCGTCGCGGCAAGCTGCATCGCGAGATCAAAAAAGCGATCTTGATCCCCTTCAGCATGGCTCTTTACTAGCCCAATGAGGTGTTTAGCCGTTGCCATTTTCTGAAGCCTTAAAACATGATTGGGGCTGACTATATGAAACGAAGCAGTTTATAAAGTTAATTCTACAGCGAACACGAATGGTTTCAAGGTAGGCAATAAGATTGAGCAACACCAACATCAATTGATTTTGCAACTGTTCCAAGCGCACCTACAACGCTAATTCACGTTGCTTTTGTAGCGCTTTAGATCTGCTGGGATGAATTGCCATTTTTTCTTGAGTGGGGTTTTTACACCCTTGTCGCGTTTCCCTTGCCAATAACCAATATTTTCCTCCACCCGTTGAATAAGGAAGCCTAGGCCAAATACCAAGAAGCTTATTACTCCCATGCTAAATAGATAGAAGAAATCGACATCTGCAAAGCCATTCATCATAGCTGCAAGAACAATAACAGGATAAAAAGCAAGGCAAACGAATATCAGTTTTATGCGTATGGCATAGTGTTTCCAAAAACTTACAAAATGTGAGAATAGAATGTGGGACCGGAGAATTTCCATATCTTCTTTTGGGAAAATGAGCTTACCCTTTTCAATGCGCAGTCCATATTTCTCAAGCAAATCTCTAATTTCTTGATTTGCCTTAGCAATAACTAGCTGTTCTTCTATTCCAATTTCATTATCTCTCATATCTACCCCGTCCTTTTCAAATCTGTATGGCCGCTGTCGATACGATCGTTCTCAGTAAACCGCTGCTCAAACATTTTGCAGATGAGTTGCACTTCTTGGTCAGGGTCTGGTTTGAAATCAAACTCATCAATGACTGCTCTTGCTGCTTGAATTGCCGAAACCACCAAGTGTGTCGGGGGCTCATTCCGCATGCCGCCAATCCCCAAAAGTAGCCAGTTAGGGGATATTGAGTATCGTTCCGCCAACTGAAGCAAAATTGATGTTGGAACAACCTGAGATCCCTTTTCATAAGTTTTGTAAGCGGTGCCAGACACACCTAATTCCTCAGCAAATTCCAACTGTCGTTTATCCAAGTTTTTTCTGACCACCAACAAACGGTTGTGGATCTCCATATTACCCCACTTGCTAAATAGACTAATATTCGCCTATTTATATTATTAAGCGCATATTTATCCTATTCTGCTATTTTTTGTCCAAAAATTCAAGGCAAAGGAGACCGTAATGTCTTTGGAAACCCCAAAGGAAGCAGCTGAACGAACAATTTTCACCGAGAAACGTATTCGGTCTTGGATCACAAACCGCCAAGTCCGTTACGTGAAGCTTGATGGGAGTCTCTTCATTCCAGAAGGTGCAATTGAAGAGTTAATTGAAAGAAATACTATCGAGCCATGCCAAGACCAGCAAAACCACCACACCTCAAAAAGCCTTCGGGCCGAGACATTTATCACATCGTCTACCATTGCCACGAAACCGGAAAACGACGTCTCAAGTCAACAAGCACTGCGGACCGCTATGAAGCTGAGGAGAAGTTCGAAGACTTCCTAAGAGAGCGAAGGGCTTCGCGCACAGGTCAGCCTGTTGCGCCTCACAGGCTCAAAATTGCCCAAGTTTTAGATGATTATGCTGAGTTTAAAATGGGGGCAAAATCAGCCGGGCGCTTAAGTTACTCCATTCAGAAATTATTGGAACATTGGAAAGACCAAACTGTCGATCAAATAAATGATGTATCAGTCCGTAAGTTCTGGAAAGATAGCCCAAGGAAGCGCAGCTCATGTCGACGCGACCTCAATGACTTAAAGGCTGCTGTTAATCACTCTTCAGCGATGAAGCGCCTTATTCCGTTCGATTTTCCAGCACTACCCAAAGGAGGCCAGCCAAGACAGCGCTGGCTAACTCAGGAGGAGTATGTGCGACTCTTTTGGGCAGCCGGCTTTGAATACCGAAGTAAATTCACTCTTCGGCTGTTTTTGTTGATCGCCTATTACACAGGAGCACGAAAAGGCGCAATTATGGAGTTAGAATGGAGCCAAATCGACTTCGAAACTGGAATGCTCAACTTCAATAAGGAAGGGGCAGAGTTTGATGATGAGGAAGATGAAGAAGGAGGCAAGCCTAGAGCTCACATTCCAATGCCTCCTGAGCTTGAGCGACACCTGAAACGACGCTTTGACAAATATGGCTCTGAAACGAATTATGTCTTTCACCAAAAGCATAAACCGAAGCAACAAGTAAAAAGCATCAATAAGAGCTTTAGAAAAGCGGTCGAGAGAGCTGGTTTGCAGCTAACTGGAAAGCTCCGCGTCACACCCCATACTTTAAGGCACACCCGCGTAAGTCTCCTCGTACAGGCGGGCGAGAAGATACAGGACGTTTCTGAATATATGGCAATGAGCTTCCAGACACTTGAGAAAGTCTATGCTCATCATAACAAAGATCATATCAAAGAAATGGCAGCTCGCCTCGGACGTTCGCAGAAAGTTCGCAATAAGATATGAGAGAGGAGGGAAAAGAAGGAGTAATCGGGCAAAAATGGATAATGCCTGAAACTAAAAATTCTTTAAAATCAAGGAGTAATAATATGACACGATCCTCCGAAGGCAGAGGCCATAGGTTCGAATCCTATCGGGTGCACCATATTTTTCCATTATGATTGCCGCGCTATATCTCTTAGTTCCGCTCTACAAAGTTTGTTAAGTTAAACGGGCTGCTGGATTTTTTGTTTTGTGAACTCGGAGAGGCGTTTCAGGAAGGTTCCCAGGTCTTGTTGGAGATTGTTGAAGTTTGAGTACTTTTCGAGTCTTACTTCGCTCATGTAGAGGCCGCGGCTGACTTCGATCTGGAGGGAGTGCCAGCCTTGTTGGGGGCGGCCTGTGTGAATGACCAGTTCTGCGCCTTTGTAGGGATCATTGATCTTCACCTCATAGCCAAGGTTCGTGAGGATTTCCCAAGCTGTGTAGATGTATTCGCGGTCGCAGGTGGTGCCATCCCGATCGCTCAGGGTGATGTCTGGCCGCTTTTCGCCTGCACCAGTTTCGTGCATGACGGTGGAGACCGCCTGCATGCTGTGGCAGTCCAGATGATAGGCCACACCGAAGCGGGCGTGGGCTTGCTCCATCAGGCGGGTGAGTGCGTCGTAATAGGGGGTGTAATAGGCGTCTATGCGGTTTTCGATCTCCGCAGCGCTCAACTCACGATCATATAGCGGACCGCTGGTGGGTGGGGCTTCTGTCCAGATGAGGCCTTTGCCGAGGTTACTGCGGAAATCGGGCTTTGCTGCTCGTGTCCAGCCTTTGATAGTGGCCGGATCAATGTTGTCTGCGCGGCGGTTTGGGTCGATGTAGATGCGAGGAAAGAGCGCCTCGAGGTAGGTTCCGCCAGTTTCAGCCGCCTTTTCAAAGAGTTCGTGGACGTATCTGTCCTCTGCACATTTGTAGCGGCTGGCGGGTACGCAAGGGCGGAAGTCCGCCGGGTAGATCTCTCCTGAATGAGGAGAGTCCACCACCAGCGGGTTGGTCAGTTCTGCGGGTCGATGGATGTTCAGCACGTTTTCGATGGATTGGGGCAATGTGTTTCTCTCAAATATTTTTGGTTTAACTAGGCATCATTGAGGTGACAGGCAGAGACATGACCGGGAGCAATTTCCCTCAGGGTTGGCTGCTGCTCTGTGCACCGTTTGGTGGCAAATGGACATCGCGGATGGAAATGACATCCGCTTGGTGGGGCCAGTGGTGACGGGATTTCGCCTTTGATCGGCTCATACACCTGCTTGCGGGCATCAATACGCGGGACTTCGCGCAGTAAGGCCTGTGTGTAGGGGTGGTTTGGTCTGGCAAATAACTCATCAGTTTTCGCGATCTCAACTACGCGGCCCAGATACATGATCACCACACGGTCGGAGAGGTGCTCCACCACGCCAAGGTCATGACTGATGAACAGATAGGTGAGGCCGAGTTGTGCCCGCAAGTCCATGAAAAGATTGATGACCTGCGCCTGAATGGACACATCAAGCGCTGCAATGGACTCATCACAGACAAGAAATTCCGGGTTAACTGCTAAAGCGCGGGCGATGCCGATACGTTGGCGCTGTCCGCCGGAGAATTGATGCGGATAACGGGTTTTGAAATCCGGATCCAAGCCGACGCGGAGAAGCATCTGGTCCACGTAGTCTGAGAGGTCTGCCTTTGAAACTAGGCCATGGACACGGGGCGCTTCGCCGATGATATCACTCACCCGTTTGCGTGGATTGAGGGAGGACATGGGGTCCTGAAAGATCATCTGCACCTTGAGCTGGGCGTTTCTGGCATCTGTTCCGGAAAGCTGTTTCACGTTATCTCCGTGGAACTGAACAGTGCCGTCGCTGGCCTCGTGAATGCCAGCCACCACGCGGCCCAGCGTGGATTTTCCGCAACCGCTTTCGCCCACAAGGCCAACCACCTCTCCCGGTGCGATGCTGAGCGAGACATCATCGACCGCGTGAACCACCTGCTCCTTAAGACTGGAACCGAAGAAACGAAGTGTTTTCTCAGCAAGGTCCAGCTTTTTGGTGAAGCGCTTGGAGACGCCTTGCAGCTCGATGACCGGAGTTTCCAGAAGCGTCATGCCATTTCCTCCTGCTTTACAGGATGGAAGCAACGGACTTGCCTTTCCTCTCCTAACTGCGTGATCTCTGGCGTGGCGACCAGACAATCACTCTGTTTTGCCGAGCAACGACTGGAAAAGGCGCAACCAGCGGGCAAGTTGAGCAAAGAGGGTGTCATGCCGGGGATCTGGTAGAGTTTGGCGCCGCGTTTGTTTCGGCTTGGGACAGATTCAATGAGGCCCTTGGTGTAGGGGTGCAGTGGTGCGTCCAGCACTTCATCAATGCTGCCCTGCTCCACAATCCGCCCAGCGTACATAACGGCGATCCTGTCTGCCAAACCGCTGATGACAGCCAGATCATGCGTGATCCAGATGAGGGACATGCCGGTCTCGGAACACAGTTTGCGGACCTCGTAGAGGATCTGTGCCTGAATGGTGACGTCCAGAGCTGTTGTTGGTTCATCTGCGATGATCAGATCCGGCTCGTGCAGCAATGCGATGGCAATGGCAACGCGTTGGCGCATGCCGCCTGAGAACTGGTGCGGGTAGGACGTGAGGCGTTCATCCGGTGAAGCGATGCCGACGCGGACGAGCGCTTCACGGCAGCGTTCTCTGGCCGCTTGTTTGGATATGTCCTCGTGGGCCTGAATGGCCTCAATCATCTGCGTGTCGATGCGCAGGACAGGGTTGAGGGTCATCATGGGGTCCTGAAAAATCATAGCGATCTTCTTGCCCCGCAGCTCGCGCCACTGTTTTTCGTCTTTTCTGGCCAGATCATCTCCATTGAGGAGGATCGAGCCACCAACCACCCTGCCTGGTTCATCCACCAGACCGATGAGCGAAAAACCCATAACGGTTTTGCCAGAGCCACTTTCACCCACTAGGCCCAGGATTTCGCCGGGTTTGACTGAAAAACTGACATCATCAACGGCTTTGACAACACCTGCCTTGGTGAAGAAGTGGGTTTTGAGGTTTTTGACTGTGAGTGTGTTTGGCGTGTTCATATTATCCTCACTTCCTCAGGCGCGGGTTGAGGACATCACGCAGCTGATCGCCCACCAGATTGATGGCAACCACGGTGACAAGCAGGGCTATGCCGGGGAAGATTGAAATCCAGTATTTGCCGCTGATTACGTACTCAAAGCCATTAGCAATGAGCAGGCCGAGAGATGGTTCTGTTTGCGGCAGGCCAACACCGAGGAACGACAGGGTTGCTTCCAGCGCAATGGCGTGGGCGGTCTGAACCGTTCCCACCACAATGAGTGGTGGCAGGCAATTTGGCATGATGTGCAGGAAGAGCACGCGGGCATGACTGAGGCCAAGGCAAGTGACGGCTTCCACGTACTCCTTCCCACGTTCAACAAGGGCTGTCCCCCTCACCGTACGGGCGTAGTAGGCCCATTGCGCTACGACGAGGGCGAGGATGATTTTGTCGACGCCTTTGCCCATCAATGCCAGCAACATCAAAGCAACCAGAGAGGCTGGGAAGGAAAGCTGCAGGTCTACGATACGCATGATGAAGGTTTCTGTACGGCCTCCAACATAAGCTGCGATCAAACCGACGGACATGCCGATGATGAGTGCGATGATGCCGCTGGTGACACCAACAGAGAGCGAGATGCGCAGGCCGTAGAGGATTGCAGAGAAGAGGTCACGCCCTGCCCCATCTGTGCCAAGCCAGAAGGTGTACCCGTCAAAGCTTTGCTCTCCTGGCTCCATGCGTGCATCCAGCACGCTGACTTGGGCAAGGTCATAAGGGTTTTGCGGGGTGATCCATGGGGCAAACAGTGCGGCCATGATGATTGTGAACAGCAGGAGCGCAGCGACGACGGCAACTTTGCTCTCAACAAACTCTGAGAGGAAGCGGCTCATGGGAGTATCGCCAGAAAAGAGCTGCTTTCGTGGTGGTTTGAGGCTTGTTTCTATGGTCATGAGATGCCCCTTAGTTCGTCGCATCCTGAAGCCGCACGCGCGGGTCCAAAATGGAATAGAGGATGTCAACAATGAGGTTGATGACGACGAAGAGCACCACGATGATCATCAGGTAGGCCACGATGATCGGGCGATCGAGCTGCTGAATGGCATCAATGAGCAGCTTGCCCATGCCGGGCCAAGCAAAGATGGTTTCTGTAACTACCGAAAAAGCAATGAGAGAGCCGAATTCCAAGCCGAGGACTGTAACCACGGGGATCATGATGTTCTTGAACAGGTGCACCATAACAATACGGTTGGCAGACAGACCTTTGGCGCGAGCGAATTTGATGAAATCCATATGCATGACCTCCCGCACCCCTGCCCGTGTCAGGCGGATCACCAGTGAGATTTTCAGGAGTGCAAGATTAAGTGCCGGGAGAACGATGTGAGAGAAGCCATCTGCGGTGAGGAACGAGACCTGCATGCCGAGCACCGAGATGGTATCTCCACGCCCTGTGGCGGGCACCCAGTCGAGCATCACGGCAAAAAGCATGATCATCATGATGCCTACCCAGAATGTGGGTAGCGAAAAGCCCAGAATTGAGCCACTCATGATGAGGCGTGAGGAAATGGCGTTGGGACGCAGCCCTGCATAGAGGCCGAGCGGAATTCCGATGATTATGGCCATGAGGAGCGCCATGAAGGCGAGCTCCAGCGTGGCAGGCATACGCTCAACAATGAGCTTGAGCGCAGACTCACCAAAGATAAAGGAGGTGCCCAGATCTCCTTTAAAAGCATTGCTGACGAAGACCGTGTATTGCTGCCACACAGGCTTATCGAGGCCGAAGTCGCGGATGACGCGCTCAATCTCGGCCTGATCCGCATCCGGTGCGACCAGCATATCGATGGGGTCCCCCACCACATTCACGCCAAAGAACACAATGACGGACATAGCAATCATGACTATGCCACTTTGCATCAGGCGCCTGAGAACGAAGACAGACATGTCTTTAAATCTTTCGCAGGTAAAGCCAACCCATTGAAATAATTGAGATGTGTGTTGGCCTTAGAAAAGAAAAAGACCGGCATAAGCGCTATGCCGGTCTTTTGTTTGCGTGCGATTACTCAGCGGATACGCCCCAGGACAGGGTGTATTCATCCGTGCGAGGCAGGTACTCGAGGCCCTTGCGGGTTGCCCAAGTATTCACCTGATAGTGCAGCGGAATGATCGCCTGATCGTTGATGGCGATCTCGGTTGCTTTTGCGAGCAAGTCCTGACGCTTTTCATCATCGACAGTTGCCAGAGCTTCTTCAATCATGGCGTCTACTTCAGCATTGGAGTAGCGGCCACGGTTGGAAGAGCCGAAGCCCTGGCTCTTGTCGTAGGTATGGATGAGAGAACGCAGTGGCGACGATGCTTCGCCAGAACCAGCGCCCCACCCCACGAGAACCATTGAGAACTCGGGCGTGTTGTTTGGTCCACCACGAGATGCACGCTTGAAGTAGACAGACCGCGGCATGGTCTCCACATCGGTTTTGATGCCAACGCGGTTAAGCATCTGTGCGATAGCTTCCACGATCTTGGCATCGTTGATGTAACGGTCATTCGGGCCGTGGATGCGCAGTTCGAAGCCATCACCAACGCCAGCAGCAGCCAGCAGCGCTTTCGCGCCCTTTGCATCGTATTCGACCGGCTTCAGGTTTTCGCTGACACCAAAGAAGCCATCCGGCAGAAGCTGGCCTGCTTTAACAGCGACACCTTCCATCACACGTTCAACGATCAGATCACGACTGATGGCCTTGGAGATCGCTTCACGAACACGCTGATCCTTCAGCGGGTTTTTGATGGCCCCACCGCCCATGGCTTTCACGAACGGGCTGTCGTCACGGTCATGATCCAGATGCAAGTAGATGACGCGGTTGGATGGCCCCTGCCACAAGGAGACTTTGTCGTTGCTGCTTAGCACTTCAATGTCGGTTGTTGGGACGCCGTTGATTAAGTCAACATCACCAGCCAGCAAAGCGGCCACGCGGGATGGGCCGGATTTGATTGGCTTGAAGGTTACCTTGTCCCACTTTGGCTTGTCGCCCCAGTAATCCGGGTTTGCTTCCAGAACGATGCGGTCACCCGGCACGTACTCAGCATACTTGTATGGGCCTGAGCCAACCGTTGCCTTGCCGGAGTTGTACATCTCGGTTGTTGCATCAGTGCCCGCTTCTACAGAGATGATGCTGACGGTTGAAATGTCATTAGGAACAAGCGGATAAGGCTTTTCAGTCACGATATGGACTGTGTAGTCATCAATCTTTTTGACCGTTTTGCCTTTGGTGTAGGTGGCAAAACTGGATGGTGAGTTTGGCACATTTGGTGCGCGCTCAAATGAGAACACCACATCATCTGCATTGAACGGATTGCCATCATGGAACACCACGCCTTCACGCAGTTTCAGTTCCCATGTGGTGGCATTAATTGGCTTCCAGCTGGTTGCGAGGCCAGGCTGCAGCTGCTGTTTTTCGTTTTGGTGAATAAGGCGATCGAACATATGATAGGCGATCATATTGTTCGGGCCCAGATTATGGTAGTGCGGGTCGATCGCGCTTGGCTCTGACGACAAGCCGATCGTCAGATCTTCAGCAGACGCTATTCCACCCATAAGCAACATGGCACTTGCTGTTCCAGCAAACCATTTGTGCAGCTTAATCATTGCTGCTCCCCCCTCAAAATTTTCGTTCCCTCTGGCGATTAAAATTCATTCGCCCAGTAACAAACCCGCTGCTTCTTTATATGAGTGTGCTTCTGCCAAAACGGGCAAATCACCGGTAGAGCTTTGCGGTTGACTTAAACCGTAGTATGTGTTTTCAACATTGTCATTCAAAATTTTATAATCAAAACGCATAGAACTATGTCAGATACCCCTACACGTCCCCGTCTCAGCCTGCGCGAGTTTGAAGTTTTACGCGCTGTCATCAGCGTTCGCAAAACAACTGCCGCCGCTGCTCGCCTTGGTATTTCGCAACCAGCAGTGAGCCGCGCGATCAAGCATCTGGAGGAACGTCTCGGCAAAACGCTGTTTAATCGGGAGAGCGGTCGGCTTGTGCCAACCTCTGATGCTTTGGCTCTGAATGAGAAGCTTGAACCTGTTTTTGAGATGCTGGCGGGGATTGAGAACGAGACCTTCGTTTCTCAGCACAGCAGCAAGCCGCTGCGCCTTGCTGCGCCGCCAACGATCTCACACCGTTTTCTGCTTGGCGTGATGGCGGCGTTTATCAAGGCTTATCCAGGGCAAAAGGTTGAACTGGAGATTGGTACATCCTCTGACGTTCGCAATCATGTGGCCGAAGGGCATGCCGATCTGGGGATCACTGACGGGCTTTCCAAGCACGCTGGATTAACGCTGGAACCGCTGCGTTCTGCCATTGCGCATGCAGTTTTGCATCGAGACCATCCCCTTGCCAGCAAAGCGTTTATTGAGCCCGAGGACTTTGACGGGCAGGACTTCGTCGCCCTCACCCGCCGGTTTCCCGTGCGGGCGATTTTGGAGCGCATGTTTGCGGAACGGGGAATTCGGCCTAATATTGTTGCCGAATCTTCTACCGCCGTCTCCGTGAGTGAGCTGGTGCATGCAGGTGTTGGTGTTAGCGTCCTCAACCCGTTTCCTGTGGCGCGAAACCATCCAGAAACGCTGGTTTTTCTACCCTTTAAGCCGCGTATTTCCTACCTCAACGCCTTCATATTGCCTGCAACGACACCGAGCACTCCGATCGCCAGAAAATTCATTGAATTTACGCGCGCCTTTGAGATTGAGGACCCATATTCAACACCAGCTTAGATGCGTTTTGAGGCTGGTGTGACCTTTGCTTTTCAAGGACCATTGCCATGATTATTGAAAGTACAGCTTACCCTATCGAAATCGATTTCCCTGATATCCTGCCCTATAAAGTCGGCAATACCGGAGTGGACTGGATCACCACGTTTGATTCCGGCACAGCTGGCCCTCATGTAATGATATCTGCGCTTGTGCATGGCAATGAGCCGTGTGGTGCGGTTGCTCTGGATTGGTTGTTCAAGCAGGAAGTTCGCCCTGTTCAAGGCAAGCTGAGCTTCGCTTTTATGAATGTGGCGGCTTACAACTCATTTGACCGGAATGACCCAACTGCTTCGCGGTATCTGGATCAGGATTTCAATCGTGTCTGGCAAAACGGATCGCTGAATGGCCCTGAAGTGACGCGCGAGCTGGAACGAGCACGCGAAGTGCGTCCTGTTGTTGAAACCGTTGATTACTTGCTCGATCTGCACAGCATGCAGCACAAAAATGCGCCGCTGATGCTGGCTGGAGACCAAGAAAAAGGCCGAGCTTTAGCCAAGCAAGTGGCTGATCCTGAGTGGATTATCTGCGATTCCGGCCATGAGGAAGGCAAGCGGCTGCGTGATTATGATGGGTTTGGCGACGCAATGAGCCCCAAGGCTGCGTTGTTGCTGGAGGCAGGGCAACATTGGGAAGCTGCGGCTGGGCCTCGTGCTATTGCGGCGTGTATTCGGTTCCTGAGTGCAACAGAGTGTGTGCCTGCTGATTTTGGTGAGGCGTTTCTTGCAGAACAGCCGCCACTGGTTCTGCAAAAGACGATAAAAATCGTGGCACCTGTTACGGTTCAGCATGAAAATTTCCGGTTCAGCGATGATTACCTCGGGATGGAGGTGATTGCCGAGAAAGGAACTGTGATTGCGACGGATGGAGACACGCCAGTCACAACACCGCATGACAGCTGCGTGCTGATTATGCCAAGTCGTCGGTTACTGGTTGGGAAGACTGCCGTGCGCCTTGGGAAGCTGTTGAATTAAGAGTGCTTTGGGGCTGGGAATCTGGTTCCCAGCCACGCAATTTAAGCGCTTAACTCTGCGGTTTCAGAGCAGATATTCTTCAAGCTTTCCCATTGCCATTCACTGAGAACGGGCGTTTTCTTTGCCTCTGGGTCGGCAAGCTCATTCAGCGCATCCACGCGCTCTTGTGTTGGCGGATGGCTGGAGAGGAAGCCCAGAGCCTGTGTGAGAGCATTGGCTTCACTGTGCTCTGCTGCGATCTTTTCAAGGAAGCTCGCAAGCCCGGTGGAATCTACGCCTGCGTTTTCCAGCATCTGAACAGCGAAAAGGTCAGCTTCACGCTCCATATCTCTGGAGTAAGAGCTGTCGAGCATAGACTCCCCAACACTGGCAACGATGCTGCCGCCGGTGAAGTCTCCGATGAACATGGAAAAGACAATACCCGTGCCCGCCACGTTGATGAGCTGCTGCATGGAGTGACGGTGTTTGACATGGCCAAGCTCATGCGCCAGCACGGCGGCCAGTTCGTCAGGACTGTCAACCACTTCCAACGTTTTGGAGAGAATGGTGATCCTGCCGCCGGGAAGGGCGAAAGCGTTGGGTATTTTGCTTTCAACCACTGTCATCACCGGGTCAAACGGCAAGTCCATGCCCTTTGTGAGGCGCTTTGCCATCCGCTCCAAGGCAGCCTGACCCGTTGAGGCTTTACAGATTTTCTCTTCACTCAAAGCCGGGATCAGTGTTTCTTCAACGCTCTTGCCAAGTTCCGCTTCCCAGGACTTCGGCACGTTGTGAACCGCGTATTTGGAGAACGTAGGTAAAAAGTAAATCAGCGCAAGCGCAATCAGGGCGATGGATGCCAAGCTGCCAAACACGATTTTCTTTGTGTTTTCACGCTTTGGAAGCCCCGCCACCAAACGAATTTTGCGCTCAACGGATTGCGCGGTCTCTGTATTCGTAATTTTGACGTAAGCGGTGCTTGTCGGCTTGTTCAGCTCTACCACCATGGCGGTTTGAGATGTCCAATCACAGAGCAGCTTTGCAGCGGACCAGCGCGCATATTCCTGATCGCCTGCCAGATCTGTCAGGACCATCTCATCATAGTCAAACCAGATCTGACAGTTGCGTACAGCGGCAGACGTGCCATCAAAGAACTCAGCGTTTCCAAGCAGTAACTTCATGGTCAGATAACTTCAAACCCTGCATCAAGCGTATCAGCAAGCCCCATGCCAACTGCATTTTCCAGATCACCAGCAGCAATCGCATCCTTTACGCTGTGGGCGTTGATGACCACCATGCTGCTCATCTTCCACTCAAACAACATGACTTGAAGGACCATCATGTTGGCGAACAGAAGCACTCCATAATAAAGAGCAAAAATTGGCAAGAAAGCCAGACTGAAAAAGCCACTCTGTGGCTCTAGCTGGACTCCAACTGTTACAGCCAGAAGAGTACCAACTGCACCTACAATTGAGATACCCACGCCAACAATCACACCATGAATGATATAGGCGCCGTAGAACTTGGAAGCTCCGATATAACTCTCGAAGCCGGTATCACCAATCTTTGTGGAGTTGGCCTGAAGACGGAAGATTCTCGCCATGGCAAGAGGCCAGAGGACCATAGACAACAGAACTACGAGCGGTAGGAAGGCGAGGGCTTTACCTTGTGTATACACCGCCGCAATCAAGATAAATGCGACGGGCAACAACGTGATGGCATAAACAGGTATCAACGCATCAAAATAGCTCTTCGCTTTTGCAGAATAACTGAACCGCTGGTTCCCAAAGTAGCTGGCTTCTGCCAGCATTCTGTCCAGTTTTGCCATGCGCCATGGCAGAGCAATGCCGAGAGTGATGACTGAGAGGATGGTCCAGAAGAGCCATGCGCCCACATAACGCCATGCAGAGCCTTGCATGTGGAAGCGAATTCCGCGCCAGCTTGTGCGGGTTAGCAGGTATCGGCGGCGGCGGAACAGTGCGTATGGTGTCAGCAGAAAACCAACAACAAACATGATGCCGAAACCAACGATTGTTGCAATAGGCCCCATGAACTGGAGACCGAAACCGAGCGCATAGAACGGTATTAGGATTGCCAGAGCAATCAGGAAACCAATGAAAAGCTCTTTACCCGTGCCATGGTAGCGAAGATGATCACCTTCGAGGTGGGTCGCGGACCAAAGAGATCTGCGCAGGCCCGTCATCGCCCAGAAGCGGTAAATACCCAGCGTGGCAACCGTTAGAGTGACCCATGCCATAATACGTCCGAAGAACGAACCGCCAGAAAAGAGGATATAACTCCGCTTTGGTGAACCCGGATTTCCCTGAGCAACTTCAATAGTCATGGCACGATCCAAAATTTTTAAATAAAAACGTCTTTCTCTGTAATTCCACTCGTCAAAATATGCAAACACTCGAAAGCTGAGTGAGCACTATTCTTCTAAAGCAACTCTTAGGCCGCGAATGCCTGAAGATTTCTTAGGTTAACGAAAACAGGCGCATCTTTGCAGATGCGCCTGTCTAGAATCGATGAATGTTCTTCGTCCTAAACGAAACAGTCCATGATTTCCTGTTCGCGAATGATGCCGACCGGACGGTCTCCGCGATAAACCGCGATTGGACCTGCGCTGTGGCGTTTCATTTCAATCACTTCGCGGATCATCTGCTTTGCTGTGCACTTTGGCATCTCTTCAACGCTCACGATCACATCAGCACTCATCTGCGAGAGATCAGTCATGATGTCTTCAGCATGCAGCACATTGAGCGGGTTCATGTGGGCGACGAAGGACTCAACATACTCATCCGCTGGTTTCTTCACAATTTCCTGCGGAGTACCGATCTGCACCACATGACCACCTTCCATGATGGCGATGCGGTTGCCGATTTTGGCAGCTTCGTCGAGATCATGGCTCACGAACACAATGGTTCTGTGCAATCTTTCCTGCAGTTCCAGCAGCTCATCCTGCAGACGGCTGCGAATGAGAGGATCGAGTGCAGAGAACGGCTCATCCATCAGCAGGATTGGAGCATCTGTTGCAAAGGCACGCGCCAGACCAACACGCTGCTGCATGCCACCGGAAAGCTCATGCACGTATTTGTCGCCCCAGCCGCCAAGACCAACAAGCTCCAGTTGCTCTTCGACACGTTCAAGGCGCTGGGTCTTAGGAATGCCGGAGAGTTCCAGGCCGAAGCCAACATTGTCTCGCACAGTGCGCCAAGGCAATAGGCCGAACTGCTGGAATACCATGGCAACACGTTCGCGGCGCAGTTTACGCAGGCGCGAGGTAGAGCAGGTGGTTGGGTTTACTTGTTCACCGTCGTCAGCAACGAGCACTTCACCACGGCAGACCTTGTTAAGGCCATTGATAGCGCGGAGCAGGGTGGATTTGCCAGAACCGGACAGGCCCATGAGAACGAGAAGCTCTCCTTGCTGGATGTCGAAGGTCGCATTGGCAACACCAACCAGCTGGCCGGTTTGTTCCTGAATCTCAGCGCGGTCTTTGCCTGCATCAATCAGGGGCAGGGCAGCATCGGGCTGATCACCAAAGACGATGGACAGGTTTTTGAAGGAAACAACAGGATTGGTCATTTTTTACTGCCCTTTTCTTCTGAGCTCTTGAAGAAACGGTCAAGCACAATAGCAATCAGCACGATTGCAATACCAACCTCAAATCCTTTTGCGATATTCACTGTGTTCAACGCACGAAGTGTTGGAACACCAAGGCCGTCCGCGCCGACAAGGGCAGCGATCACAACCATGGACAGTGACAACATGATGGTTTGCGTCAAGCCAGCCATGATGTTTGGCAGCGCATATGGCAGCTCAATTTTAAAGAGCTTCTGCCAGTAAGTGGCGCCAAAGGCTTCACCGGCTTCGAGCAGGTGCAGCGGCGTGGAGGCAACACCAATCTGTGTCAGGCGGATTGAAGCAGGCAGGGCGAAAACGACGGTTGAGATCAGGCCCGGAACTACGCCAAGACCAAAAAGGATCAGCGCAGGGATCAGATAAACAAACGTAGGAATTGTCTGCATCAAGTCCAGCACAGGGCGTACCCATGAGAAGAACTTAGGGTGATGCGCGGAGTAAACGCCGACAGGAATACCAATCAACATACAGATAAAGGTGGAGCTGAGGATCAGCGCCAGCGTTTCTGTGGTTTCATCCCAATAGCCCTGATTGATGATGAGCAGCAGGCTCACCGCAACAAACGCTGAAAAGACGAAGGACCTTCTGACCACAAAGGCCAAAGCTGTGGCAATGACCACAATGCCGAGCGGGTGAGGGGCTTGTAGAACCCATAGTACACTGTCGATGAGCCATTCGATTGCAACGGAAATCGCATCGAAAAAGCCACTTGCATTGTCGGTGAGCCAGTCAACTCCCCACTTGGCCCATTTGCCGATGGGTAGTTTGTGCTCTGTTAGCCACTCCACGGGAAACCTCAGATTTTGTTATTGTGTGTCAACGCGTTAACGTCATTTCATTTGTAGGGCAGGATACAAAATTATTGGTACCGACAAGCAGCTTGCCCCAGTGCGCAATGGTTATTCCAGGTGCCGGAGTGTTCTGGAATAATGCGCTAAGAGGCGGACTGCGAGTGTATCGCATCCGCCTCTCAATTCATGCTCGGTAATGACCCTTAGAGGCCGAATGCAGTCTTTGCAGCAGCAAGACCGTCTTTACCGTCAAAAGTAGTTACGCCAGCAAGCCATTTATCAAGAGCCTCAGGGTTCTTCTTGATCCATGCTTTTGCTGCGTCTGTTGGCTCTTCACCGTCGTTCAGAATACCGTTCATGATCTCGTTCTCCATCTGCAGGGAGAAGGTGAGGTTCTGAAGGAATTTGCCCATGTTCGCACACTCAGCAGAGTAACCTGCGCGGGTGTTGGTCAGAACGTCAGCGCCACCGAAGTTTGGACCGAAGAACTCGTCACCACCGGTGAGGTACTCCAGCTCAAAATTGGAGTTCATTGGGTGCGGAGCCCAACCGAGGAAGACGATGTCCTGGTTCTTGCGAGTTTTACGCGCGACCTGGGACAGCATGCCAGCTTCAGATGATTCGACGAGGTCGATTTTGTTGAGGCCGAACGCGTTTTTCTCGATCATATCGAGGATCAGACGGTTACCATCGTTGCCTGCTTCAATGCCGTAGATCTCGCCATCAAGGTCTCCAGAGAATTTTGCGATGTCCGCAAAGTCCTTCAAACCCTTGTCATAGGTATACTTAGGAACAGCCAAAGTATACTTGGCGCCAGTCAGGTTGGTTTGAACAGTATCAACGGTGCCAGCTTCGCGATATTTCGCAATATCAGCTTCCATTGTCGGCATCCAGTTGCCAAGGAATACATCAATATCGTTGTTTGCGAGAGACGCATAAGTGACTGGAACGGAAAGTACTTTTACGTCTGTTTCGTAACCGAGCGCGTCCAGCACAGACGTTGCTGTGGCGGTGGTTGCGGTGATGTCTGTCCAGCCCACGTCGGAGAAGCGTACAGTTTTACAGGCTTCCGCTTCTGCGGCGAGAGCTGACCCAGTGATTAGTAATAGTACTGAAGCAGAAGTAGAAAGTTTCTTTATCAGGCCACTAGCAACACTCATGTAAATCTCCCCAATTTCGATATTTATTTAATAGAGCCGTAGAATTGTGCAGAAAACATGTCCTAAACACTACCTAGACGACAATTAAATTTTCAAATTCCTTCGTTCACTAAAGCTAATAAACACCCGATGGACTAAAGGCAACCTCTCCGTCAGATATTAATTACGATAAATCTGAGTACAATACTTTTCAAAAGCTCCGAAATGTTCTAAGAACTATTTTTATTGATTGAACGTTCAATAAAAATAATCTTGGAGTGAGTTCGGCACAAATGCCTAAGGTCGGAATGGAAGAGGAACGCAAAACCTCGATAATTATGGCAACGATCAAAGCGATCCATGAAAAGGGGTACGCAGCGACAACAATGGCAGATATTGCCAAGAATGCCGGCGTTTCGACGGGCCTGCCACATCACTACTTTGGCTCGAAGGCAGCTGTCTTCAACGCGACCATAAGCTTTTTGCTGACGGACTTGAGCAAGCAATCCCGCAAGCGCTTGCTGAAGACGAAAACCCCTATGGAGCGGATCGATGCGATCATCCATACCAACTTCAGCGATGAGCAGTTTCAGCCCTCCGTTATCTCGGCGTGGTTTGCGTTTTATGTGGTGGCACGAACGGAACCGGGAACACGCCGGTTGCTTCAGATCTACCACCGACGGCTGATCTCGAACCTCACTGCGGAATACCACCGCGTCACAGATCGAGAGACGGCGATTACAGCGGCAGAAGGTACAGCTGCGATGATTGACGGGCTCTGGCTGCAATGCGTGCTAACGACAAACCGACCTGACGGGTCACCGGCAACAATGCTGGTTCAGGACTACGTGAAGAAATGTTTCGACAGCTTTGAAACGACAGAAACTACACAATAATAACTGGAATACGGCTTCAAGCCCAAGAGAATACAATGACTGCAGATTTCATTATTGTAGGCGCCGGCTCTGCTGGATGCGCCCTGGCAAACCGTCTTTCTGAAGATCCCCAAAACAAGGTGGTTTTGCTGGAGTTTGGTGGTACGGATATCGGTCCGTTTATCCAGATGCCCGCTGCCTTGTCCTATCCCATGAACATGTCCCGCTACGATTGGGGCTATGAGAGTGCGCCTGAGCCGCATCTGGACGGGCGTAAGCTTGCTTTGCCACGCGGTAAGGTGATTGGTGGCTCTTCCTCTATCAACGGCATGGTCTATGTGCGCGGTAATGCCTGCGACTTTGACAGCTGGGAAGAGATGGGGGCGAAAGGCTGGGGTTACCAGAACGTTTTGCCTTACTTCCAGCGCCTTGAGAACACCGAAGTAGACGGAGACTGGCGCGGGAAATCCGGCCCGCTCTACGTCTCTCGCGGTACACGCTGGAGCCCGCTTTACGATGCCTTTGTACAGGCTGGTGAAGAGGCCGGTTACGCCAAAACTGACGACTACAACGGTTATCGCCAGGAAGGCTTTGGCGATATGGAAATGACGGTTCACAATGGCCGTCGCTGGTCCGCTTCCAACGCTTATCTCTGGCCAATCAAAGGCCGTGAAAATCTGGAGATCATCTCCGGCGCGCACGTCAATCGTATTCTCATGGAAGGCAAACGTGCTGTTGGCGTTGAGTATGTACGTGGCGGGCAGGTACATCAGGTCAAATGCTCCCGCGAAGTGGTCGTTTCTGCGTCTTCCATCAACTCACCAAAGCTGCTGATGCATTCCGGCATCGGTGATGCGGCGGCTCTGTCTGCTCTGGGCATTGATGTGATTGCAGATCGTAAGGGTGTTGGTGCGAACCTTCAGGATCATCTGGAACTCTATATTCAGCAGGCATGTACTCAGCCGATTACGCTCTACAAGCACTGGAATCTGATCTCTAAAGGCGTGATCGGAGCTCAGTGGCAGCTGGCAAAATCTGGCCTGGGCACCACCAACCACTTTGAAACCTGTGGATTTATTCGCTCCAAAGCGGGCGTGATGTACCCTGACATTCAGTTCCACTTCCTGCCGTTTGCGGTTCGTTATGACGGGCAGGCGGCAGCTGAAGGCCACGGATATCAGGTTCATGTTGGCCCGATGCGCTCCAAATCTCGCGGTGCGGTGACGCTGCAATCTGCGGACCCAATGGACAAGCCGAATGTGCTGTTCAACTACATGAGCCATGAAGACGATTGGGAAGATTTCCGCCAGTGCATTCGCCTGACACGTGAGCTCTTTGCTCAGCAGGCCTTTGATCCATTCCGCGGCAAGGAAATCCAGCCAGGCAAAGACGTTGAAAGCGACGATCAACTGAATGCTTTCATCAAAGAACATGTCGAGAGCGCGTTCCATCCGTGCGGCACCTGTAAAATGGGTGACGCGAATGACGAAAGTGCTGTGGTTGACAGCGAATGTCGTGTGATTGGTGTTGACGGTTTGCGCGTTGCGGATAGCTCCATCTTCCCGCAGATTACGAACGGAAACCTCAATGCACCTTCCATCATGGTTGGTGAGAAGGCTGCAGACCATATTCTCGGAAAAGGTATGCTTCCTGCCAGTGATAAGCAGGCGTGGGTTCACCCGAACTGGCAGAACGAACAACGGTAAGTGTTGGATTAAGAAATGACGAAAACAGATAACCTGACAAATGCATCCCTGCGTGCGCAGCCTGGTGGTTCTCACTTTATTGGCGGCACTTACGTTGAAGATACGATGGGGGAGGAGATCCTCAGCCTTTATCCAGCAACACAGGAAGTGATTGCGCGGGTTCACTCCGCAACACCGGCAATCATCACCAAAGCTATTGCATCCGCACGGACGGGCTTTGCGATCTGGCGTTCCATGGCACCTGCTGAGCGCTCCCGCGTTCTGCGTAAGGCTGCTGACCTGATGCGTGAACGTAACCGTGAGCTTTCCGAGCTGGAAACGCTTGATACGGGTAAGCCGCTACAGGAAACTTTGGTAGCTGACGCTGCTTCTGGTGCTGAAGCGCTGGAATACTTCGCAAGCGTTGCTGCAACTTCTAACGGTGAGCACATCGATCTGGGTGGCTCTTACGCCATGACCAAGCGCGAGCCACTGGGTATTTGCCTTGGCATTGGCGCTTGGAACTACCCAATCCAGATTGCTGCATGGAAAGCTGCTCCGGCGCTGGCTGCTGGCAATGCGATGATCTTCAAGCCATCTGAAGTGACTTGCCTGTCTGCGCTCAAGCTTGCTGAGATCTTCCGTGAAGCTGGCCTGCCGGATGGTGTATTCAACGTGGTGCAGGCAAACCGTGAAGCGGCTGCTTCTCTGGTATCCCATCCTGAAATTGCCAAGGTTTCCCTGACAGGTTCCGTGCCAACAGGTATGAAGGTTGCTGAAAAAGCAGCTTCTCAGCTGAAGCACATGAGCCTTGAGCTGGGCGGCAAGTCTCCGATCGTGATCTTTGAAGACAGTGACATCGACAATGCCGTTGCTGCGGCGATGAATGCTAACTTCTATTCCACCGGTCAGATTTGCTCCAACGGCACACGCGTGTTCGTGCATTCTTCCATCAAAGATGAGTTCCTGAAGCGTCTGAAAGAGCGGACCGAGAAGATCCTTATTGGTGATCCGCTGAATGAAGACACACAACTTGGCCCGCTTGTCTCCAAAGCTCAGCTTGAGAAAGTGATGGACTACATCGCGATTGGCCAGAGCGAAGGTGCGGTTCTCTATGCTGGTGGTGGACGTCCGCAGGTGGCCGGCCTTGGTCGCGGCCTGTTTGTTGAGCCAACCATCTTCACTGAAGTCAAAGACGACATGCGCATTGCTTGCGAAGAGATCTTTGGTCCTGTGATGTGTGTGCTGGACTTTGATGATGAAGCTGATGTGATCCGCCGCGCCAACAACACCGAGTTTGGTTTGGCTGCTGCTGTGTTCACGAAAGATATTCAGCGTGCCTACCGTGTGATTGATCAGTTGGAAGCTGGCACTTGCTGGATCAACAACTACAACCTGACCCCGGTCGAGATGCCATTCGGTGGCTTCAAGAACTCCGGCATTGGCCGTGAGAATGGTCAGTGGGCGCTGGATCAATACTCTCAGGTTAAGAGCATCTATGTAGAGATGGGTGATGTTGAGGCTGGCTGGTAAACAGCCTCAACATCAATGTGAATGAGCAGAGTAGGGGCATTTGTTCGCGTATCTTTATCCGAAAACCGGTTTCCATTTTTCGGCGATACACGGCGTCCCTACTCACGCATTGCGTGGGCGATCTGATCGACCATTGGCTTCATGATGTATGAGATCACCGTGCGGTTTTCTGTCTGAATGAACGCCTCGACCGGCATACCCGGCACCAGATTTTTACCACCCAGTTTGTCCAGCTGATCTTCTGAGATTGTCAGCTCTGCCATATAGAAGCTGAGACCGGTTTTGGGGTCTTCCAAAAGATCAGGTGAGATCGTCTTCACTTCTGCTGTCAGCTCAGGTGTTGTGCGTTGATCAAAGCTTGGCAAACGGATCGTTGCTTCCTGATTGGGCGTCAACTGATCCACATCGATTGGCTGCACCTGCGCTTCAATCACCAGAACGTCTTCACGTGGCACAACTTGCATCAACACCTCACCGGGAGCGATAACACCACCGATGGTGTGAATGGTCAGGTCGTGCACCGTGCCAGACTGAGGTGATTTGATTTCCATGCGCATCAGCTGGTCCTGTGCAGCAATCTTCTTTTCTTCAAGCTGGGCAACCTCTGCCCGGACTTGCTGAAGCTGTTCCAGTGTCTTTGTCAAAACGTCTTCTTCGATCTGCATGATCTGGATGTTACGCTCTGCGATGGCTTCTTCTGTCTTAGCGACCTGAGCTATGAAGTCCCCATATTCACCCTGAAGCTTGGTTTTTTCGCGCTTGAGGGCTGTGACACGTGACTCTGTGACCAGTCTTTTGGCCAGCAGCTTGTTGAGGTCTTCCAGTTCGCCATCGATCAGGCTGATCTCGATTTCTTTGGCATCTCTTTGTTGAGACAGTCCATCAATTTGCTTTCTATACTGCTGAATCTGAGCACGCATCTGGTCCTGTCGGCCACGCAGGTTCTTGGTCTTCGCAACCATCATCCGGCGTTGCCCTTCCTGAATGGTGTTCAGGACCTGAGAATGTGCATCATCTGTGGCTCGTGTTGAGAAGAGTATTTCTTCTTCTCCATCACGTTCTGCGATCAAACGGGCTTCCTGCGAGTAAAGATTGTCGAGCTGTTTGGTCACGACAGCAAGGTTGGCGCGGGTCACCGTGTCATCAAGGCGGAGCAGGGTGTCTCCCGCATCAACGGTATCCCCATCAGTCACCATGATGGAGCGGACAATGCCGCCTTCCATGTGCTGCACATTCTTGGTGTTGGTCTCAACGACAATGGTACCGGGAGCAATAATTGCGCCGCGGATTTCCATCAGGCCGCCCCAGAGGCCTACGCCTCCAACAAGGATAACAACCAGAAGACCAGCGCAGATCAGATGGAATCTAATGCTACCCTTAATCTGTTTGTCACTTTCAGAATGATTATACATTATGCTGCTCCTCGTTTGGCAGGAGCTTTAATTGCTGCTTTTTGCGGGACTTGCTGAGTTTGAACCGGGGTTACAAGTTGCTTCATAACCTCATCTCGCGGACCAAAGGCAGCTTGTCGGCCATCATTGAGCACGAGTACCTTATTAACCGCCGCAATCGCACTTGGACGGTGGGCAATCACGATGACGATCTTACCTCGGCCCCGCATCAGTTTGATCGCATGGGTCAGACAGGCTTCACCTTCAGAATCCAGGTTGGAGTTAGGCTCATCCAGAACGATGAGGAAAGGCTCACCATACATGGCACGGGCGAGGGCGATGCGCTGACGTTGGCCGCCAGATAAGGCATAACCACCACTACCGATAATCGTGTTGTAACCATCCGGCAGGCCTGTGATGAACTCATGGATACTGGCAATTTTCGCAGCTTCGATGACGTCATCAGGATTTACATCTTCCTTGAAGCGGGAAATGTTCTCCGCAACCGTGCCATCAAACAATTGAATGTCCTGCGGCAAGAAGCCAACAAATTCACCGATGCGCTCCGACGTCCATTGATCAAGCTCTGAGCCATCAAACCGGATTGATCCTGTCAGAGCATTGGTGATGCCGACAATCGAGCGAGACAAGGTTGATTTGCCAGAACCGGACTTGCCAATAACGCCAAGACCTTCGCCAGCCGCAAGACTAAACGAGATGCCTTGCACGATTGGCTGACGGATACCAACCGGACCACATGCCACACTGTCCAGATCAACCTTCTGATGCGGAAGGGGCAGTTCCATCACGTTGTTGGTGTCATCTTTATTTTCGACTACCTTGCGCAAACGGGCGAGGCCTTGTCGGGCTGCCAGAAAACCTTTCCATTGGGAAACAGCTTGCTCAACGGGAGCTAAAGCACGGGAAGACATGATTGATGAGGCAATCATGACACCAGAGGTGACCTCTTGCTGGATGACCAACCATGCGCCCATGCCAAGCATGGCGGACTGCAAAATGAAGCGGAAGGTTTTGACGGCTGTTGCGAAAAAGGCAGCTCGGTCACCTGCTTTGCGTTGCTTGACCAAGTAGGCATCATTGCCCTTGTGCCATCTGTTCTTCATCGTCTCCATCATGCCCATTGCCTGAATGACTTCAGCATTGGAACGACTGGCTTCAACAATAGCAGAGCGGCGGTTTGTTTCAGCTGCAGCCTCACTCGAAGGTCTGCGGGAGGTAAGTTCATTCAATCCAACCAGCGCACAAATGACCAACGCACCACCGATTGCCATCATGCCAAGATAGGGATGGAAGAGGTACACGATACCGAAATAGAGTGGCATCCACGGCAAGTCGAAGATGGCGGCAGGGCCTGGGCCTGAAAGGAAACTGCGCACCTGATCCAGATCCTGAACCGGGCGCATCTTTGCACCTTTGGGGCCGAGAATAAGTGGTAGGCTCGTTGAGATCTCGTAGGAAACACCAGAGAGCTGGGCATCTACACGTTGCCCAAGACGGGACAAAACACGACTGCGGAGTGTTTCCAGAATTCCATAGAAAAGAAAAAGGACACCAACAAGAGTTGCCAAAACGACGAGCGTTGGAACCGATCCACTTGCCAGCACACGGTCATAGACCTGCAGCATAAAGAGTGGTCCTGTCAGCATCAAAATATTCAACAGCATGCTGACGCCACCAATTCCAACCAGTGCGGACCTTAGAGATCTGAATGCACTGGTGATTACAGATTCTTTCTGTCTTTGGCTGTCGGGCATAAGCTTTCTCTCAATTGCTTTGGGAATTAAAGCAAGAAACTCCCTCCCGGTATTCACCGGGAGGGAGACGTTCTTTTGATTAGCTCATCAATCAGATCAGGCTATCGTCCTGATTAATCGAATGCATCTGATCTACAACTCCGCCGTCTTCAGTTACTATGGTGTTGAAGTCGTCAGCTTCGAAGTTCTCCGCAGAGAGGTCTTCCACGTTAATGCCGTTCAAGGTGTAGGTGTGGCCACCATTGTCCAAAACCTCGATCACAACACTGTTGTTCTCTTCCGTGATCTGAACCTGTGATGCATTCAGATTACCAAAATCAATGGTGTCGGTTGCAGGGTCGAAGTTTGTGATGACTTCTTCTGATGCCCAATCCCAATTGATCTCAACGGTATCGCCTCCGATTGCTCCATTGCCGTTGGCCGCAGCTGCAAGAGCTGGTTCAGGAGCATTCTGAGTCTCACGAGGACCATTTTCCTGTTCAGCGTCCTGAGCAGGAGCGGCAACCGCATCATCATCTCTGTCATTGGAAGCAGCTGCTTCCTGTGCAGTGGTCGATGCTTCAGGAGCCTCTGGAATGTAGGTTGTCTCCACATTTTCTGCTTCGGACTGAGTTCCCACATCTGCCAGATTTTCAGCATTGGCGAGTAAGTCATCAATCTTGGCCTGAGCAGCCGCATCATTTGCGATGATGCTGTTTGCTGTCAGATCGGCTACGACAATACCAACCAGCAGAAGTGACCGACCACCGTTACCCGGCAGAGTGAACAACACACCATTGTCGGTCTGTTCCACTTCGAACTGGTCACCGCCAATCCAACCGATGTTCACGGTATCCTGTTCCGGGTTGAAGTTTGCAACTTCTTCCTGCTTGCCCCACTGCCAATCCAGTGTGAACTCACGAGGTGAACCATCGCCCGGATCAACTGGGTCAACCGGATCCACTGGATCTACAGGGTCGACCGGGTCAGGATCTGGGGTTGGGTCTGGGTCCGGAGTTGGGTCGACAGGTGGCTGTGAACCTTCACCGCTGAGCAGATCAAGGATTTCCTGCAATGTAGATGGATCTTTGATGTCGAAGTTATCGGCATTCAGATCCTCAAGGAACACACCTTCCAGCAGAAGGGTCTGTCCACCATTTGATGGCAGGGAGATCACAAGACCGTCTTCAGATTCTGTGAAGCTGATCTGGTCTGAACTGATCCAACCAATACTGATCTTATGATCCGCTGGGTTGAAGTCGGTGATAACGCTGTTTTCACCCCAAGCCCATGTGAACACGACCACACCATCACCAGGAACCTGACCCGGAGTGCCTGTACCCGGATCAACAGGATCAACCGGATCGACTGGATCAACTGGGTCCGGATCTGGATCAGTTGGGTCGACTGGATCAACCGGATCAGTTGGACCGAAGTCACCCGGTCTGGTCTGGTGGCCATCCGTTGTGTCGCCAGCTGGTGCTTCCGGAGTCAACAGGTCTTCACGGCTGACGAGGGTCACGTCATCCTGATCAAAGCCGAATGGAACTTCAAGGTTATCTTCCATGACCTGATCGAAGTGGAATTCCAGCTGACCTGGGACCAGATTATCAAGGGAAATGCCTTCGAACAGGAAGCTCTGACCACTTGGCAGAGTAGAGATCAGCAGGCCGTCGTCAGTTTCTTCAACGCTCAGACGCTCACGTGTACCGTAGTACAGGAAGCTGATCTTCATGGATGATGGGTCAAAGTCAGAGATAACTTCGTGTACGCCGTACTCATGAGACCGGATGTAGACTGTGTCGTCTTCGCGAGGGCCCACGCCTTGTTCCCAAGAGACCACGCCACCAAGATCTTGACGGAGGTGTTCATTGCCGACCACTCCGAAGTCTGAGATGTCGACATCCTGATAGGTGACGCCCTGCACAATTTGTGCAGAAGAGCTCCACGGGCTGTCGAGAACAATTTCACCAGCAGGAGACTTGGTCACGATGAGGCCGTGAACAGATGTTCCGCCGAAGTCCAGCTCGTCCCTATCAGGATCAAAGCCAACGATATCGTCTGCGTTTACGTCAGCGCGGAACTTGGAACCACCTTCATCGGTCGTGCCGGTGACTGTTGGTGGGTTTGAACCGTCGTTGTCATAAACAAGCTCGTATCCGCCACCCTGACTTGGGTCCGGCACTTCAACGGTCTCGCCAATGGCAGAGACAACTTCGTTGAACGCAGACTGTTCTGCGACAGAGAAGTTTGCCAGAGACAGATCGGAGAGTGTCACACCCTGGAAGATGGTGGTGGACATGATGTTACCGAACTGATCAGTGATCACGATGCGGACTGTTTGTCCGAGTGCGTCACCGCTTTCCTCGAAGATCTCGAACTGTTCGCCAGTCACACCTTCCAGAATATGGATCATGTCAGAGGATGGATCGAAGTCTGCGATGACCTGAGACTCACTGTCCAGACCGAGCATATACATGTCGCCAGTATGGCCACCATGCCCATCATCGCCATCGCCTGGATGACCATGACCGTCATCACCGTCACCTGGATCAACCGGGTCAACGGGATCCACAGGGTCTACCGGATCAACAGGATCGGTTGGTTCTTCAGGCTGAGTGTTTCCGCCAACAAGGTCTCTGATCAATTCAGCTGCTGATGCATCCTGAATGGAGAAGTTTGCCAGTGTCAGGTCAGCAAGTGCAACTCCGGCCAGGAGCAGCGTCTGCCCGCCATTGGACGGAATAGAGAAGAGCACACCGTCTGGTGTCTCGGTCACTTCGAGCTGGTCAGCACTGATCCAGTCAACGAAGATCACGCCGTCTTCAGTGTCAAAGTCGTTGACGACTTCCTGTTCACCATATGACCATGTGACCACCACATCAGCATCTTCTTTTGGAACGCCAACGCCTGGCAGAGGGCCGTTCAGGCCTTCTTCGCCAGTCAGACGATCCTGGAAGTAGTCGATTGCTTCATCAACAGTTGGGCTTTCAAAGCCGCCAAACTGCTCAACATACTGCAGAATAGAGGTACCGTATTCGTCCTGCGAAACGTTGCCGCCCTGCAGAAGAGCAAGTGTACCGTAAGCGCCACGCAAGTGGGCAGCAGCCAAAATACCCGTCAGTGTGAGGGTTACGCTGACATCCTGACCGTTCTGCTCGTAGGTGAAATCCTGTCCAATAAAGTCGTCCAGTGACTGGCCGCTGTTGGACAATCCATTTTCAATAATCTGGAGATTGAAGCCAAATGCTTCTTGAACGGCAACTTCCTGTGCTTCAGGAGTCATAAACTCTTCTAGTGAGTCGACGCCATTTTTGCCGGTCCAGGTGCCATCCCAAGTGTTGGTGGCTGCGCCGTTGCCGTAAAAGACGTCATCATCATAGTAACCCAGATCGATAAGCAGAGCTTCACCGAACTGGTAGCCGACGAACCCAAGTGAGTTGGTGGAGCGATAAGACATCGCACTCCATTGGTCGTCGTTCAGATCCCCCCAACTATCATACTCTGGAAAGAAGTCTTGCACCGGACCGCCTGCCCATTCGTTGAGCTGCCAATCCTGAATTCTGCCGTCGTTGTATCTTTCGCGATCCCAACCGGATTCGAAAGCCCGCAATGCGTCACGGAATTCGTCATATGTGCCACGATAGTCCATTGTATTCCCTCAATTTTTATTGAGAGGTTCCAGACAACTCCGAAATTAATGGAGCAAGCCGAATTGCTAAGGTCCGGAAGGCTCACCGAGCCGCTCTCGTTAAAAACGAACGCTGATGCGATCTGACTGCAATTTTGTTCTTTGCGTTTCCAACAGCGCATTGTTTGCAGTGCATCTGATCGCTTCCGCGTTCGACGAGGCTGATTTTTCTGGAAATTGGGGCCAAATTTCGAAAGAAAAATGGAGTATTTATTACAGACGATTTTAAAAAAATCTCTGCGAATCAATGTTTTACATCACAGAATACCGTTTTTAGAATCTGACGTTTCTGTTTTCTCTCAGTATTTCCGCGGCTTAACGATTCTATAGATTTAGAAAGATCTTTGGTATTTTATTGGCGTTTAAGGTGCCTTATTTGCCTTATTTGGCTCGTATTACTTTAGGATATCTACCTACACATTCTTGTGAATTATGCGGATATCACACGTGCTGCACGCACCATCAGGCTTCCGACTCAAAGTGCCTAAACAATCCCTAAAATTCTACCCGCATACATTGCTGATTCTAGCGATCGGCATTTGCCTCCAAAATGAGAATGGAGACTAGTTCATTCTGGGAGGAAACTATGGCCACGATCGCTATAAGCATGGCTTTGGCTCTGTGCTTTACGTCCATTGCCCTTTTGTTTCTTGCCGTGAAAAACAGGTGGTCTGCCCGCTCTAGGGTTCTCAGGCGTAAAGCACCGATCAAAGGCGAGTTTTCGCTTCATCCGCTTAATCTCATCAATGAGGAAGAAGAGAAGATCGAGAAAAAGCGCCTTAAGCGGCGGGACGATCTTTAGGGTGCTTGCGTCGGGGCTGTTTAAACAGCGGAATAAACGGTCTGCGCCACGCATCCGGGAACGCAGGCCGCAAAGCATAATTATGCTGTACTTAGGACGGGCGTAGCTCTGACCAAGACTTGCCGAGATTCTGACCCTTTGCCAGATGGCCCCACTTGGTTTCCAGCATTCGGTCATCAAGGTGGTAGACCGAGCGGAGCAGGTCGGTTGTCACAACATCCTGCGGCGTACCGTGCGCAACCAGATTGCCGTGGTTCAGCACGAATATCTTGTCGGCATAGACGCAAGCCAGATCAATATCATGAAGGACTGCGATAACACCGCCACCTTCATTGGCGTACTTACGTCCTGTCTCCAGTACGTCGATCTGGTGCTTTAGATCCAAACTCGCGGTCGGTTCATCCAGAAACAGATAGTTGGCACGGCCATTTTGTCTTGGTTCCCAAACCTGACAGAGCACACGAGCCAAATGAACACGCTGTTTTTCGCCGCCGGACAGTTCCTGATAGTATCTGTTCAGGTAGGACGTCAGACCGACGCAATCCAGAGCTTCCAGAACGCGCGGGCGTAGTTGCTTTGCGCTAAGGCCGTGTCTGCCGGAGACCAGACCCAGCATAACAACTTCCTCGACTGAGAATGGAAAGGATAGCTGTGAGCTTTGAGGCAACACCGCACGGCGGCCTGCAAGCTCAACCGCCGGGACTGACCAGATAGACGTGCCATCCAGTATTACGTCGCCTTCAGATGGTGACAGATCGCCCGTCAGGCATTTGAGAAGCGTCGACTTGCCTGCACCGTTGGGACCGATGATTACCGTCAACTCTCCCGGACAACTGCGGAAGTAGACGTCTCGGAGCAGTTTTTTTGTGCCAATGCTTACTGTGATGTTTATTGCCTCAAGCATCTGAGATCCTCACAATTGGACGTGGTTTTTGCGACCAAGCAGGATGGAAAGGAACACAGGCGCGCCAATGATTGCTGTGATGATGCCGATTGGCAGTTCGGCGGGCGCGACCACCGTTCTGGCGACAACATCCGCGGCAACCAATAAGGATGCACCGAGCAATGCGCAGGAGGGAAGGAGGAAGCGGTGGTCTGGTCCAATCACCAGTCTCAAGACGTGGGGCACGACAATCCCAACAAAACCAATTGCACCAGCCGCCGCAACTGAAGCTCCGGCTGCACCTGCAACCAGAACAATGATCAAACGCTTGAGATGCTGTGTGTTGAAGCCAAGATGAAAGGCTTCAGCCTCACCCAACAAAAATGCATTCAGGCCCTTTGCGATGAATGGGAGAGAAACGAGCACAGCCAAAGCAAAGGGAAGCGTGGACCAGACTCTTGGCCATGTGGAACTTCCCAGTCCGCCCATGCCCCAGAATGTCAGGTCTCTGAGTTCTGCATCTGTGCTGCCAAAAACGAGAAACCCAGTTATGGCACCAGACAATGCGCCAAGTGCAATACCTGCCAGCAGCATGGTCGCGATGGAGGTTTGACCTCGACGGGTTGCGACTTTGTAGAGCAGGGTGGTTGTTGCGGCACCGCCGACAAAGGCTCCCCATGGGAGAAGGTAGACCGAATAGTGATCTAAAATCCATGCAGGCAAGCTGGAGGACAGAGTGATCACGCAGACTGCTGCGAGGGCTGCACCAGATGAAACCCCCACCAAACCCGGATCGGCGAGAGGATTTCGGAACAGACCCTGCATCATTGCACCGGAGGCAGCAAGAGAGGCGCCGACCAGACATCCAAGTACCGTTCTTGGCATCCGAATGTCCATCAGGACGACTTTGTCTCGGAGAGTGAGCGCTGTTTCATCACCAAAGAGCCAGTAATTAACTGCGCCGAATATGTGTGAGACAGATACCTCAGTTGGCCCAATAGCCAGCGATACGAAGCAGATAATCAGGAGCAGCACCGTTAGTGCCTTAACAGCGTACTGCTGGCAGAATTCTCGGCTTGTTCTTGCATGGGTTACGGGTGACTTGAACGCTTCGGACAGTGTCATCTCACTCATTGCCACCTCACCTCACGACTTTGCGTCAGGTTTAGCTGCGATTTTCACAAAACGATCACTCAGATCGCGAAGGGCTTGCGCTGTGCGAGGGCCAAAGCCAAGGAGGTAGACGCCGTCCATGACGATGAGATTGCCGTTTAAACCTGCTGGGGTGAGGTTGAAGCCTGGCTCTTTGAGAATTGCTGACTGACCGCTTGAGCCCGGACGAGACATCATCATCACAACATCAGGAGCTGCTGCAATCAACGCTTCTTTGGAGACTGGTTTGTAGCCGCGCAGGTTTGCAAACACGTTGGTTGCGCCAGCCAATCCGATCACGGCATGAGCACCTGTTTCGCGGCCTGCGACCAGCGGCTTTCCACCGCCCTCAGAGATGACAAAGACAACTTTGAGCGGTTTGGCTTGCTGATGTGCGTAGGCAATAGCCTCATCAAGATCTGCTTTGACTTTCGTTTTCAGTGCTTTCGTTTCGTCTGGAAGCTGTAATGCGTTTCCGACAATATCAATTTTCTCAAGAATGCCTTCCGGGGAATAAACTTCTTTCACTTCCGTCAGCTTCATGGAGGCTGCTTTGAGGACATCCACCGCTGTTGGCGGGCCAGAACCTTCCATCATGAGGATATGATCTGGATTGGCTGCGAGCACCCCTTCTGCACTGAGAGCTCTCATGTAACCCACATTGGGAAGCTTTTTTGCCTCCTCCGGATATAGACTTGTGGTGTCGACAGCGGCCAACCTATCCTGAGCTTCAAGAGCGTAGACGATTTCTGTCAGCGAGGACCCGATCGAGATAATGCGCTGATCTTTTGGCAGGTCTTCAGCTTGGACCTGACCAATGAACATTCCAAAGAACAAGCTCAGGAGCGCAGCAGCTGCATAAGGAAGCATGAGAGAAAATGAATCGAGGGCTCTGGTTAGAACACGCATGGTAGCACCCATTTGAGAGGAGGTATTTCATTCCTTCGGGCATGAGTGGCTTCTGGCTTCCCAAATTCGCCCAGTTCGTAAAACGCTATCTTTCAAAATAACATGAGTGAAATACTCATATTTATTTATCGGGTCAATCTCTAAATTGAACTAGGAGGAAGACAGGCAAATATAAGAAATAATACTTGACTATTAAATTCATATTTTTCTACATACGCAGGTCGAGAGCCTTTTAAGGCGCATCGTTAAGACCATTTTGCCAGCCAAGCGGTTTAAATCGCTAGCCAGCCTCCGCATACCCCTCCCATTCCTATTGTGGTATGTGTTTTGAGAGTGGCTCTGAAGACCTGAAACTTTGCTGAGCTTTTGACTGGAAAGGCTCATGTACTAATTGGCTAAGGAGTTCCGGCGTGTACATTGCAATGAACCGTTTCCGCGTGGTGCGGGGCAAAGAAGAAGAGTTTGAAACCGTTTGGAAAAATCGTGAGCGTCACCTGAGCTCCGTTCCCGGCTACATCGAATTTCGTATGCTCAAAGGCGAGACAGCTGAAGACCATACCCTTTATGCATCCCATACCACCTGGGATACCTATGAGAATTTTGTCGGCTGGACGAAGTCTGAAGCGTTTGCGTCTGCTCATAAAGGCGCTGGCACCCGCATGAACTTCTATCTGGGCGGCCCACACTTTGAAGGCTTTGAAGTCATCCTGACCGAGACCCGCGAAGTCGCTTAAAGCCTTCCTGACTGGAAGCTGCAACTTGCTGTAGCTTCCTTTCTCCCCCTTCCAAAGTATCAATTGTGCCGTTATATTTTGTGTGCAAACTATTTGTATGCAAAATTTATGGAGTGTCTGTGATGCGCTTAGATAATTGCATTTTTTATCTGCTTTCCCGCAGCGCCAGAAGTGGTGCGCGGTTTTATAAGAAGCAACTGGAAGAACTGGGCCTCACACCGGTCCAATCCATTGTGTTGCAAGCCCTTGCTGTTCAGGACGGATGCACAACGTCTCAACTGGGCAAGGCTGCCGAACTGGACAATGCAACACTTACCGGTGTGCTGGACCGGCTTTGCCCCGCCGGGTATTTGGAGCGCAGAGCAAGCCCGGAAGACCGGCGGACCCAGCATATTTTCCTCACCAAGCAAGGTCAGGAAGTTTCCGAAATTCTTGACAGTTTAACCGAAGATGCAAACGCCAGATTTCTTGCGGAGCTGAGTGATCGTGAGAAGGACGATCTCAAGGCGCTTCTCACCCGGCTTTAGGCTGGGCACCCAAATTCATTAGAGCATTGTTTTCATCGCGTAATCTGATTGAACACCTGCAGTCACTTACAGGATTACGCCTTTATCTCAAAGATTTTCAATAGGACGGATTGAAAAGATGGACGTAAAAGTGATGTCAGGACTGGAGTTCCTGAAAGCCATGCAGAAAGCTGGCAATCGCCCGCCAATGGCGGAAACCATGAATGTAGACCTTGATTGCATTGAGGATGGTCTGGTTCGTTTTAAATGCATGCCAACGAATGATCATCTCAATCCGGGTGGTACAGTGCATGGCGGCTATGCTGCGACGGCGTTGGATTCTGTCCTTTCTCTTGCGGTTCAGACCAAGCTCAAAGACGCCTTCAATTTCCGCGGCACCTCAGAACTCAACGTCAAGTACATACATCCCATTAAGGTAGGGCAGGTTCTATACGCTGAAGGCCGCGTGGTCAGCATGACACGTCAGACCGGGATCTCTGCCGGAGAAATCGTCGACGAAGAAGGCAAAATTTACGCCTATGCTTCTGGAACTGTGATGATCAAACCAGAATCTTGATCGCATAGTTTTGGACAGGAACACATAATCGCCTCTATGTGCTCCTTCTTTTGTGGACAAATTAGCTGGCTAAATTAATTTATTTTTGTCTGCTATATTTTCGGTTCCATTAGTTGAAACTCTTCAAAACTGCCAATTAATTAGAATTTATAGCCTTGAAATTGTGTCTTTTTATTCGATTAAATAATACTTACAATGAAGGACGCAACAATACGCCCTACCCCATAGGAACTATATTTTACAATTGCACGTAACATAGTTTACACGCTATACGTGCTTATGGTGTTCCTGTGATGAGAAATCCGAAGCTATTTAGTGTAATGTGCTCTCGGATTCGTCTCTATCCAAAAAAAAGCGCTTTCTGTCATGCTGCACTCGATCTCGGACCGCTCCCTCGTTTCTCGCTTTGGAATTTCTCCCTGGTCATCCACCAGTAATCGTAAAAGTGACGCTGTCTATCTTTACCTGGAAGAACAGATCATCGTTGGTGCTCTTAAACCTGGTGAAGCAATTGCCGAACAGACGGTAGCTGATGCGTGTGATTGCGCGCAAGGAACTGTACGTGAGGCCTTGCTTAAACTTCAGCAATCCGGCTTGGTGGTACGGCACGACTACAAAGGCACTCGCGTTGCGGGTATCAGCCGCGCTGAAGCTGTCGAGATTGTCAAAATCCGCATGCAGCTGGAAGAGCAAGCCGGACGAATGATTGCCTCTAACATTTCAAGTGAGACGCGTGACCGGCTCTTTGAAATTCTGGATGCTATGTGTCAGGCAGCCGATGACAACGAGGTGTTTCTTTGCAGCGCTTATGACCGCCTCTTCCATGCAACTCTATTCCGTCAGGCAAACTTGCGCGGACTAGAGCCTATTCTGGAACGGTGCGCACTCCATATGCATCGTGTGACACTGTCACACCGGGATATTCCACTCAATGGTGAAGACATCCATGAAAAGCATATTGCGATCATCGAAACGCATTGCAATGGCACGCCTGAAGAAGCTGCCAACGCTGCGCGAGGGCATGTAAGCTTCCTGTTTGACCGCTGGATGTCAGAGCACACCTTCCTTAGTCTTTCCATTTAGACCGTTGCCAGCTTTCCGCTGGAGCAACGCATAAAAAAAGCCGGAGTGCAGAAGCATCCGGCTTTTGTTGTTTCTTACGCTTGTGCGTTGCTTAGACGTCGAGGTTCGCAACGGATAGAGCGTTGGTTTGAATAAAGTCGCGACGCGGCTCTACTTCATCACCCATCAGCTTGGTAAAGATGTCATCCGCGGCATCCGCTTCTTTGATCTTCACCTGCAGCAGAGAGCGTACATTCGGGTCCAGCGTAGTTTCCCAAAGCTGTTCTGGGTTCATCTCGCCCAGACCCTTATAGCGCTGCATGGAGATGCCACGGCGCCCTTGCGCATAAACAGCCTCCAGAAGGGCTTGTGGGCCGCGAATTTCGACAGATTTGTCTTTGCGCACCAAGGATGCGGCCTTGTGATAGACCTCATCCAGATGCTTAAAGTAGCTGTCAAGGCGACGCGCATCTGCAGAACCGAGTAGGGCAGCATCGATTGTAGTGACTTCTTTCACGCCGCGAACAACACGGTTGAAGATGAGATCACCCTCTTCAGTTGCTTCACCTTCCCAACCACGCTCAAACTCGTCAGCCAGAATATCCAGGCGACGCGCGATGTAAGCAGCAGCTTCCTGCGCTTTTTCGTGGTTGTGCAGATTGTCGGAGTTCAGCGCACCAGCAATTGCAGCCTGCTCGACAACAGCTTTGTTGTAGCGGGAATGCAGACCGTTGAGAACGTCAGAGATTTCACGGGCCTCGTTCACAACGCTGCGCAGGTCTTCGCCCATGCGCACTTCGCCGCTTGCAAGGCTGAGTGACGTTTCATCCAGGCCACTGCCTATCAGGTACTCTTCAAAGGCCGCTTCATCTTTCAGGTACTGCTCGGACTTGCCGCGCGTAACCTTATAAAGCGGAGGCTGAGCGATATAGACGTAGCCGTTTTCAATCAGATCAGGCATCTGACGGAAGAGGAAGGTCAGTAGAAGCGTACGAATGTGCGCGCCATCGACGTCCGCATCGGTCATGATGATGATCTTATGGTAGCGGAGTTTTTCGAGGTTGAATTCCTCGTTGCCGATACCTGTTCCCAATGCAGTGATGAGCGTGCCGATTTCCTGCGAGGAGATCATTTTATCAAAACGTGCGCGCTCGACGTTCAGGATCTTACCCTTCAGCGGCAACACAGCCTGATTTGATCTGTCACGGCCCTGTTTGGCAGAGCCACCCGCGGAATCACCCTCCACTATGAAGAGTTCAGCTTTAGAAGCATCGCGCTCCTGACAATCGGCCAGCTTACCGGGTAGAGATGCGATATCCAGTGCGCCTTTGCGGCGTGTGAGCTCGCGAGCTTTACGAGCAGCTTCGCGAGCGCTCGCAGCTTCCACCACTTTGGAAACAATGGACTTTGCCGGGGCCGGGTTTTCTTCCAGCCATGTAGACAGCGCTTCACCAACGAGGTTCTCAACCACCGGACGGACTTCTGAGGAAACCAGCTTGTCTTTTGTCTGGGAGGAGAACTTAGGATCCGGCACTTTTACAGAAAGCACGCAGGACAGGCCTTCGCGGCAATCTTCGCCAGTTGGGTTTACTTTCTCACGCTTCAAGATCCCTGATGAATCTGCGTAGCCGGTCAACTGACGTGTCAGAGCGGCGCGGAAACCAGCAAGGTGCGTACCACCATCACGCTGTGGGATGTTGTTTGTGAAGCACAGAACGTTTTCGTGATAACTGGAGTTCCACCACATCGCCACTTCTACAGTGATGCCGTCTTTTTCGGCAATCATTGTAACAGGCTCTTCGATGAGTGGGTGCTTGGCACGATCCAGATAACGAACGAAAGCTTCCAGACCGCCTTCGTAGTAGAGCTCTTCAACGCGAGGCTCAACACCACGATTATCTGTCAGGATGATACGGGCACCGGAGTTGAGGAAGGCCAGCTCGCGCAGGCGGTGCTCAAGGGTGTCGTAATCAAACTCAATTTTGGTGAAGGTTTGAGGAGATGGGGTGAAGGTCACCTCAGTACCGGATTTACCCGGAGCGTCGCCGACAACTTTCAAAGGAGCTTCAGCCTCACCGTGATGGAAGCGAAGGAAGTGTTCTTTGTCATTGCGGAATACACGCAGCTCCAATGTGGTGGACAGTGCGTTCACCACAGAAACACCCACACCATGCAGACCGCCGGATACTTTGTAGGAGTTGCTGTCAAACTTACCACCAGCGTGGAGCTGGGTCATAATAACTTCAGCCGCAGAAATTCCCTCTTCCGAGTGAATGTCTACCGGAATACCGCGTCCGTTATCGGTTACCGAGACAGAACCATCAGCGTTCAACGTAACGGTCACATAATCAGCATGACCGGCCAGCGCTTCATCGATGGAGTTGTCGACAACCTCATAGACCATATGGTGCAGGCCCGAGCCATCATCGGTATCACCGATATACATGCCGGGGCGTTTACGTACAGCATCCAGGCCTTTCAGCACTTTGATGGAATCTGCACCGTATTCACCTGCGCCATTTTCCTGCTCAGGTCCGCCATTTTCAGGGGTCGACGTTTCGCTCATTCGAATCACTTCACACAACGGTTTTCATTAGGGTTCATGTTATAATTGGTTGGGCAAATGGTTCAAGCAATCTGGGAGTTTAAGCGCTCGTAAACCAAGGGAAATATTGCATAAACACTATTTTTAAGGGGGGATAATTTCCTTAGCGTGCATCCCATGGATTTGCTTGCACGATTAGCACCCCAAGTTTTCATTTTTGTGCCTGGCATTTTCTGAAAATTGAAACGACTTATCGGTGATATTGCTACCGTGTAATCATCAGTACTGCGATGCCGAGAAGTCCCAGAGAAGCTAGTCGATTAATCAGGTACATCGTCTTTTCTGACCTCAAGAACTGGCAAAATTTGACTGCCAGAAATGAATAGGCACCGTTGATGATCAGTAAGATGGCTGACAGCACAGCGGCGAGTTCAACAAAGCCCAGCAGGCTCATTTCCTCAACGCTGACCAAATTGGGCATCAGCGCGAGGTAGAACATGATTGCCTTGGGGTTTGACAGGTTGAACAATAGCCCAGCAAACAAGGATGTCTTCGCAGAAGATTGTGGTGGGATTGAGTTGCTGTCATCCTCAGAAGGAGCTGTATTTGCGCTCTTCCAGATGCCCCATGCAATGTAGGTGAGATACGCAGCACCTAACCACTGCAACGCCACGAAGGTTCCAGAAAAACTGCTCGCAATTGCCGCTAATCCCAATGCAGCCATGGAGAACCAGAGCAGATCACCGCTCAACAGCCCCAAACAGAACAGTATTGCACCGCTGCTGCCAAAGCTCATAGCGCGGGCGATGATTGCAAAAACGGCAGGGCCGGGAATGATCGCTAATGTGAAAAGCGTGCCACCAAACAGGGCAAGGCTGGTTACATCCATAAAACTGCAGCGGTTCTTTCGTGGTGACGAGCACTTTCAGTTTACGGCGCCGCAGTCTTCCGCAAGCGCCGTCTCAAAGAGCAGATTGCTCAGCGGGTCACCATGGTTGCTGCCACGCCGACCATTACCACGCTGGAACTTCGGTTCAGCCGCTGGAATGCTTTTTGCGACGAAATCAGCTTCTTTGCAGAGACCGCCAAATAGGCATAGATGCCGAAGACGATGAACAACACACTGGCCATGGTTGCTGCCAGTTCCCAATAAGCCAGCAGGTTGATCTTATCCATGGGCACGATGTTCGGCATCAGCGCCATATAAAAGATCACGACCTTTGGGTTGGACAGGTTCATTGAGAGACCAGCAAGCAAGGCTGTAAAACGTGAGGACGCCTCTACAGCTGTATCACCATCTTGCGTTGGGGATACGCCTTTTGAGTTCCACATCCCCCAGGCGACGTATAGCAGATAGGCGGCTCCAACCCATTTGAGCGCCATGAAAATGATCGCATAATTGGTCGCAATTGCTGCCAGCCCCATGATTGCAAGCGTGAACCAGAACAGATCACCACAGATCATACCGACAACGAACATAGGTGTGCCACGCATGCCTTGTCCGAAAATACGGGCAAGCAAAGCGGCGATACCGGGACCCGGTGTGATGGCTGCAGCGAACAAGGTTCCTGCAAAAAACAAAAGAACTGCCAATTCCATTTTATTGCTCTTCTTATCGCGCCACGATTGCGGCAGCGGTGCCAAACATTGCAACACTCGCGCTCTTATTCAATCGAGACACGGCTTTTTCTGAGGTCAGGAGGCTTCGTGCCCGTACGGTCACACCAATATAGATTGCAAAGACCAGTGACAACACGGCAAGCGTAACAAACATCAACTCAACCAAGCCAATAGTTGTGATGGTTTCCATAGGCACCACGCTTGGCATCAAAGCCGCATAAAACAGCAAGCCTTTAGGATTGGAAAGCGTGATCAGCATGCCGGAGACAAGTGTTTTGGCACTGCTTTTGGTGTTTTGCGTTATGGCGGCGGTGCCTTCAGTTGCCTGCGCTGTCTGGAGACCACTGGCACGCCAGAGCTTCCAAGCCAGAAACAGCAAGTAAGCAGCGCCTGCGTATTTAACGATGGTGAACGCCAGTACATAAGTACTCGCCAGTTTTGCGAGGCCCAGGATTGCCAGAATAAACAGACACATGCTGCCAATCAGCATGCCAGAGACGAATGTGAGTGTACCTTGCAACCCAAAACCGAGTGTACGCGAAACCAGTGCCGTAATCGCAGGGCCCGGTGTGATGGCAACAACAAATAGAGTTGCCCCAAATACGAGGAGAATTTGCAAGTCCATGGGGGTCACTTAGGTCAGAGATAGAGCGCTTAACGCAGTTTGCGTATTCTCATCGGAAAGCTTGTCTCTGCTTTTCCAGAATACCGCCCAAGACTAATCACAAGGATATTTCGCTGACAAGCGAGATAAAAGTGGCTTGCCTTCAAGCCAGCTCAATGATGGCACTTTTAACTTAGCGTGATACCACCGTTTGCAACCTCAAAAATCTGTGCGGCACTTGGCAGGTCTTTGAAGAGGTTTTCGTCGGTGCCAGTCATGAAAACCTGACCGCCCAGAACTTCCAGCCGTGTAAAGAGAGCTTCGCGGCGGCCCGGATCCAGATGGGCGGCGACTTCATCCAGCAGCAGGATCGGGGTCATGCCGGAAATCGATGAGGTGAGGTCTGCATGTGCCAAAACCAAGCCAATCAACAGCGCTTTTTGCTCTCCAGTTGAAGCTTGCGCGGCAGGCATTTGCTTTTCGCTATGGACCACGTAGAGGTCAGAGCGGTGCGGACCATCCAGAGTACGCCCTGCGGCACGGTCGCGGAAGCGGCCTTCCACCAGCAAATCCCGATAGCAATCTTCCCGATCTGAAGCGCTCATGCCGATGGTCGCGGTTTCAAACGCGCCTTGCAGGTGGATTTCTGCGGACGGGAAGGGGAGGCCGAGCTGCTTTTGTGCTTCCAGTGTTTTGGCCAGCAAACTCACGGTTTCACTACGAGCCAGAGCGACAGCGGTGCCCAGTTCAGCAACCTGCGCTTCGATGGCATCCAGATATTCGGGTGTTCCGCCCTCAGACAACAGGCGATTTCGCTGGCGCAAAGCTTTTTCAAAGCTTGCAACCATTCTGCCATGAGACGGATTGAGGGAGAGGACCAGACGATCGAGAAACTTGCGTCGATCAGAGGCTGAGCCCGTAAACAGGCCATCCATGGACGGGACCAGCCACAAAACACGAAGGTATTCCAGAAGAGCTTCGGAAGAACGAGCTTCTTCGCCATCAATGCGGACGCGGCGTCCCGGTTCTCCGGCAGTTAAACCTGTACCGATGCGGGTCTCACCAAATTCTCCATCCAAGATCGCGCTGACAGCCCAGCCGCCAGATCCATCGGCGCGGGCTATATCACCCAGTGTTGCGCGTCGGAGACCACGACCAGCGGAGAGAAAGGAGATTGCTTCGAGAATATTGGTTTTGCCTGCGCCGTTATCGCCAACAAAAGCGACCATTCGGCTGTTCAACTCAACGCTCGTTGCGTTGTAGTTTCGAAAATCCGTTAGCGCGAGGCGATTAAGCGCCACAGGCACTGGATCCGACATTCAGGCTCTCTTTGGTTACATGAATTTTGAGCATATTCTCATCCGAAAATTGGCTGCTATTTTTCGGGAATATGTAGCAGAAGAAAAAATGCCCCCGGCTTAGGACCGAGGGCAAAACATTTAAACGCGCATTGGCATCAGCACATAAAGCGCTTCATCACTGCCTTCATCGCGAACGAGGGTCGGAGAACCGGAATCTGCAAGCGTAAAGAGAGCGGAATCTGCTTCCAACTGAGCTGCGATATCCAACAGGTACTTGGAGTTAAAGCCGATCTCGAATTCTTCGTTGTCGTACTCAACTGCAACTTCTTCAGTCGCAGAACCAGAGTCCGGGTTGGTGACCGTCAGAACGATCTTGCCTTCGCTCAGGGACATTTTGACTGCACGGCCACGATCAGATGCAATGGTGGATACGCGATCAACGGCTTCCTTGAAGGCATCACGATCAACGCGCAGTTCCTTGTCGTTTCCTTTTGGAATGACGCGCTCATAATCCGGGAAGGTTCCGTCGATGAGTTTTGAGGTCAGGATGATATCACCAATGGTGAAACGGATCTTGGTTTCAGAGATCTCAACTTTGATCTCAACTTCCGGATCATCCAGCAGCTTCTGAATTTCGCCAACGGTTTTACGCGGTACGATGATACCAGGCATACCCTCGGAGCCTTCCGGCGCCTCAAGCTCAGCCTGAGCGAGGCGGTGTCCGTCCGTTGCGACAGCGCGGAAACGCAGGCCTTCTCCGATATCCAGAGAGTGCATGTAGATACCATTGAGGTAGTAGCGGGTTTCTTCCGTAGAGATCGCAAACTGAGTGCTGTTGATCAACTTGCGGATGCCACCGGCGGTCATGGTGAAGCTGTGAGTGAACTCACCAGCAGTCAGATCAGGGAAGTCGGTGACTGGCAGGATTTGCAGCGCGAAGCGGGAGCGCCCGGCGCGAATTTCCATAGTGCTGTCATCACCAGACGTTTCCAAAACAACCTGAGAACCATCTGGCAGCTTACGCACGATCTCGTAGATCATGTGAGCTGGCACTGTGGTTCCACCTGGCGTTTCGACCATTGCCGCGATGCTTTCCACGACCTCAAGATCCAAATCTGTTGCCTTGAGCTTGAGGTTGCCACCTTCAGCCTGCAGCATCACGTTGGAGAGGATCGGAATGGTGTTCCGCCGTTCCACCACACGGTGTACGTGGGTCAGAGACTTCAAAAGCTCGGTCCGCTCAAGTGTCACTTTCATGCGAAACGTCCATTCTTCTGGGCGGAGCATCGCGCCGGTGCAGCGAACTCCGCGAATTACTAATACAAATTGCCCAGTTTCAGTACAGAGGCCCACTTGGTCTGCACTTGCCCACTATGCCGAGTTTAACCTCGTGCAGGGTCGTTCAAACTGCACGTTTAGCTCGCAAAATGCAAGAGGGGCGCTGCAAGCAGCGCCCCAATAATCACCAAATTCCTGCATGGAGTCCAGATGGCTCCGTGTAGAGGACGCTTATCAGAGCACGTTGCATTCACGCATCGTGCTCTAAGTTCTTTCCTTGAGCTCATTCAGATCATTTGATTGAAGCCAATCAAATGGAATGCACTCTAGGCGTCCAGCATACGCTTCAGCAGCTCCAGCTCCTGCGCAAGACCGTTATCTGCCTTGGAGAGCTCTTCGATTTTACGAACTGCATGAAGTACTGTTGTGTGGTCACGATTGCCGAAGCGACGACCGATCTCTGGCAGAGAACGTGGGGTCATCATCTTAGCGAGATACATAGCGATTTGACGAGGACGCACGATGGTGCGTGTCCGGCGTGCAGAAAGCAGATCTGCTTTTGTGACGTTATAATGTTTTGACACAACGCGCTGAATGTCTTCGATTTTAACGCGGCGCGGTTCAGCTGCACGGATGAGATCACGCAGAGTGATTTCAGCCATTTCCAGAGTTACCGGAGAGTTTGTCAGCTGATTATGCGCAACGAGACGGTTCAGAGCACCTTCCAGGTCACGACCTGAAGAGGTTACGTTACGAGCAACGTAGTCCAGAACGGCCTCCGGCACAGTGAAGTTCGGGTATGAGCGCTGCTGAGCACGCATACGATCTTCAATGATAGCGCGACGAAGCTGGAAATCTGGTTCGGAGATATTTACGACCAGACCACCTGCCAAGCGGGAGCGAACGCGATCATCCAGGCTTTCCAATTCAGCCGGAGCGCGGTCAGCTGCAACAACAACCTGACGAGCACCATCAATCAATGCATTAAGAGTGTGGCAGAACTCCTGCTGCACCTGCTTGCCGTGAAGGAACTGCATGTCATCGATCAGAAGAAGATCGATAGAACGTAGAGTTTCCTTGAAGGACATTGCAGATTGCGCCTGAAGCGCGGCAACGAAGCGGTACATGAAATGCTCTGCAGTGAGGTACAGAACGCGGCGACCAGCCATACGGGCCTGATTTGCAATCGCCTGCATCAAGTGGGTCTTACCAAGACCTACAGAAGCATGGAGGTAAAGCGGGTTAAAGGTTACGACACCGCCGCCTGCAACTTGCTTTGCTGCTGCAAGAGCCAGAACGTTGGATTCACCTTCAACAAAACTTTCGAAGACGTATTTCGGATCGAGGGATGCCCCTTCGAGTACGTCTTTAGAGGAAAGGTCGGAACGACCACCTCGACCGCCCATCATAGATGGCATTGGGGACGTTGCGCGCAGACCAACAGGATCATTTACCTGAATTGGGCGCATATCAGTCTTACCACCCAGTGCTGGGCGTGCAGCTGGCTTAGCCGCTGCAGGACGGGGACGAACGGCACCGCGAACGGTGAGCTCGATCTTATGAATGTCATCACATTCATTTTTCCAAAGTCCCATCAGACGCTCTGAATAATGAGACTGAATCCATTGCTTCAAAAACCGCGTAGGAACAGACAAACGAACGGTGCCGTTGGTGTGCCCTTCCATGTCTACACGTGCAAACCAGCTGGAGAATACATCTTCACCCAACTCAACACGTAGACGTTTCTTAACGCGATCCCATTGCTCCGGCCCTGGAGCTTCCTGAACGTGCATGCTCGCCTCCTTGCAGCCGTTGAGTATTCCGCCACAGATACTCAACCATCAAATCTATTGCGCTCATTTCGAGCTTTGTTGAACCAGACGCTTTTTTATTTCGTTGCCATTAGACAAAAACATCACATCGGTGTGGCGCCCACACACCGTTGCTAAATTCTAATATTTCTTGGGAGCTATCCTTGGCTCCACGGAAGACCTTGAGCCTTCCACCCAGAAACCGAGCCTCGATGACCTTCAGCATCATGACCGCCTTCAAAGCCGTCTGCCACGTTGTAGCAGTTTTTATAGCCAAGGGCTGTCATCGCGATCGCTGCTGCCTTACTCCGAACTCCAGAGCGGCACAAAAAGAAGATTGCAGCGTTTTGGTCAAGTCCTTTTTGCGTCAATGCGTCAGAAAGTTGACTCGCAAAGCCCTCATGAGGGCCATTGGATGGGAAACCCTGCCATTCAGCAAGGATGACTTCCTTCTCCAATTTGGAAAGATCCGGAATGCCTACGAAGGTCCATTCAGCGTTGGTTCTTACATCTACAAGAATTGCAGAACCATAAGCTTTAAGGCTCTCGAAAACTTCCGTTACGCTTCGATCACCTGCATAGGACTCATGCATAGATACTTCCATTTACTAACCTAGACGCATTACGTTTGCTCACCCAAATGAGTAAGCCACTATAAAAAGACTCAAAATCGAAATTCAAGAAAAATCAGAAGGAAAAGCAACAATAGCAGCAAAATGACGCAACAACTCTAGTAGTCTAAATTGCAATTACTATAAAATGCAACGCCTAGACTTTACGCCATCTAACCAGCTTTGCCCGACCCTGGTTCGATTCTTCTAACTTGTATGCTGGGATCGGGTAGCAACCCGACTTCTTCTTGACCATACACAGCCGATTTTGGTCCCGCAATAGCGGAAAGTTTACAAAACGCAAATGCCCTTTCTGTGACGCAAGGTCAAGCTCATATGTCGTCAACGGCTAAGTTCGGCAAAAAGCAGTGAACTCAACAACTTTCTCGATATGCGCTTGGTTAATGGTGGGCCCGGGAAGCGAATAAAAAAAATTTATCCGGCCATCTCTTGACTCACCAAGAATCTGCTCATTTCAACTGTGACAATTTTAACCTAGAGCCAATCCATTGTTTTTTAAGGATTTTCCTTGACAGGCTCCGAGACTAGTCCACAGGCTATCCGCCGTGAAAATGCCCCAGTTTTATCCTAGGGTAAGCTTATCCAGCTAACAAAAAAGCCCGGCCATACGACCGGGCTTTTTTAGTCCAAAAAAAATTGGATTAGGCGCCGAGTGCCTTAATGCGGGCATTCATGCGGGATACTTTGCGAGACGCAGTGTTCGCATGCATAACGCCTTTAGTAGATGCACGCATGATCTCAGGCTGTGCAACTTTGAATGCTTCGTTAGCAGCTGTCTGGTCACCCGCGACAATTGCTTCTTCCACTTTACGAACGTATGTACGTACGCGGCTACGGCGAGCCTTATTAGTGGCCGTCTGGCGAGCAATTTTACGTGCCGCCTTCTTGGCCGAAGGAGTGTTGGCCATGGGCTCTGTCCTGATCTGTCAGTAAGAACTGTTTTCAAATCGCGAACGAGACCGCCCAAAGCCGCCCCGATCAAACGAATTCAGTGACGAACAAAATCCGCCTCTGGTTGTGGAGCGCTTATAGTTGGGAGTCTGAGCCTCGTCAACGAAAAAAGGTGTAGACCTGCCTAAAAACGGCTTATCCGTCTTCGAATTCAGGTTTTCTCTTTTCTATGAATGCCTTCATACCTTCTTTTTGATCGCTGGTTGCAAACATAGAATGGAACAAACGACGCTCAAAACGAATGCCTTCAGCAAGTGTTACTTCGTAAGAACGGTTTACACTTTCCTTCGTCATCATAACAATTGGAGTCGAGAAACTTGCAATCTTTTCAGCAGCTTTGATTGCTTCAGCGACCAGATCCTCATTTGCGATAACACGAGAAACCAGACCGGCGCGCTCAGCCTCTAATGCATCCATCATACGGCCTGTCAAGCACATTTCCATTGCTTTTGACTTGCCAACAAGCCTTGTTAATCTCTGTGTACCACCTGCACCTGGCATAACGCCAAGTTTGATCTCTGGCTGACCGAATTGCGCAGATTCTGCTGCCAAAATGAAATCACACATCATGGCAAGCTCACATCCGCCGCCCAGCGCGAAGCCTGCGACCGCTGCGATGATTGGTTTACGCTTTTGCGCGATCTGATCCCAGCTGGTGATGAAGTCCATCAGATAGGTCTGCGGATAGTCGTATTCTGCCATCACTTTAATGTCAGCACCCGCCGCGAAGGCTTTCTCGGAGCCGGTGATGACTGTCGCGCCAATTTCAGGGTCACGATCAAATACGTTCAGTGCTTCATCAAGCTCAGCGATCAGGTCGCTGTTCAATGCATTCAATACTTTCGGGCGATTTAGCGTAATCAGGCCAATCTTGCCGCGTGTCTCAACCAGAATATTCTCGTAGGACATATGTCCCTCCCAATAAAATCAACTTGGATTTCTGCCCTAACATTGAAGAGTGATGGCTTAGCGGCAAGGTATCCGTTTGTCTTAGTTCTATCAGGCGTCTGTGTTTGCCCGCTCTGGAAACAGCGCTGCGAGCCCTTCTTTGCTTGCTGCACAGGCACCGCGTTCAGTGATCAGGGCGGTGACGTTTTTTGATGGCGTCACATCAAACGCGAAGTTGGACAAAGGGGTCTCTGGCGGGCAAATGCGCACTTTCTCAACCTTACCGTCCGCGTTTTCGCCTGAGATCCACGCGACCTCTTCGCCGCTGCGTTCCTCAATCGGAATTTCCTTCAGGCCATCAGCAACAGTCCAGTCGATGGTTGAAGAGGGCAGAGCCACGTAGAATGGGACGCCGTTGTCATGGGCTGCCAGCGCTTTGAGGTAGGTGCCGATTTTGTTGCAGACATCGCCGTGTGCAGTTGTTCTGTCTGTTCCCACGATGCAAAGATCCACCATGCCATGCTGCATGAGGTGGCCACCTGCATTGTCGACAAGCAACGTATGAGGCACGCCGTGCTCTCCCAGCTCCCAAGCGGTCAGGCCTGCGCCCTGATTGCGCGGGCGGGTTTCGTCGACCCAGACATGGACCTTGATACCCTTGTTATGGGCCTGATAGATCGGAGAGGTAGCTGTCCCCCAGTCCACAGTCGCCAGCCAGCCAGCATTACAGTGGGTCAGGATGTTGATGGTCTCGCCCGGGCTCTTTTGCGCGGCGATCTCTTCAATCAGCTTGAGGCCGTGCTTGCCGATGGATTCGTTGCAGGCCACGTCCTCATCCGAAATCTCGACGGCCCGCTTCCACGCGGCTTCCGCTCGTTGCTCTAATGGTAGATCTGAGAGCAAGTTTTGCATGTCACTCAGCGCCCAGCGCAGGTTGATCGCCGTGGGGCGAGTTGCGTGGAGCACCTGCCACGCATTGCTTAGTGCTGCATCGCTTGGGTCCCGCGCCATTTCCAGTGCAACGCCGAAGGCGGCTGTTGCACCGATCAATGGGGCGCCTCGAACCCACATATCCTTGATGGAAACCGCTGCATCTTCCAGATTGCGCAGTTCAACCTCGACAAAACGATGGGGGAGGCACGTCTGGTCGATGATCCCGACAGACTTTCCAGCTTCCAGCGGCCAAATGGAACGGTATGCTTTACCATGAACCTTCATCGCGACGTCTCCTACCCATGTATGCGGTTTGTGCGTCAGATTATCGGATTTTTCGGTGGCTCCATCTGCATTTTATCGCGTCCGGATTCTTTTCCTCATAAAGTTCTGTAGTCCGCAGTTTCCGCATGGTCCAATTAGATGAAAGCCTTTCATCTCCTCTTTAACCATACTGCGCTACGTTGACTCTCTTACGTCTGTTTACACCTCAACTTTGCCGGGTTGATGAAAGAGGCTTCCGATGGCTCCGCTGGACACTGAAATTCGCGTTATGGATGAAGATGGTATTCTGACCATGCTGGATTGGGCCGCCCAAGAGGGGTGGAATCCAGGTGAGGATGATGCACCATCTTACTATGCGGCGGATCCCGGCGGTTTTCTTGGCTGCTATCTAAACAATCAGCTGGTCTCGATGGTGTCTGCCGTTCAATACGGTGAGGCCTTTGGTTTTCTCGGCTTTTACATCTGCCATCCAGAGTTTCGCAGGCAGGGCCATGGGGCTGTCATATGGAATGCCGCCATGAAACGGCTGGAAGGGCGGACGATTGGCCTTGATGGCGTGGTGGCAGAGCAAGACAATTACGCCAAGTCCGGCTTCAAGCTCATTCATCAAAATATGCGCTACAGCGGCATATCTGATGTCACCATGCCTATGGATCAGCGTATTTCCATCATCGGCAAGGGCATTTTGCCGAGCATTATAAAATATGACCGCAACTACTTTCCGGCAGAGCGCTCCGCTTTTCTGGAACGCTGGATAGAGCCAATGAACCCTATGCGCCGGGGCCTCTATCTGGTTGAAGAGGGAATTGTTCGCGGTTACGGCGTTATCCGTGCGGCCCGTGATGGGTATCGCATTGGCCCAATGGCCGCTGAAACTCCAGAAGGGGCTGACCTGCTGTTCCGCGCCCTTGCTGGCAGCGCCAAAGGGCAGATGATCAACATTGATCTGCCTTTGCCTAATGAACAAGCCGTGGAACTGGCAGAGCGCTACGACCTATCACCCGTGTTCGCTACCGCCAGAATGTATAAGGGCCAGGACCCTAACCTCCCCCTCGACAAGATCTACAGCTTTGCGAGTTATGAGCTGGGGTAGAGGTGGCTCACAAAGCTCTAAACTCCGAATTCCGAATTCCGAACTTAAGAAACTGCACAGCGCATAGCATTCACGAAGAAATTCTGCTTGTTGCACGTGCTTGACGACAGAAACTAGTGATTGTCTAATCAATATTCGAAGCTTTTGTCTTCTTGTTTGGGCACCTTGGCCAGTCTTCATTTTGACTGATCCAATTGTTCCTATTAGGCAATAGTCAACGGAGAGGGGAAGACATGGGAAAAGGCATTTTTCAGAAAATGTTGGATGGCGAACTTCCACTACCAAGAGCCGCTGCAACTCTGGGGGCAAAGATCATAGAAGTTGATCCGAGTGCAGGCACATCTATTATCAAATTTGATGGCAAAGAGGAATTCACCAATCCTGTAGGCAATATACAAGGCGGGTTTCTGGCAGCAATGCTGGATGACACGATGGGCCCTGCTTTAACTGCAATGCTGGATGAGAACGAATTCGCCCCCACTTTAGAACTGAAGATAAACTTCATTGCCCCAGCACGCGTCGGTCTCCTGACTGGTTTTGGTCATGTGATCTCTAAAGGAGGAACCGTATGTGTTCTTGAGGGAGAGCTGAAACAAAATGACAAACTGATCGCTCGTGCCTCTGCAACCGCCCTGATACGGAAAATTAAATAATGAAGCCTGAACCTTGTACAATGAGTGGTCTCAACTCTTGAATGGATAAAAAGTGCTCCATTATCTACTGCGGTAACAGCGTCTCCCGGTCCAACTGCTGTTCGTGGGCTTCTTCCTGGAGCCATGCTTTGAAGGACTTTACGACTGGGCGCAGGGTTCGGTTTTCCGGGTAGACGAAGTGGTAGGCGGAGGAGAGTTTTAGGCTGATGTCGAACAGGCGGACCAGTGTTCCTGCGGCGAGCTCTTCCTCAATGAAGAACTTTGGCACCAGTGCTACGCCCAAGCCGGAGGCGGCTGCCTGTGAGATCATGGTGAACTGATCAAAACGCGGGCCCTGAAAGGCGCCGTCTGTTTCTACACCTGCCAGCGAGAACCATTTTTGCCATGCATCTGGCCGTGTTGACTGGTGCAGGCGCATAACATCAATCAGATCTTCCGGCGTACGCAGGCTGTGTCTGTCGCGAAATGCTCTAGAGGCAACTGGAATGACCTCTTCCTGAAACAGCGGCTCCGCAATGGCGCCTGCCCAGACAGGTTCGCCATAATGGATGGCGCCGTCGAACGGCTCTACCGAGAAATCGAATGGGCGTAGTCTGACGGAGAGGTTGAAGCTGGCTTCCGGATAGCGCTCGTGGAAACGGGGAAGGCGACGGGCGAGCCAACGCGTGCCGAAAGTTGGGAGTACGGCGACGTTGAGCACATCCTCACTGCCTGCAAAGGACATCACCTGACGGGTGGCGCTGGTCATCTTTTCCAGCGTGCCGCGGATGTCGTGCAGGTAGATACGCCCAGCATCTGTCAGAACAATCCGCTGGCGAATCCGTTTGAACAGCTCAACACCCAAGCGGCCTTCCAAAAGGCGCACCTGTTTGCTGACTGCGCCTTGCGTCAGGAACAATTCTTCAGCTGCACGCGTGAAACTGCCGTGCCGCGCTGCGCTTTCGAATGCGATCAAACAGTCTATCGGGGGGATAAAACCACGCTTCATCCTGACCTCTCATGATGCCGTGGACAGCTCGAAACATCTGAAATCGCGAGGTTAGGCACAACCAGCACGAACAAATTTCGTTCTATCTGGCATCATCTCCTTCTTAAAACAGGACCTTAAACAGGTCGCCACCCATAATTATCTTACTGATTTTAAGCAGTTTTCTTCGAGACGCAAGATCAAGACGAAATTATCAGTCATTCCATATGCGAATGAATAATGGAAAAGACGTAGCTTTTACCCGTGAACAGGACAAGAGAAACTCTGCTCAAATTTCGAACTGACTGTTTCTAACTCTTTGGGGGCTTCAATGACCGTAGGTCTGGATACCGCGCAATTCGCAAAAGAAACAATTGAACTCATGGAGCGTATGGGTGTTGCCCGCGCTGCTTTGGAAGGTGGCACACTTGCTGCGACTTCTCCAAACTCCGGTGAAACACTGGCGATGATCAAAGAAGACAGCGCCGCGGAAACCACCGCTGCAATTGGTCGTGCTCACGATGCTTTTAAAGAGTGGCGCAAGCTGCCTGCACCTCGTCGTGGTGAGCTGGTTCGCCTGCTGGGTGAAGAGCTTCGCACTTATAAAGACGACCTTGGCAAGCTGGTGAGCCTTGAGGCAGGCAAAATCACCTCTGAAGGTCTGGGCGAAGTTCAGGAAATGATCGACATCTGCGATTTCGCAGTTGGTCTTTCCCGTCAGCTGTACGGTTTGACCATCGCGACTGAGCGTCCGGGTCACCGTATGATGGAAACCTGGCACTCATCCGGTGTTGTTGGTGTGATCTCCGCGTTCAACTTCCCGGTTGCGGTTTGGTCCTGGAACGCGGCGCTTGCATTCGTTTGTGGTGACTCCGTTGTTTGGAAGCCATCTGAGAAGTCTCCTTTGACAGCCATGGCATGTGCTGCGCTGTTTGAGCGTGCAGTTGCCAAGTTTGGTGATGATGCACCGAAGGGCTTGCTGGAAGTTATCGTAGGTGGCCGTGAAATCGGTGAGACACTGGTCGATGACAAGCGCGTGCCTGTTATCTCCGCGACTGGTTCCACTCGTATGGGTCGTCAGGTTGGTCCGCGTGTTGCAGAGCGTTTCGGTAAGTCCATCCTTGAACTGGGCGGCAACAACGCAGCAATAGTGACCCCGTCTGCTGATCTGGATCTGACCCTGCGCGGCGTAGCCTTCTCTGCAATGGGTACTTGTGGCCAACGTTGCACTACTCTGCGCCGTCTGATCACGCATGACAGTGTTTATGATGCACTGATCCCACGTCTGATCAAGGCGTACGCTTCTGTGAAGATCGGTATCCCAACCGAAGAAGGCACGCTGATCGGTCCGCTCATCGACAAAGACGCTTTCGACAACATGCAGAAGTCTCTGGAAGCTGCGAAAGCTGCTGGCGGCACCGTGCATGGTGGTCAGCGCGTGATGGCGGATGAGTATCCTGATGCTTATTACGTTCAGCCTGCAATCGTTGAAATGCCTGGTCAGGTTGGTCCTGTGCTGGAAGAGACTTTTGCTCCGATCCTCTACGTCGTTCGCTACAGCGACTTTGATGAAGCGATTGAGATCCAGAACGGTGTTGGTGCTGGTCTGTCTTCTTCCGTCTTCACCAAAGACGTCGGTGAAGCTGAAACCTTCGTTTCTGTTGTTGGCTCTGATTGCGGCATTGCAAACGTCAATATCGGCCCGTCCGGCGCTGAAATCGGCGGCGCATTCGGTGGTGAGAAGGAAACTGGTGGTGGCCGTGAAGCGGGCTCTGATGCCTGGAAGGCGTACATGCGCCGCGCGACCAATACCATCAACTACTCTGGCGCCCTTCCATTGGCGCAGGGTGTGAAGTTTGACGTTGAATAAGGAATTTTGAGCATGAGTAGTGATCCAACCGGCGGAGGCGTCTTCAATTGGGAAGACCCGTTCCTCATGCGCGACCAGTTGAATGAAGACGAAGTTCTCATCATGGAAAGCGCGCGTGCCTACGCTCAGGAAAAGCTTCTGCCACGTGTGATGGAAGCTTACCGCGAAGAGAAGACTGATCGCTCCATCTTTAACGAGATGGGCGAGCAGGGCCTACTTGGCGTGACCCTTCCAGAGCAATACGGTGGTTCAGGCGCCTCTTACGTGGCTTATGGCCTTGTTGCCCGCGAAGTAGAGCGCGTGGACAGTGGTTACCGCTCCATGATGAGTGTGCAGTCCTCGCTGGTGATGTACCCAATCTACGCCTACGGCTCTGAAGAGCAACGCATGAAGTATCTGCCGAAGCTTGCTTCTGGTGAATATGTTGGCTGTTTTGGTCTGACTGAGCCGGATGCAGGGTCTGACCCGGCTGGTATGCGCACCCGCGCTGTGAAGACCGAGAGCGGATACCGTATTACTGGTTCCAAGATGTGGATCTCCAACTCTCCAATCGCAGATGTGTTTGTGGTTTGGGCGAAGTCTGAAGCACATGACAACCAGATCCGCGGTTTCGTTCTTGAAAAGGGTATGGAAGGTCTTTCAGCCCCTAAGATTGAGGGCAAGCTTTCCTTACGTGCTTCCATCACCGGTGAAATCGTGATGGACAACGTGGAAGTGGGTGAAGATGCTCTGCTGCCTAACGTTTCTGGCCTGAAAGGTCCGTTCGGCTGTCTGAACCGCGCTCGCTACGGCATCTCCTGGGGTGCGCTGGGCGCTGCGGAAGATTGCTGGATGCGTGCTCGCCAGTACGGCATGGATCGCAAGCAGTTCAACCGTCCTCTGGCACAGACACAGCTGTTCCAGAAGAAGCTGGCAGACATGCAGACCGAGATTACCCTTGGTCTTCAGGCTTCCCTGCGTGTTGGCCGTCTGTTTGACGAAGGCCGCGTTGCTCCTGAGATGATTTCCATCGTGAAGCGCAACAACTGCGGCAAGGCGCTGGATATCGCGCGGCAGGCACGTGACATGCACGGTGGTAACGGCATCTCCGAGGAGTTCATGGTGATGCGCCATGCTCAGAACCTTGAGACCGTCAACACTTATGAAGGTACGCATGACGTTCACGCCCTTATTTTGGGTCGTGCGCAGACTGGCCTTCAGGCTTTCTTTTAAGCCCTGATTAGCATTGTAATCTCGTGAAAGTGCTGGGAGGCCTTTTTTGAGATTACGCTTGATGCTCTTGGGAGGCGTTTCGTCTCCCTTTTAGACCGGCGCTCGCAAATACCCGCCTAATTGTTTCGGGCGTCGGTTCTTACCCTTTTCATTTCTCAGTATTCAGGTGTGACTATGGCGATAGCTTCAGTGGATGTTGCTATTATTGGGGGGGCTGTCATCGGATCATCGGTGGCGTACCATCTTGCACAACGCGACGACTTCAAGGGTAGCATTGCGGTCTTTGAGAAAGACCCGTCTTACCAACATTGCGCTTCGGCGCTTTCTGCCGCTTCTATTCGCCAACAGTTCTCCTCTGCCGTGAACATCGACATTTCGCTCTATGGCATCGATTTCCTGCGCGATATTGGCAGTCTTCTGGAAGTTGATGGCGAACAGCCACGCATTGACTTGGTTGAGGGCGGTTATCTTTTTCTCGCAACGCCAGACAAGCGCAGCATTTTGGAAGAGAACCACGCGCTTCAACAGAAGATGGGTGCGGATATTGGGTTTTTGGATGCTGATGCGCTGAAAGCCAAATTTCCGTGGCTCAATGTCTCTGATCTTTCTGCTGGCTGTCACGGCCTGTCCGGCGAAGGCTGGTTTGACGGTTATGGCCTGATGCAGGCGTTTCGCCGCAAAGCGCGCTCCCTGAACGTGCCTTATGAGCCGTATCAAGTGGTTCATCTTGAAAAGATCATGGGGGGCAGCTGGATTTTGACGCTCTCCAACGGAGAGCAGGTGGAAGCTGGTGTTGTGGTGAATGCAGCTGGGGCGTCAGGTGGTACTCAGATTTGCATGGAAGCTGGCTTTGATGCTCCAGTGCACTCCAAAAAGCGCATGATTTTCACCTTTGAATGCCGCGATGAGGTTTCTGGTCTGCCGTTGCTGGTTGATCCAAATGGCACCTATGTGCGCCCTGAAGGGACAGGCTTTATCTGCGGCAGCTCACCGGATGAAGAGCAAGATCCGGATTCCTTTGACTATGATGTCGATTATTCCTTCTTTGAGGAACACCTTTGGCCAACACTCGCCAATCGCATTCCTGCATTTGAAGCCATCAAGCCCGGCGCCGCATGGGCAGGGCATTATGATGTGAACCTGTTCGATCACAACGCATTTACGGGTCCGGTGCCTGGCATTGAAGACTTTTACATCGCGCTGGGCTTCTCCGGTCACGGCCTTCAGCAAAGCCCGGCGGTGGGACGCGGCCTTGCCGAACATATCGTAACAGGCCGCTATGAAACGCTGGACCTTTCTGAGCTTGGTGTTGAGCGCCTGACCGCAAACAATCCGCTGATTGAGCGGAATGTGGTTTAAGAAGAGCGGCCTACTGAGGTGGGCCGCTTAATCTGGCTCGGTTTTTGATGATCAGGTCGGCGAGGAAGTCTGCCATGACGCGCATTCGGGGGGAATGGGCGAGATCAGAATGCATGACCAGATAGATTTGTTGATCAACGCCGATGTTGGCTTCCACGCAGACAAGCCCGGCTTCTGCTGCAAGGAAGTGAGGGAGAACCGCAAGACCGAGCCCGGCTTTGGCAGCGACCACTTGCGTCGCGAGTGATGAGGTTAAAACTGCAGGCTCGCGGCCTTTTAAAGCACGTCGAATCCATTGTGCTGCGGCAAGGTGAGCCTGCGCTTCACTCCAGGATATGCAGTCATCGTCCTCATAGCTCTCAGGCTTTTCGAGTTCGGTCCGCTTGAGCAGATATTCTTTGCTTGCATAAAGGCCGAAGCCGAGCGTTCCCAAGCGACGAAGTGTGACATTGCCGCTTTCCGGTTTCACCATCCGTATGGCGAGATCTGCATCACGGCGGTGCAGGTTCACTGAGTTCACGTCGGTCAGGATTTCGATGTGCAGGTCCGGATAGCTGGTGCGCAGCTCGGGCAATGCAGGCAAAATCAGGTGGGTAGCCATGTTTTCTGCTGTAGCTAGGCGGAGTTTTCCGGAAATCCCAGCCTGGGCCTTCGCTTCTGAAGCAAATGCCGAGGCCGCTGCTTCCAATGCTTCAGCCTTTGCCAGCAGGTCGCGGCCATCCTCTGTGAGCTGATAACCGGATTGATGCCTTACGAACAAAGGTATTTTCAGCGTTTCTTCGAGGCGATCAACCTTTCTCGACAGGGTTGCGACACCGATGCTCAGGCGTTGAGCAGCGGCGCTGAGCGTTCCTGTTCTCGCGACAGCGAGGAAGGCTTTCGTATCGTCCCAGACGAGATCATGCAGTAGCTTATTTCCATTATTGGAAATCAACTTTCCATTTTTGCTCGTATTTTCCATCTTTGAAAGATGGCAAGTATTCAGCAGCAACACAAGGAAGCTTCTGATGAAAACTCGCCAACTTGGATCTAAACTTAACGTCTCAGCGCTTGGTCTGGGCTGCATGGGGATGAGTGAGTTTTATGGCTCACACGATGACAGCGTGTCCTTGGAGGTGATGGCACGAGCCGTTGAACTGGGCATAAATTTCTTCGATACGGCTGACATGTATGGCCCTCACCACAATGAGGAGCTGATTGGCCGTTTTTTGAAGGAAACGAAAGCACCTCTCAAGATCGCAACAAAGTTCGGCATCAATCGGAAACCCGGCGAATACAAGCGGACGATCGAGAATAGTCGGCAATATGCGCGGCAGGCTTGTGAGGCCTCTCTGAAGCGTTTGGGGCTTGATTACATTGATCTTTACTACGTCCACCGCGTTAACCCGGAGCAACCCGTTGAGGATGTCATGGGCGAGCTCTCCCGCCTGGTTGAGGAGGGTAAGATTGGCAATATCGGGCTTTGTGAGATCAACGAGAGCACGCTGCGCCGGGCGCATGCGGTTCATCCAATTGCAGCTGTTCAGACAGAATACTCACTGTGGTCTCGTGACGTCGAAAACGCGATCTTGCCTGCATGCCGTGAGCTTGGCATTGGGTTTGTCCCTTACTCTCCTTTGGGGAGAGGGTTCCTGACGGGTAGTGTGAACTCAGAAACGGAGTTTGAAGAGGGCGACTTTCGCGCGAATCTGCCAAGATTTTCGAAAGCCGCACTGCTCGTCAATGAGGGCATCAGGAAAGTGATAACAGAGGCCGCACACCAGAAGAAATGCACACCTGCACAGCTCTCCCTCGCGTGGTTGCTGGCAAAAAGGAACGATTTCGTGCCAATTCCGGGCACGAAGAGACTGAAGTATCTGGAAGAGAACGCTGCTGCCACTGACATTGAGCTGTCCACAGAGGAGGTGCACGCACTGGAAGATGCGATTGCACGCATCCCTGTAGCGGGCGAGAGATACACTCCGGAAGGTATGAAGGGCGTTAATGCCTAAGCAGGCTTTCAGAGCAACACTGAGTAATCCATAAAACTTATTCCCCTCCCAGTTTTCTCCCATACTCTGAGAGACATGCCCACGCAACGGGCTGCTGGCGGACCGTCCGTCGGTGAGGCGTGGGCTGGGTGGGGCTATTGGGAGAAGTAACGTATCTTTCCAGTGGTCCGGTGAACCGAACTTCAAACGTGACCGCATGG
>NZ_LMCK01000063.1:87884-105591 GCF_001623165.1 Pseudovibrio sp. WM33
AGTTTGTAGGGTATCACGCGGCGACAATTGCAAATGTACCGGCAGTAAAACCTGCTTTTACAGATGTGTTTGTCAAAGACGGAGGAACTGTTTGGGCATGGAAACGTGTCTGGGTAAGCCACTGTCTTTCCGGGAAACTGGCTATCGTGCCTTACAGGCAAAGAGGCGACGTTGTTCATTACAAGAAAGCCCGGGCGAGGCGAGCAGCCACTGCCGAAGAAACATATTTAAACAAGTAGCGCAGGCACTGCCTGCTCGCCTTGCTCATCCCAAGTTCGGGACCCTTAGCTTCAACACTGCATGGACTGCCATGCGGTGCTTTTAGTGCATGTTTTTCATCGATTAGTGTTTTAGAAAACAGCAAGACGCTACGTCTTTGTGCATTGTACTCTATAGAGCGTTAAACGCTCTCATTGTCAGCAACACTGTTGAAGGAGTATGGAACATGAATCCATTAATTGGCTTAAGCGGCACACTGTTTGACACCAGTCTTACTGCTGGAAATATAAACACCATCAAAGCAGCGTCCGACAGAGACCATATCGGCAATCCCGCCACCCGGCTTTGGGACAAGATTGCTGACTGGTTTTGCGGTACTGACCGTGAGGCTGCGAAGAAGTTGGTGTTTGATCTTTATGATCCACGCGTTACAGATGAAAAAAAATATGATGCCTTTCAAAACTTACGTGCTCTCGCTGGGGCAAACTTTACCGACAATTTCTCGATTATTAGGTCAGACAAAGACGTAACCTACAAGGTAGGCGACGACTACACGCTGAAGTTAGATCTGCAAGAACCTCACACTGACCAAGTTGCGAGGCAACGTATAGAACTGGATCTGGCACTATGTATCTTAGAGCAGGCTACTGCTGGAAAATATGATCAACAATTGAAAGCAGACTTTGAGCGGTCCCTTGATCCTACTAATGATGGACCAATTAAAGTTAGCAAAAACTATAAAATTAATGGCCAACCGGTCTCCGACATAAGAGAATTCCGTAGGTTTACACCTGAACACTTAAACGCAATAACTGCAATTTGTATTCAAGGTCTGGATCAAGAATTAGCTGGCCCCATAGCATGTGCTGCTAACGACGCCGAGCTGCAATATGATGTCAAAACGATTGCAGATGGTTCTTTGCAGATCGACTATCGGTTCTCTAAAGATGTGGCAACAACAGCGGACGAATCTTCACGGGAGTCGTTGAATGAGCAGGTTAACTCATATGAGGGCGCGAAAAAATCACTTCAAATCCAAGCACAAATTATAGTGTCTCCGAATGGAAGCGACGTGAAGCTTGTTTCGTCAGAAGTCCTGTCAAACAACAGAGCCTGACAGCATAAGGTAGCTAGGATCTTGGTGAAGGGGAGCGCTTAGCGCTCTTTCTTCTTCAGCGCTTTTTCGAGGGCATTGACGGTGGTTCTGAGTACCTGAATACGGGCGTAGCGCTTGTCCTCGGAAGAAATCAGCGTCCACGGGGCGTAGCGGGTAGAGGTGCGGTCCACCATGTCGCCCGCTGCGATGGCGTACCCATTCCATTTGAGACGATTGCGCCAATCTTCCTCGGTGATTTTGTAGTTCTTGTAGGCGGTTTCTTCACGGGCTTTAAAGCGACGCAGCTGCTCTTCTTCTGAGATCGCAAGCCAGAACTTGCAGAGGACGAAACCGGAATCCGTCAGCTCTTTTTCGAAAGCGTTGATCTCGTTGTAAGCACGCATCCAGTCCGCTTCGGAGCAGAAGCCTTCGACACGCTCCACGAGAACTCGCTCGTACCATGAGCGGTCAAAGATTGCGCTGTGGCCCTTTTTCGGTAGGCGGCGCCAGAAACGCCATAGATACGGGTGCAGTTTTTCTTCCAGTGAAGGGGCAGCGATTGGGTGCACCTTATAGTTTCGCGGGTCCATGGAGCGGGTGAGGCGGCGGATTGAGCCCCCTTTACCAGCTGCATCATTGCCTTGGAACACGGAGATGAAACCGAATTTCTTGAAGCGCTTGCGGTCTGTCAGATACGCCATCTTGTCCTGAAGCTCTTCAAGCTCTGCCTTGTAATCTTCTTTGGAGATCGTCGCTGTCAGATCAATCGCATCCACCGCATTGGCCTGCGACAGGGTCGTGACCACAGCTGGAGCTGAGACCGGATTGCCGTTTCCACTTTCCAGCTTCTTCTTCATGGATTGTGCGATGGTTTCGGCCAGCGCAAGATCGCGAACATCCGGATCCTGAGAGGGGATCACAAACCAAGGGGCGTAACCGGTGCTGGTTTGCAGGGATGCTTTTTCGCCAGCGGTCTGAGCAGCGCGATAGTGCTCTGAGCCGGACCATTCCTCAATGAAGTTGCGGCCTTTTTTGCCTTTGACTTCGATATCATGCAGGCGTTCCTGCTGGTCTTCCTTTGGAAGCGTGAACCAGAACTTCAGAAGGAGAATGTTCTCGTAAGCCAGCATTTTTTCAAAGCGGTTGATGGCAGACAGCTGGCGCTCCAGCTCTGCATCATCAATCTTGCCCATAACGGCATCACGCAAAGGTTCCTGATACCAGGAGCCAAACACAATGGAGGTTTCACCCCGTGCAGGCAGATCACGCCAGTAACGCCAGTAGTTTGGCCGGGCGCCTTCGGACTCGCTGCGTTGTTCATGGTAGGCGTTGCAGAACAGATAGCGGGTGTCCATCCACTCATACAAACGGGAGATCGCCGCGCCTTTACCCGAGCCATCTACGCCAGCGAGCAAAATGATCGTTGCAAAAGCTTTGTTCTCTCTCAGCTTATGCTGAACTTCCAACAATTCCTCACGGAGTTCAGGCAGTCTTTTTTGAAGCAGCTCTTTACTGACTGTCTGAGGAATGTTTGCAGACTGAAACATGCAAGTGACCTTCGCATCTGGGGCATGGCGTAAAATGTTATTTTTGCTCATTCGGCTTTGGAACCAAGAATAGCCATTCTGTATTATTGCTTAAAGAGCTAAACGATGTTTTTCGTCACCAGAATTAATGTATGGGTTTGATTAGTGGGACTATTATGCTTTTTGCAGGGATCAGGGCTTGTTATTTCCCTTTCAAAGCGCCAGATGCCTGCATATAAATGTAACAGAATGCAGACCTTATTTTGGTCACCTTGGCACTATGTATACATTTCAAGCAGCCACCGAGCGATCTAAGTCATTTATGAAAGAGCTAGAGACTTTTCAGTGAACGTCGATTTCGTCACCACATTCCTCAACCACATTGTTGATTTCATTGCAGCAAACCCAGCGTTCGCTGGCCTTATCTGTTTTATCGTCGCAATGGGCGAAGCGCTCTTTCTGATTGGACTGGTGTTTCCAAGCACGGTTGTTCTTGTGGGCGCCGGAACGCTAATTGGCCTTGGCGAGCTGCCCTTTCTGAGCATCTTTTTATGGACAACCGCAGGCGCCGTAACGGGCGACGCGTTTTCCTACTGGTTTGGCTACTTTTACAAAGACAAAGTGCGCACCATCTGGCCATTAAGCAGGTATCCGGATTGGCTACAGCGCGGTGAAGACTATTTTGCCAAACATGGTGGTAAGAGCATCTTCATTGGCCGTTTTGTGCCAGGTGTGAAGTCCGTGGTACCCGGAATTGCTGGTATGGCGGACATGAGTTTTGGCCGCTTTACGTTCTTCAACGTGACATCAGCCTTCGCATGGGCCGCGATCCATTTGATACCCGGTGTGATGGCAGGATCAGCTCTGTTTGCTATTGGCGAGTTCAATACGCGTCTGGCGATTATTCTTGGTGGCTTGCTGCTGGTTCTCTTGATTGCCGTGGCCCTGATCCGCTGGCTGATCATGTTTATTCTGCCAATCGTTGGCGGATCTCATCAGGCGACAGTCAATTGGTTTGCCCGCCGTCCAGATCGCTTCAGCCAATGGGTTGCACGGACGTATGACCCTGAAAACCCACGTAGTGTGGGGATGCTGGTTTCTGCATTCTTCCTGCTTGTGACGCTGCCCGGCTTCATCTGGTTTACAGGTGCCGTGGCGCCGGGAATGCCGATGGCGCGGGCTGATCTTGCGATCAGCAACTTCTTCCAGATCGCCCGGACACCGATCATCGATAAGGTCATGGTTATGATCACCATGATGGGCGATGGACATGTCACTGCAACCGTGACACTGGCTGTTGGGCTTTATTTGTTTGGACGGAAGGCATGGCGCAGAGCGACAGGCTTTGTCATCGCGATTGTCAGCTCCTCTATCTTTGTGGTGATCACCAAGGCGCTGATTGGCCGCGATCGCCCGATTGAGCTGTACTCTGGAGCGGACGCATTTTCATTTCCATCGGGGCACGCAACGATCAATACGGTTCTGATCGGGGTGATTGCGGTTTTGGTGGCTCATGATCGTTCCCGTCTGAGCAAGACGATCATCTATTCTGTGGCGGCAACCTTTGCGATCCTGATCGGGTTCTCTCGCGTTTATCTCGGCGCGCACTGGCTTTCAGACGTGCTGGCAGGTCTCTTATTTGGCTCCGGTACGGTCTTCTTCTTCTCATTTGTATTTGGGCACATTCACAACGAGAAAGTTGGCAGAACTGCGCTGACGATCATTTCGCTGAGTGCACTGGCGATTGCTTCCGTCTGGCACATCAGCACAAATTACAAGACAACTGCTGAGGCTTATGAGCCGCGCAGTGAATCCGTTGTGATCCAAAAATCCAGCTGGCGTTTGCAGGACTGGCGTTTGCTGCCTGCCAAGCGTGTGTCCATTACGGGTGAACTGGAAGAGCCGATAACACTGCAATGGTCCGGCACGCCGGAACAGTTGGAAAAACAACTGACAGACCTGGGCTGGCGCAAGGCTCCGGAATGGTCTGTTCCAACAGCGACTGGATACCTGAAAGGCGAGACACCTGCTGGCGAACTGCCTCCGGTACCACACACCAATGCAGGCTTCCTACCTGCACTGACAATGGTTTACGAAAGCGATCAGGACCACAGACAGGTGTTCTGGCTCTGGGAAACCCGGTTCAAGCTCTCCGATGTGAGCGGAGATATTTCCAATCTGTATATCGGCGGTGCGCTGGACGAAGAAACCGTCCGTCTGTTTGGTGAGTTTTCAGGTCTGAAGTCTGAAGATGAAATTCCAGTGGATCTTCACATGTTCAACCAGCTACCAAATGCAGAAGAGAAGCGCAGGTGGGATGGTAGCTCTGTGGTAATTGCGGGGCCTTAAAGCAGGCCCTGCTAGGCTTTTTCCTGAGGAGCGCAATACAGGCCGTAGAGAGTTTGCAGAACGGATTCCACTTCGGCACTTGCCAGAGAATAATAGATTGTCTGGGCGCTACGACGGGTGGACACCAGATTGCTGGCACGCATCTTGGCAAGGTGTTGGGACAGCGCGGACTGACTAAGATTAACAGCTTCTGCAAGTTCACCTACAGTACATTCGCTCTGTACCAGTCGACACAACACCATCAAGCGCTTGGGATGCGCCATGTTAGCAAGAAGCCGCGAAGCTTCCTCAGCGTTTTCTTCTAAGTCTTCAAAATTTGCATCAATCAAAGCTCGAACCCTAATCTTTAATGTTATTAGCAGCAGGCCATTTATAGGATGTGGGCCATAAAAGCAGCGTCATTATTCTTGGTCCCCATACATAAAGAAGAACATGAAACATGCAAGTAGCTGGACTGCTCTAACCAAATTTGTCGTCCTTTTCTTGTCGGGACAACCAGAATATTATGCTCTCCTGCAATAATTCTAGCATAATGTGGCGGGTCTATGTTAATAGCCCGATCAAACCGAGCCTCAGAGACTATTCCAGTAGAATTAATTGAAGCTGCCTGCTTTTGTGCTGGATTTCTCGAAGGCAAACTTCTTCAAGCTTGTTTTGTGCGCATCCTAAATCGAAAAACGGTTTCTACTTTTCCGGGACGCGCAAAAAACACATGATGAAATCAGCAGAACCGGCTTCGGACACTCTGCTCATTCGAAAGATCACTTTTGACCGACTTCGACAAACTTGGCGTTGCAAAACCATTTCAGATCGCCCTGAAATCTAAAGGTTATGACGAGCCAACACCTATTCAGGAAAACGCTATTCCATACATTCTGGATGGCAAGGACCTGCTTGGTCTTGCTCAGACCGGAACGGGTAAAACCGCAGCTTTCGCAGTGCCGCTTCTTCAGCGCTTGCTTGAGAGCCGGTATCGCGCAGCGCCGAAGAGCGTGCGCAGCCTTATTTTGACGCCAACCCGCGAGCTGGCGGATCAGATTTCAAAGAACATCAAGGCCTATTCAGGCCGCACCAAAATGTACTCCAGCTGCGTTGTTGGCGGTGTGCCGTTTCCTCCGCAGTTCCGTGCTTTGCAGCGTGGTCTGGATGTGCTTGTGGCGACACCTGGCCGACTACTCGACTTGCATCGCAAGAATGGTGTCAGCTTTGATGAGCTGGAGATTTTCGTTCTCGATGAAGCGGACCAGATGCTGGATCTCGGCTTTATCGCAGAACTGGAAGAGATTGCTTATCTACTACCGGAAAAACGGCAGACACTGCTGTTCTCAGCAACGATGCCTGCAGAAATTCGTGAGTTTGCTGGTCGCTTCCTAAGTGATCCTGTTGAGGTGAGCACTGCGCCACCAGCAACAACAGTAGAAGCCGTTATCCAGAAGATCGCGCATCTGGAAGATAACGCCAAGTATCCTCTTTTGAAGACGCTTCTTGAAACGGAAGAGTGCGAGCGCGCTCTTGTGTTTACGCTCACCAAAAAAGGCAGTGCGCGGCTTGCTGCCCGGTTGAATGCAGACGGTGTGCCAGCAGAAGCTATTCATGGCGACATGTCTCAGGCAGAACGCCAGAAGACGCTGGACAAGTTCAAAGGCGGTAAGCTGAAAACCCTTGTTGCGACTGATGTTGCAGCCCGCGGGATTGACGTTTCAGACATTTCGCATGTGATCAACTTTGACATGCCGAATGCGACCGAGAACTACGTGCACCGCATTGGCCGTACGGCGCGTGCGGGTAAGAGTGGAAACGCGATTACGTTCTGTTTGCCTGAAGATCGCGGTATGCTGCGTGCTGTTCAAAAGCTGATCGGCAAGAAGATCCCCGAGATGGATGGATACACCTTCTTCCCATCAGATCGCGAGCCGAAAAGCGCGCGTAGCAGTGCGCAATTGGCGGGCAAAAAACAAAAGCTTGGTGGGCAGCGGAAAGGCCCGGGCGGCGGTAAGTTCGCTCAAAAGCCAAAGGGCAAATCTTCTGCCAAGCCGAGTAAAAAAGCACCACCACGCCGGTCGCCTAGCAAGTCATCTGACACGTCTTCAGCGCCAGCTTCCGGTGGTGGCGTTTATCTCAAGCGTAAGAAGCCTTAAGTCTTCGCTTAATGCTGGGTCTTAAGATAGTGCCGAGTGTGGCCTCTCACGGATTGGAAGTGAAATTCCAATCCGGTGGTCGCAGCGGTGTGTTAGTGATTGTTTTCTCTCAGGTCCGGATACCCTCTGGTAAATTCGGGCTAGAGCGCTTGTTTGCAAAGACGCAGCATTCCTGCGTCTTTCTGAATGATACCGAATCACAATGGTATCTGAGAGCAGAGCAGGACATTGACCGTGCGATTGACGACGCGATTGCGCAGGAGAACCCAGAGCGCATTGTCTATTACGGCGCATCCATGGGGGCTTATGGCGCGCTGATGACTGGCCTGCGGCGCCAGGACGGTGAGATTTATGCGTTTTCGCCAGAGTTGAGCTTGGGCATGGCAGGTTCGCAGAGTACTGCATATCTGGAATCTCCTGCTCCTGATAAGGCGGATCTGCTGGCGCTTAAGTCTGGGGGGATGAAGTATCCCATTCACATCCTCTTCGGGCTGTTCGATTGGATTGACATGACCGGATACCTTGCCATGCAGCGATTGCCGCATTGTGAGAAGCGTTTCTGTTATGGGGTTGCAGGGCCGCATGCTTTGCATGACCAGCTCTACTCTCTCAACATCGTTCGCCAGTTGATCAAGACATTTCAGCGCGATGTTTCTGAGTTGCTTTCGGCACGAGGGCTCCTTATTTCGCCAAGCCTTGCTGACTGCGCGGAGTTTGTTGGTTTGGGGCAGGCGCTTGCAGAGAACGCTCTGATGTCTCTGCCAGATGTATCGAGATCGCTCACTAATAATCCGGGCTACGGGCTGCTAAGGGCGGAGCATTTTGCGTTGCAAGGAAAGCCCCAAAGGGGTGCTGAACTACTTCAGGAATGGGGCATTGCCTTAAAAGATGATGCTGTACTGAAGACGACACCAAAGCGTTGGCGCAAGAGCTTCTTGATCCGTGCAGCAGAGTTGTATTTGAGCTGCGCTGAGCGCCCGAAAGCTCAGGAAGCGCTCACTGACTGCGTAGGGCAGTTTCCGATTGATGGGCGGATGCTGCAGTTGGCAGCCGCGCTGGAATTCGTATTACCTGAAACCCAATGAGGTTCTGATCTAATCTTGGATTGAAATTGTTTGGCAGCTTGATAGTATCACTAAGAACAAAGTAGGAACAATTTCATGGAATTTGTGAAGGGCTCAAATCGCGTTCAACTGGATGATCCGCTGGTCGATGGTCGTCAGTCCGAGCGTGCGTTGAAAATCCAGCGTGGAGTGCAACGCTATTTGCGAGTGCTGGGTCATACGAGCCTACCAGAAATCACATTGGCCTCAGGCCGCCGGGCTGACCTGGTGGTGCTTGGCAAGAAGTCCGAGATTTGGATTATCGAGATCAAGTCATCCATCGAGGACTTCAAAGCAGACAACAAATGGCATGAATATCGCGATTATTGCGACCGGCTGTTTTTTGCTACCTGCGCGGACGTTCCACAAGAGATCTTTCCCGAAGAAACCGGCTTCATTCTGGCTGATGATTACATGGCAGAAATAATTCGCGAAGCTCCGGAACACAAGCTCTCTGCTGCCACCCGCAAAGCAGTGATTTTGCGATTTGCGCAGGCTGCAGCGAGCAGACTGCACGACCTGACCGACCCGAACCAGAGAAACCTGCGCAGGGGATAAACTGGGGAAGAACCTCAGTAAGCCTCTGCGTTCAAATATTATTTTCAAAGAACGCTCTCAGAGAAGTTCAGCGCATAACATACTCACCAGAATGTTCAGGTTTCCGTTGGGGGAAAGTCTCACTAACATTGAAACATAAAGCAGCTTGTCCGTATTGGGGCGAGAGAAAAGTGCTTTAGGCATTTTTGCTATTTCATTTCTGGGAGAGTTGAGGGCTTTCGGACGTGTGGTGTGTTTCTGGGGAGGGGCCAATGGATTTTGATTATGTGATTGTTGGAGGCGGCTCAGCAGGGTGTGTGCTTGCAGCCCGACTTACAGAAGACCCTTCAGTAACTGTTTGCCTGCTTGAGGCTGGAGGTGAAGGAAAGTCCGTTCTGGTACGGGCACCTCTTGGCATTGCAGCAATGGTTTCCGCAAAGCCCTTTGCCATCAACAACTGGGCTTTTAACTCAGTTCCACAAACGGAGCTGAACGACAGAACCACATTCCACCCACGCGGCAAGGCTTTGGGTGGTTCCAGCGCAATCAACGCTCAACTTTACATCCGCGGCCAAAAACAGGATTATGATGGTTGGGTGGAGCAGGGTGCTGAAGGGTGGTCCTTTGATGATGTACTGCCCTACTTCAAAAAATCTGAATGCAATCAGCGCGGTGAAAGCGGAATGCATGGGGCCGATGGACCTTTACACGTTTCCGAGCAACGTTCGCCTCTTCCAATCTCGCACGCCTTTTTAGCTGCAGCTGAAGGCAGGCAAATTAAACGCAACAATGACTTTAACAGCGGAGATCAAGAGGGCGTTGGACTTTATCAAGTCACGCAGTTCCATGAGGATGATAAAAAAGGCGAGCGCTGTTCAGCTGCTGCTGCCTACCTTCATCCCGTTATGGATCGCCTCAATCTGACAGTGATCACGCATGCCCGCAGCACTCGGGTGTTGTTTGAAGGCAAGAAAGCCGTTGGTGTTGAATACAGCCAGAAGGGCAAACTTGCGACGGTGAAAGCAAGTCGTGAGGTTATTGTCTCAGCCGGTGCTTTCCAGTCTCCGCAGTTGCTCATGCTTTCTGGCGTTGGACCAGCGGATGAGCTGGCGAAACACAACATTCCAGTCCTGCATGACCTGCCTGGTGTGGGTAAGAACCTGCAGGATCATCTGGATTACACCATCAGCTATCGCTCTAATAAAACGGATATGCTAGGATTGGGGTTGAAGCCGGGCATTCAGCTGATCAAGGAAATACTGCGCTGGAGGAAAGACGGCTCTGGCATAATTGCTTCTCCGGCAGCAGAGGGTGGAGCTTTTTTGAAGACTAGCCCGGAGCTGGACAGGCCTGACATTCAACTACACTTCGTCATCTCCATCATCGATGACCATGGCCGGAAGCTCTATGGCGGATACGGGTTTGGTTGTCACGTTTGCGTTTTGCGGCCAAAATCAACTGGGGAAGTTGGGCTCAACTCAGCAAATCCGATGGATGCACCGCGTATTGACCCGAAATATCTGACAGATCCGGAAGACATGGATGTGTTGGTCAAGGGTATCCGCATGACACGGGATATTCTGGAAGGGCCAGAGCTTTCTGACTACCGGGAGGACATGCTCTACGAGTTTGGCCGTGATGAGCGCAGCATCAAGCAAGCAGTGCGGGAGAGGGCGGAGACGATCTATCACCCTGTCGGGACTTGCAAGATGGGCACAGATGAGATGTCGGTGGTCGGACCAGACCTGAAAGTGCACGGGCTGGAAGGTTTGCGTGTGATCGATGCTTCTGTGATGCCTTCGCTGATCTCAGGCAATACCAATGCGCCGACAATCATGATCGCTGAGAAGGCTTCAGACATGATCCTCGGAAAGCCGCTTTTGAGCACTGAACACGAGAGCGAGCAGGTTTCAGCCTAAACAGCAAAAGGCCGGTACGAACATACCGGCCTTCTAACGTGACAGTTTGGCGAACAGGTTAAGCCAGCTCTGCGATCTTTTTAACGAGCTGGCGAGCGACTTCGTCCTTACCCATTTTCGGCCAATCTTCCACGCCGTTATGGGTCACGAGGCGGACGGTGTTGTTGTCGCCGCCCATAACGTTATTCTCGGGGCTGACATCGTTTGCTACAATCAGATCAGCACCTTTACGCTCCAACTTTCCGCGAGCGTTATTGATCAAATCATTTGTTTCGGCAGCAAAACCAACCACCAACTTCGGTCGTTTGCCCTGCAAATGTCCTACTGTTTTCAGAATATCCGGGTTTTCGACAAGGCTCAGCGCGGGTGGCAAACCTGTTCCGTCTTTCTTGATTTTCTGATTGCTGTCGTGAGCAACCCGCCAATCTGCAACGGCTGCAGCCATGATCGCGATATCGGCTGGTAGCGCGCACTCAACGGCAGCCAACATAGCGCTTGCAGATTCAACGCGAATTGTCTCAACGCCTTTCGGGTCTGACAGCACTGTTGGGCCTGAGACAAGTGTCACTTGCGCCCCAGCGTTCGCGGCGGCTTCTGCAATGGCGTAGCCTTGTTTGCCGGAGGAGCGGTTGGCGATGTAACGCACTGGATCAATTGGCTCATGGGTTGGACCAGCTGTGATAACAATGCGCTTGCCCTTCAGAGGCTGTTCTTTTGGAGAGAGGAGATCTTCAATAGCACCAACAATTTCCAGCGGCTCGGACATGCGGCCATACCCTGCTTCGCCTTTTTCCGCCATTTCTCCAGCATTGGGGCCAACAAAATTCAGGCCATCCGCTTTCAACTGAGCAACATTACGCTGGGTTGCCGGGTGGCTCCACATTTTGGAATTCATAGCAGGGGCAACGAGCACTGGCTTGTCGTTGGCCAGTAACACACAGGAAGCCAGGTCGTCGGCCAATCCGTGTGCCATCTTTGCCATGATGTTTGCTGTGGCTGGGGCGACGACGACAAGGTCGGCCTCACGCGACAAGCGAATGTGGCCAACATCGTGTTCGGCTTCTCTATCAAACAGCTCGGTGAAGACTGTGTCGCCCGTCAATGCACCAACAGCAAGCGGTGTGATGAACTGAGAACCACCGTTGGTCAGAACTGCCCGAACTTTCGCACCTCGCTCTTGCAGGCGGCGGATCAGATCCAGCGATTTATAGGCTGCAATACCGCCTGTGATGATGAGGAGAATGCGCTTGTCTGAAAGCATTTTAAAACCACCTTTTGCGCAGGCTTGATCACCATCAGGCCCGCCAACTCATTTCCTGAGGTATTTCTACCCGTTTTTATTCCGGATTTCATTAGTTTCCTAAAGGCCTTTCGTCCCATTGGGTAAATCGCGGTAACAGTGCAGCGCCTTCAGATCCTGAATTTTCCGGGATGAGGCCAAATTTCTTCTTCGGGCTTGTCAAATTGCATGAGTTCGATGAGGTTTCTACCCTCCAGAATGAAGGCGACCCAAACGCCTTTGGCCGGACTTTCCGGAGACAAAATAACGTTCTTACCTTGCAAAGCTTCAGTAAGGTCATCAACCACATAGGCAACATGAGGGGTTGTCTTGATTATCTCGGGGAGTGGGTTGTTATCATCAAAGTTCATCCACTCAATGGCATAGGGCCCCTCAAAATAACCCGTTGCAGTGAGTTTGAGGGTTTTGTTGTGGTGCGTTTCCGGCAGCTTTTCGCTGGTTGGAATACCGACATGATGAAAGCGTAGTTCCTGCATGGCTCCTTGCCTCTAATGGCGATTTTGCCAATGCAGATTAGGCTTTTTCGATCACCACAGCCCCAAGATAACAAGTGCAATTGGAGAGAGTTTTCAGAGCTAAACACAAAAAAGCCCCGCTCTTGCGAGCGAGGCTTTCAGCATCAGGAGTTCCAGAGCCTAGAATTGGCCGGAGAAGCTGCGAGGTGCTGGAGCAATTGGTTCTGCAGTCCTCTTGCCAGAAACAGCATAAACCGCAAGTCCACGGTCATTCAGGCCATCTTGCTGGAAGCGGAAGATACCATCAATGCCGAGGAAACCATCACGATTGGTCAACACACGGTCAGAGAAGCGATCAGGCCCAGCGGAGCGGACCAGCCCAGCGGCCAGAATTGTTGCATCATAAGCCAAAGAAGCGTTGCGCGGTGGCTGGGAGCCATAGGTTTCGCGATAACGGGTCGCGAGACGCTCGAAGCTCTGGTTATCCGGACCTGGGAACCAACTACCAACCATGACAGGAGACTGGAGGATGTCCGGTGTGTTCCATTGACCACTGCCAATCATCTTCACTTCACCAAGGCTTGCACCCATTTCGGTCATCACCTGCATCACAAAAGGAGGAACGCCGCCACCTTCAGGAACAAACAGAGTGTCCACCTGCGAAATAGAGCGGCTCAGGCTAGCAACGCGGGCGCGGATGTCTTCAGCATTGCCCGGGATATAGCGCTCAATGGTGATGATACGGCCATTTGTCTGCCCAACAACCTGACGGAATGCAGCTTCAGCAACCGCACCATAGGCATTGTTTGGCAACAGCGCGGAATAGGAGCGGCGCTCCTGTTCTGCTGCGTAGGACACGATGCGGTTTACGTCAGATACAGGCAGATAGCTGAGCAGATATGTGCCCGGCTTTGCTGCATTGGTATCAGAGGAGAATGCAACGATTGGAACACCAGACCGGCGTGCAACAGCAGATGCACCCTGAACAGCCGGGGCAAAAACCGGACCAATGAGGAGTTCTGCGCCTTCACTGATCGCCTGCTGGGCAGCAATGCTTGCGCCCTCAGAGGTTCCACCAGTGTCTTTTACGAGCAGCTGGATGTCAGCACCCTGAAAATCCTCAAGCGCGAGCTTGGCGGAATTTTCGAAAAGAGTGGCAACAGAAGCTGCTGATTGACCTTCGCCAGAGTATGGCAGCAACAGGCCAACGCGAACGGAACCATTGCCAATGGCACGGCCCGAGACCAGCTGCGGCTGGCCGTTTGGGTTTAAATCAGGCTGAAAAGGAGTGTTCACCGATGAGAAGTTAGGTGAATTAACACAGCCAGCCAACAGGACGGAGACGCCGAGCGCAGCCCCTGTCACAAGTTTGCGGAAGCTCATTCCACGCAGTGTGGCTGATCCTAAGCTCATGGATGCCCCATCTATTCCGAAGGCCGTTCGATCAATCCCTCGTTTTGCAAGGGATGAAATCCGGCAATTTACATTTAGAACTCGTCGCGATTGCTCACGCGCCATGCTCTAATCGATTATTATGCGCACACTCTTATCCGAAAACCGGACCCCACTTCTCAGAAGATATGCCTTAGTTTGGTTTATTTCTACAGATCCAACGCAGTTAATACAGCCTCAACCCAAGGAAATCCGAGATTTTTTTAAGGATTCTGTCAAAAACTCCCCGTTGTAATTAGTCATTTTGCGGTTTGTTGGTTAGATGTGCACTCTCTACTGTGCAAAACTTGCTCCATTCTGGAGCTCTCACGAGGCGACCATGGATCATTCCGAAGCTGCATCCGAGCGGAAATACTATATTGGCGAGCATTCGCTAACGGCTAAACGGATTGAACCGGGATTGCACATCGTTTCGACCCCAATCGGCAATCTGCAAGACATCACAATCCGTGCGCTAGAAACCTTGGCTGCTTGTGATCTTATTGCCTGCGAGGATACTCGTGTGACGGGTGTCTTGTTGCAGCGTTATGGCATCCGCACGCAGATGATGACCTATCACGAGCACAATGCCCACAGACAACTGCCTAAGATTTTGGAGGCATTGGGTGCTGGACGAGCCGTTGCATTGGTTTCCGATGCTGGTACGCCGCTCATTTCTGATCCCGGCTTTCGGCTTGTTGGTGATGTCGTAGAGCACGGGCACAAGGTTGTGCCAATTCCAGGTGCCTCAGCCATGTTGAGCGGTCTGGTTGGCGCCGGTTTACCCTCTGACACTATTTTGTTTGCTGGTTTTCTGCCCAATAAGACCCACGGCAGAAAGAAACGTCTTGAAGAACTGAGAGATATTCCAGCGACACTGGTGTTTTATGAGAGCCCTCACAGAGTTGGGGCTTCTCTTGTCGATATGACTGAAATTCTTGGGAAGCGTAAGGCTGCTGTTGCACGCGAGCTGACCAAGCGGTTTGAGACCTTCCAGCGTGGTACCCTTGCAGAACTGAGTGATTTCTATTCGGGGGATCGCCCTAAGGGAGAAATTGTTATTCTTGTTTCACCACCTGAAGAGCAGGAACTGACCGAGGTTGATGCAGACGAACTGTTGCTCGAGGCATTGAAAGAAATGCCAGTAAGCGCAGCAGCGAAGAAAGTCTCCAAAGCAACCGGGGTGGATCGAAAGACGATTTATGCCCGTGCTATGGAGCTTAAAAATGCAGGAACCGCAGAAGAGCCCGAGAGCGACTAAAAGTAACCTTCTTAAGAAGCAGGCTGCTTATCGAAAAGGACTACAGGCGGAGCTAAAAGCAGAGATGCTGCTTCGCCAAGCAGGCTGGCAGATTCTTGAAAGACGCTACAAAACCAAGCAGGGCGAGATCGATTTGATCGCCGAACAAGACCAGACGATCGTGTTTGTAGAGGTGAAAGCCAGGCGGGGTGTGGATGATGGCTTATATGCAATCACGCAACGCTCTCAACGAAGGATTGCAAATGCTGCCCGAGAATGGGTTTCCCATCACAACGATGTGGTTGGAAAAACCTTGAGATTTGATGCGGTTATTCTTCCCAAACATGGAGAAGCCCAGCACTTCCCTAATCTTTTTGAAGCTGAAATTTTTTAGGAAACAAATATTTTATCGCAAAAATGTAGACAAATTGCTTTCTGACCCACATATCTGCAGCTAACATCCATTTTTATTTACATGGATTTCTATCCCAGCGTTATTTCAGGAGTGCCTCATGTCCAAAGCAGCTTCTTCTGGTGCCAAGCGGCCGCTTAAAGTCGCCGTTCAGATGGACCATATCTCAACCATCAACATTGCGGGCGACAGTGCTTTTGCACTGATGCTGGAAGCGCAGGATCGTGGTTATGAACTGTATCACTACACCCCAGAGCGTCTGGCGCTGTGGGGTGAAAAGGTTATGTGCCGCGTTGAGCCGGTAACCGTGCGCGACGAAGCTGGCAATCACTTCAGTTTTGGTGAGCCTCAGCGCGTTGACATGTCTGATATGGATGTCGTTCTGATGCGTCAGGATCCTCCGTTTGATCTGGCTTATATCGCTGCAACCCATATTCTCGAAAAGCTTTCCGAGACAACGCTGGTCCTGAATAATCCAGTCTCTGTGCGTAATGCGCCAGAAAAATTGTTTGTGACCCAGTTTGCCGACCTGATGCCACCAACGCTGATCACTCATGATCGTGAAGAGATCGACGAGTTCCGCAATATCCATAGCGATATCGTAATGAAGCCGCTGTTTGGACATGGCGGCGCTGCTGTATTCCGCGTGACCAAGGATGACCTGAACTACGGTTCTCTTTACGACTTCTTCTCCGTCACATTTCGCGAGCCTTGGGTGATTCAGAAGTTCCTACCGAATGTGAAACACGGCGATAAGCGCATTTTGTTGGTCGATGGCGAGTTTGCTGGTGCAGTAAACCGTGTCCCTGCAGAAGGTGACCTGCGCTCCAACATGGTACGCGGTGGGTCTCCAAAAGACAGTGACCTGACTGAACGCGAAAGAGAGATTTGCGCGCGCCTTGGGCCGACACTGAAGGAGCAAGGACTCATTCTCGTTGGTATCGACGTGATTGACGGAAACCTCACTGAAATCAACGTGACAGCTCCGACTGGCATTCGCGCAATCCAAAAGCTGGGCGGGCCAGATGTGGCCGGCATGGTCTGGGATGTGCTTGAAAAAAAGCTGGAAGGCTAAAAAATATCAAAGGCCCTGTTGGTTGACAGGGCTTTTCTTTTCCCAGTGACTTTCAATTATGAACTCAGAGATTTCAGATAAAGCTTCTTATGGGGGCTTTCGTATTTCTGAGTATTCAAGGCTTGTGTGTTTCCTGTTCGTTCCTGCTTAATTACTACAATGATGATAAATTGTGGTCGCAGGAGTGTCTGGTGTTCGCTCGCATCTCTACCGTTTCCTTTCAGGGTGTCGACGCTGCAAATGTTGACGTGCAGGTCCAGATTAGCCCCGGATCCGTCTATTTCACTCTTGTTGGCCTGCCTGACAAGGCGATTGCAGAAAGCAAGGAGCGGGTTCGGTCAGCACTCATTGCTACCGGCCTCGCGCTACCAACCAAACGTGTGACGGTTAATCTGGCTCCGGCTGACCTACCTAAGGAAGGATCACATTATGACCTTCCGATTGCACTTGGCCTCTTGGTGGCGATGGGGGCATTGCCTGCGGAAGCTGTCGAAGGCTTCCTCGTTCTAGGTGAGCTCTCACTGGATGGCAGCATTTCGCACGTAAACGGAGCCCTTCCAGCTGCAATCGCTGCTGTTGCAAACGGGAAAGGTTTGATCTGCCCAGCAAGTTGCGGCTCTGAAGCGGCATGGGCGGATGAGAACCTGAAAATTATGGCTGCGGGATCACTGGTTCAGCTCTACCGCGCATTGAAAGGTGACATTACTCTTTCTGCCCCAAAACCGCGTAGCTCTCCACAAGCTGCTAGTTCACTGGACCTTGCCGATATTCGAGGGCAAGAAACAGCGAAGCGAGCACTGGAGATTGCAGCGGCTGGCTCTCATAACCTGATGATGGTTGGCCCTCCAGGCTCTGGGAAGACCTTACTCGCGAGCAGGTTACCTGCTCTTTTGCCGCCACTATCAGC
>NZ_LMCK01000063.1:105611-131196 GCF_001623165.1 Pseudovibrio sp. WM33
TCGCTTCCATATCAGGTGAGCTGGAAGATGGTGCCTTGAGCAATCAACGTCCCTTCCGGGCACCGCATCACTCTGCCTCCATGGCCTCACTGGTTGGCGGTGGCATAAAAGCCAGACCCGGCGAAGTGTCCATGGCTCACAATGGTGTGCTTTTTTTGGATGAGCTGCCAGAGTTCGATAGTTCCGTTCTGGACAGCTTGAGACAGCCTATTGAGAACGGTGTGGTGACGATTGTTCGTGCCAATTATCGTGTGAGCTACCCATCTATGGTGCAAGTGGTTGCTGCGATGAACCCTTGCCGTTGCGGTTATGCAGGAGAGCCGGGACACACTTGCAGGCGAGGCGAAAAATGCGCCAGTTCTTATCAATCACGAGTGTCCGGGCCATTCCTTGACCGGATGGATTTGCAACTGCATGTTCCCGCGGTTTCTGCAAGAGACCTGATCAGCCCGCGCACTTCTGAGAGTTCGCAGGTGGTTGCTCAACGTGTGGCACGTGCTCGTGCAATACAGCAAGCTCGCTATGCCTCTCTTGGGTTAGATATCACTGTCAACGCACATGCCAGTGCGCGGACTATTGAGCAAATTGTTGCATTGAATCAAGGCAGTAAGGAGTTGATTGAACAGGCCTCCATACAATTTGGTCTTTCTGCACGTGGATACCATCGTGTTTTGAAACTATCACGGACAATTGCAGATATGGACGGGTCAGAGGCCGTTCAGCGCATTCACTTGGCCGAGGCCCTGAGTTTCAAACGCTCTTCCGCCTATTTGGCCGCAGCATAATCTGTTATATCCTACCAATTGAATTTTACTGATTTACCGAAATAGTTCAGGTGGAGCAAAAGCTGTGTTGAAACGGAGACTGAAAACTGAGGAGAGCACCCATGTTGTTACTCAGGCTCGCGTGTCTCTGATTAAGCAAAGCGAAATCACCGAGAAATCATCCTTTGTTCTAAAGAGCCTCTCCATTTTCGTGGGCGTTATATGCTTGCTGATTGCGCTGCTGCTAACTGATTGGCAGTCCTTGCAAGGTTTCTATGTTGTGTTGCTTGCTTTTGGGGCTGGCGCTGTCTTGTTTCGCCGGTTTCCAGCAAGTGACGTTATCGCCCAAAGTTGGAAAGCGGCTCAAATCCAGAGTGAAGTGGAGCAACTTGAAGACCCATCAGAATTAGCTAGCGATACTGACTGGCAGCTGCGTGAAGCGGATGATCGGCACCGTTCTATTCTGGATGCGCTGGGCGCCATTGTAATCCGTTGTGATAGCAATGGAGTGGTGCTGTCTGTCAATGATGCAGGAAAACGCAATTTTCCAGCTGGGTTTGGAGTTGAGATCGGAGGGGCCATTCATCTGCCTTATGCCGAAGACTTTACTCCTGATCTTGAGGAAGGGGCTGCTGGGACCACCGAAGACGTTGCCTTGCGCACAAAACATGGCACCCGCTGGTATTCACTCCTGCGCCTGAGCATTCGCGATGGCAGCGGTGGAGCTCCTATCATTCAGTGGATCCTGACTGATGTCACAGATAGGCGACAAGCTGAGCAAAAGCTACGGGAAGACCGTGACCATGCTGCAAATGCCAGCGAGGCAAAATCTCGCTTCCTCGCGATGGTCAGTCACGAAATTCGCACGCCCTTAAACGGTGTCTTGGGCATGGCGGATTTGTTGGATGACACGACAACCACTGCAGAGCAGCAAAATTACATTAATGCGATCAGAACTTCAGGCTCCACACTTTTGATGCTCATTGATGAGGTTCTTGATTACTCCAAGATCGAAGCGGGAAAGTTGGAGTTAGAGACTGGCAATGTTGAGCTTGCTCCGTTAGTGGAGCGCGTTGTGGAGCTGCTCTCTCCCAAAGCCCATGCAAAGGGGCTGCAGATTGGTTCATTTATCAATCCAGCCGTACCAAAAACCATCCAGAGTGACCCGGCACGGTTGCAGCAAATCCTATATAATCTGGTTGGAAACGCGATCAAATTTACAGAAGAAGGCGGTGTTTCTTTAGCCCTGCAAGTCACTACAGATACTACAGGCCACCACTTGCTGGAGTTCGCGGTTCAAGACACTGGCCCCGGCATGGATGACGTCACAGCAGCTCGCATCTTCCGGGAGTTTGAACAGGGTGAATATGGGCGTGACCGTAAGTTCGATGGAGCTGGCCTGGGCTTGGCAATTTCCAAACGGCTAGCGGAGCTTATGGGAAGTTCACTCACCGTTCAGAGTCAGCTGGGTTGTGGCTCCACTTTCCTTCTTGAGATGCCAGTTGATGAGATTTCAGAGGACCTTGTAAAAGACCATGATGATCGTATCGCGATCATGACCAGCAATAAGATTGAGGCCGACCTCGTCTATAAAACGCTGAGCACAAGCGGTTTCAATCACACCAAGGTTCTGGCAGCAGCTGAACTAGAAGGTTTGTCTCTTACGACACAGTTTGACCGTTTGCTTGTTGGTGAAGAATATGTAGAACGCATTCGCAATTTCTATGGGCAGCAATCTGAGAGTGCACCCGAGATATTTGTCCTCATTAAACCTCAGGAACGGGCGCGGATTGCCGATATCAAGACCGGAGAGTTTTCTGGTTACTTGACCCGTCCTGTTCGTCGCAGCTCATTACTTCGGGTGTTCTCACCCACCTCGCTGCAGACTGACGAGGTTGGTAACGATGTAACAGAAGAAGAGGTGGCGTCTACACATCAAGGCCAAAGCACAAACCTTAATGTGTTAGTGGCCGAAGACAACCCAATTAACTGGATGCTGGTTCAAGCACTACTGGACAAACTGGGCCACACATCCGAGCTTGCTGAGGATGGGCATAAGGCTGTTTCGCTCTGTGCCAGCGGCTCGTTTGATATTGTGCTCATGGATCTGCACATGCCCGGTCTGGATGGACTTGAAGCCATCTCAAAAATTAGAGGCCGAGAAGAAAAAACCGCATCGCAGGTGCCAATTTATGTTGTTTCAGCAGATGTTATGCCAGACGCAAAAGAAGAGGCTCTTAATGCCGGAGCAGACGGTTTTTTAAGCAAACCCCTAAAAAAGCAGGATCTCGAAGCTGTTTTAAAACGCTATGCTAAGGGATAGCTCGGTATATTTAGCCTGTTCAATATCACGAGGCGGTTGTTATACTCAGATTAACCGCGACCGCAGCATTGTTAAGCAGATGTGAGCGTCGTTACCTGGGTAAATGTTGGTGTTATGTCACTCAACTGTCCTAAAATGGGCTTATATCACAAATTGACTACCCAAAATTGACATGGGTGACTCGATTGGTGCAAATTCAGAAAGGCGTTCTCATTATTGCAATGTTTCTTAAATACCTAAGCAATATGAGATAATAATAGTATGGCTGGATCTGGACATATCTCCCCGATGAAAGTCCTAAAAAAAATTACACCGAGCAAACTGTCAGGGCGACCTGCGCCACGGTGGATCCCTCAGGCAATGCTTGGAAAAATGCCGGAGGCAAGACAAAGCCTCGGTAAGGTCGGCCCACTCGAGGTTCGTCTTTCCAACGGAGCCAAAGAACTCAAGCAATCTCAACGTTTACGCTACGAAGTGTTTTACGAAGAGATGTCCGCTATTGCAGATGCACAAACGCAGTTATCGCGTCTTGATCGCGACAGTTATGACGAGATTTGTGATCATCTATTGGTCGTTGATCACAACAGTCAGGTTCGCAACAAACCGTTTTCCAAACTCAAGCCGCAGATTGTAGGCACATACCGATTGCTCCGTCAGGAACTTGCACAGCTCAATGGCGGTTTCTACACAGCAGGCGAGTTTGATATTCAAGGGATTCTGGATCGTCACAGTGATCTGAATTTCATGGAACTCGGTCGTTCTTGTGTTTTGAAACCTTATCGCACCAAGAAGACCGTAGAATTGCTATGGCATGGCATCTGGTCTTATGTGCTGACGCACAATGTAGATGTAATGATTGGCTGCGCCTCTATCGAAGGTACCGATCCTGATCTTCTTGCTGAGCAACTTTCCTTCCTGCACCACTTTGCTAGTGCACCGGAAGAATGGCACGTATCAGCGCTGCCAGACCAGTATGTGGAAATGAACCGCATTGCGAAAGATCAGGTGGATCAACGCGCTGCGCTTCGTTCTCTGCCACCGCTGATTAAAGGATATCTACGCCTTGGCGCCTATATCGGTAACGGAGCAGTTGTTGATCACCAGTTCGGCACCACTGATGTTTTGATCATCATGCCAGTGTCCAAGCTGAACTCACGCTATGTGAATTACTATGGCCAAGATGCCAGTCGGTATTCCAGCTGAACACAGAGCGATCAGTGTCTCAAAATGGAGAGGGCGGGTTTCCGCCCTGTTATATTTGCGTAGAAGCGCTAGCATCTCTGCATATTTGTGGCATTTCCCGGCCAACTGCGCGCAATTCACCTCAATAGCTTAACGCTCAATTAAGCGTGTTTCCCTAAAATCGTTCGTGTTTTGTATCCAGGTTGCGACCTCTCTCCCAAGCGGTCAGCAGCCTGAGTTTGTTCAGGCTTGCTCAATCTTTAATGGCAATATTTGCCCAAAATTTGAGTGATTGGTACTGAGGTGTTTTAGAGTTATGGCGACAGGCCAAAATGGAAATGGCAGAAAACGGAGGCCAGTGCGCCCCGGGCAACGCCCTTCCGGCAAGCCACCTCAACATCCCGAAGGACAGCGGCCAAAACGCCCAGCACAACCTCAACGCCCACGCTTGCAGGGTGTCGCATTGCGTCCGGACGAGGTCGAAGATTATATTCGCCGTCCGAGCAAGGCCAGTGCTCCAAGCAAGCAATCATCATCAGGGCAACGCTCTTCACCTCAAAACCCAACGGCACAGGCCAGAAAACTTGCTCCTCAGCGTCCCAGGCCTGCGCAAGCAGCGTCAGCAAAGAAGCCTGCCAAGAAACCTAGCCGCAAGGCACGTCAACAGACACTGGCAGCTCTTGATGCAGCAACCTCCTCTGGCAAACCAAAGAGCCAAAGCAAATTTCGACGGTTTTTGTGGAAGTCCTTTCGCTTTTCCATGTATTGGAGCGTCGTACTTGGCATTTGGGGGATCGTCGTTGTTGGCGGTATTCTCACCTATTACGCTGCGCATTTGCCACCAGCTTCGGAGTGGGCTGTTCCGCAACGCCCACCTAACGTGCGCATCGTTTCAGCAAACGGCACTTTGATCGCCAATCGTGGGGATACCGGCGGAGAGGCCGTCCGTTTGGAGCAGTTACCTACGTATCTGCCTGAAGCTGTGATGGCTATCGAAGACAGGCGGTTCAGGTATCATTTCGGCATCGATCCAATCGGTCTCGCTCGCGCTGCATTTGTCAATTACACCAGCGGTCGAACTGTGCAGGGCGGATCAACACTCACACAGCAGCTGGCGAAGAACCTGTTCCTAAAGCCTGAGCGCACCATGCGACGTAAGATGCAGGAAGTGGTGATGGCACTGTGGTTGGAGTGGAATTACAGCAAGGACGAAATTCTGGAGATGTACCTTAACCGGGTCTATCTCGGCGCAGGGGCTTATGGTGTTGATGCCGCCTCGCGGGTTTATTTTGGAAAATCCGCTCATCTCATCAACCTTGCTGAAGCGGCAACCATAGCAGGACTGCTGAAAGCACCTAGTAAGTATGCCCCCACACGCAATGCCGCTCTTGCAGAGGGTCGTGCGCAGGTGGTGATCGCATCAATGCACAAGGCTGGCTTCATCACCGCTGATGACGCCAAGAACGCACTGTTCAACCCGGCGCACGTCGTCACCAGCCATAACAGCAGCAGTGGCAATTATGTTGCTGATTATGTGATGGAGTTGCTACCTGGCTTCGTCGGCTCTATTGGCGAGGACATCATCGTCGATACCACCATCGATTGGGACATGCAGCAAGCGGCAGAAACGGCGCTGACCACTCGAATTGTGGAGTCTCGCCGAGAGTTTAATGTCACTCAAGGCGCGGTTGTTACGCTCAATCGCAGTGGTGCAATTCGTGCTCTGGTTGGCGGTGTTGATTATCGGAAAAGCCAGTTCAACCGCGCTGTATACGCACGCAGACAGCCGGGATCTGCCTTCAAACCGTTTGTTTATCTTGCTGCGTTGGAACGGGGTATGACCCCTAATACTGTCCGCAGGGATGCTCGTGTCACCTACAGGGGCTGGACGCCGAAGAACTACACCAAGCGATACTATGGCGATGTGACACTGACGCAAGCGCTTGCATTTTCGATCAACACCGTTGCAGCAAAGCTGGCGCATGAGGTTGGCCCGGCCAATGTGGCGCGTACAGCACGTCGTCTGGGCATTACATCCGCACTCAAGTCCAATCCGTCCATCGCTCTTGGAACTTCTGAGGTCACTCCGCTTGAAATTGCAGCTGCGTATGTGCCTTTCTCCAATGGCGGATATGGCGTCGTTCCTCATGTGGTACGGCAAATTCGAAATGAACATGGCAAAGTGCTTTATCGCCGATCTGGTGATGGTACAGGACGCGTTGTTCGCGGAGATAAGCTGAGTGAAATCAACACTATGATGGCGCAGACAGTTTATGGAGGCACAGGAAAGCGAGCTTTGCTGGCTGGTCGACCGGCGGGAGGCAAAACCGGAACAACTCAAGGCTACAAAGATGCGTGGTTCATTGGTTATACAAACTCGCTCACCACTGCGGTTTGGCTTGGAAACGACAACAACAAGCCAATGAAGAAGGTGAGTGGGGGTACACTGCCAGCAGAAATCTGGGCATGGGTGATGGAGACAGAGCATCAGGGTATCCCGATTGCCAGACTGCCGGGTGTGCCGATTAATCTTGCGGAAACATCACCATTGCTAAAGCCGGGTACCGCGCCTACGCGTCGTCAACCAACATTTGTGGCAGCTCCTCAGCAACCACAGCCACCAAGGCCTGCAGTTCAAGCAACAACAGCTCCGCGCCCACAAAACAACACCAGCACAAGTCCACTGGACCTGCTTGGAAGGTTGTTTGGCGGTGGTTAGCTATTCCTGTCCGTAAAGGTGAAGTTGAGAGCCGTGCTCTTTGAGCCAGCGTTGGGCTTGCTTTGTGTGGGGTGCTAACTGCTCGCAAACACGCCAGAACTCTGGTGAATGATCCAGTTTCACCAAGTGAGCAACTTCGTGAGCGGCTACATACTCCAAAATGTCGGGTGGTGCCATCACAAGGCGCCAAGAGAACGATAATTTCCCATCATACGAGCAGGATCCCCATCGACTCTTGGTGTCTCGCAATGTGATGCTATGGTAGTTGCGTCCAAGCTTCTTTGTGAAGTGTTGTACGTGTGCCTCAAGAGCTTCTTTGGCTGATTTGCGCAGAAAATCTTTGGTTTTTCGATGAAAGCTTTGGGTTTCGCCCGGCAGTAACAACAGCGGTTCATCCGTCTCTTCTTCGAGATCAACCTTCGCAAGCCCACGCAGTTTGCCAGAAGACCGTAAGGTGTGCAGGACACCTTTAATGGGGATGCGGGCACCCTCTTCAAATTTGATGGTATTCGGACGAGAGCCCAATCTTTGCTTCAGCCACTCGACTTGCCGGTTGGCGAAATCCTGGGCTGTTTTCAGATTGCCGCGAGCAGGAACAGTGATGACAGGTGTTGGGTCTCCAGGGGGAATTCTAAGGATATAGCGTTTTGCTCTGGAGTTGCGTTTCAGGCGGATTTGCAGTGGCTTATGCCCCAAATCCACCTCAATAAACTCTGGCAAAACCTTTGTCGCAAAGAACCCCATATCACCTCAAAAATTGCACTGGTCGCTCTCGTTATTGCAGAGAAAGGGGCGATTTGAAAGTCAACCAGTGCGAATTACTTTAGCGTGTGTGTTGCTTTGCGAGTAAGCCTCAACGCACAAAAGGGTGCCCTGCAAAAGCAGAGCACCAGATGCTTGTTATGAACCTTAGAGAACCACTAGATTGCTTCACCAGCAGATGGCTCACCTGGACGGTTGTGGCGGTTTCTCATGAAGCGGTCGAATTCTTCCTGATCTTTAGCCCGACGCAGGTCGTTCATGTAATCATCGAATTCCTGACGCATGCTATCAAGCTTTCTGCGCTCTTCTTCCAAGCGGGTCAGCTCTTTTTCACGGTAGTCGTCAAATGCAGCATTACCGCTGCGGGTCGCATTTTGCATATTGTCCATCGTATTTTTCAAGTTGCTACGATTCCATTGGCATTTAGCTTCACGCTTCCAGCCATTAAAGTTGTCGCCCCATAAGATGTAGGCAAGCATAGCAAGGCCAAGAGGCCAGAAAACTACGAATCCAAGAACCATAAGTGCAATACTTAGAGGATTCCAGGAGGGTTTTATTGCATTTACATTCATTAAAATCACCCCTTTCTCAAATCAACAAGCTTGAGATGGGATGATTTTATTTTACTTTCAAGAGATAGAATGAAATTTTATTAGACGATGGGTTATCTTCACTTACGTTCAGTTGGAATGCACTGTTTCATTGAGACGGCGTGCCTGCTCAACCCAATTATCCCGAACCATGCGTCCGCGAATATCCAAACGATCGTCCAGCGCCGCGGCCTGATGTTCTGTCAGATTTGCAATTTGCCAGTAGTGGAAGATACCTGCGCCGTTCAAAGCCCGCTCTAGTTTAGGTCCAACACCGCTGATCAACTGCAGGTCATCTGCAGCGCCTTTTGGCTCAGCAAGCAGGATTTCGCGTAGTGGGTCACCCGCAATTTTCTCAGAGGTGTTTTCACGCAGGGTCTTTTTCACTGCACGTTTGGAAACTTGCTCCGCACGCACGTTTCTTGGATTATCCTGAATGAACTTGACGATACGTGGCGCGATTTCAGAACGATACTTTGAACCGTTAAACACACCATAGTGGCCTACACTGGGCTGGATGTAGTGCAACCGGCGGTTGGATGGGATGTTTTCAGCCAGCTTTTGAGCCGCTTGGGTTTGACCCACACCAGAAATGTCGTCGTTTTCGCCTTCAACGGTAAACAGCGCCGTGCCGGTGATCTTTTGTGGATCAACCATCTTGCCACGATGCATCATTTCGCCTTTTGGCAGCGAATGCTCGATGAACACGGTCTCCACGGTCTGGAGATAGAATTCGGAGGTCAGATCCATAACAGCGAGATATTCATCATAGAAGTCACGATGCTTCTCAGCGCTGTCACCATCACCCTCAATCAGATGCTGGAAGAAATCGCGGTGGGCAACCATGTGCCGGTCCAGATTCATGCTCATGAAGCCAGAGAGCTGGAGGAAGCCCGGATAAACCTGTCGCGTGAAGCCTTTGTGCGGGAAGGGAACTTCCATGACAACATTGCGCTTGAACCAATCGATACCTTTTTCGACGGCCAGATCATTCACGGCGGTTGGCGCTTCGCGGGTGTCAATTGGGCCACCCATCAGCGTCATAGTCGCCGGAGCGCATTTGTCTCCGTTCTCTTCCATCAAGGCAACGGCTGCATAAACTGGAACGGATGGCTGGCAAACCGCCAGAACGTGCGTATTTGGCCCCAGATAATGCAGCATCTGCATGATGTATTCGATGTAATCGTCAAGGTCGAAACGGCCATCAGCGACGGGCACCTGACGCGCGTCTTCCCAGTCCGTGATGTAAACATCCAGATTTGGCAGTAAGGCTTCAACAGTGCCGCGCAGAAGAGTTGCATAGTGGCCAGACATGGGCGAGACGATCAGAATTTTAGGATCGTCTTTTCTGCTTTGAGGTAAATCACGCTTGAAGTGCAACAGGCCGCAAAATGGTTTCGCCCAGATGATTTCTTCCGTGATGTCTACTTCTTTGCCATCCACGACAGTGGTGTCGAGCTCAAACTCCGGCTTGCCATAACGACGAGTTACGCGCTCAAGCATCTCACAGGATGCAGCAACCGTGCGACCAACCTGCGTGTGTGACATGGGATTGAGCGGGTTTTGAAAGCACAATCTTGTCATGTCTGCTGCAGCCCGGACAGGGGACATCGCTGCATGGTTCATTTCATACAAGTGGTAGAACAGCACAGAATGTTTCCTCCCAAGACGTTCGCTTCAGCCAACTCTTGTTCATGTAATTCTTGATTTCCGCAACACGAATACACTTTAGCCCGAAGTGCTGCACCGCAAAAGTATAGACAGCTCTATACCTTTTCAGCAACATAGACTCATGGAGAAATTCAAACCAACCTTAACTTGCATTGAAGATCAATAGGTTCTTCACCATCGCTGAGGTACATGTCAGTGTAATCAATTATGTTGCATTGCACAATATGTAAATTAATACCCCAATCGAATCGAGTAATTCGACTGCAATTATTTCACTAAGTTGAAATCGCTAATGAATTTTATTTGGGAATGCTAATCGGAAGCCAGCTCAGCAATTACGGCATCCAGTAGGGGAAAGCCAGCTTGCGTTGCACGCAGGCGAGTGTTGCTTACCCATTCTACCATGCCGTTTTCCTGCAGATTTAACAATCTCTGCGGATTGAACTGACGGCCAGAGAGCTGTTCATAACGTGGTACGTCAATGCCTTCATGCAATCGCATACCCATCAACAACAACTCGTCACCCTGCTCGCCATGACCAAGTATGTCTTCAGAAATAGAGCCGTGGCCCTGACTTTCAACCAAACCTAGCCATGTTTCCGGATGTTTTTCAGTCGAGGTTGCCAGCTTGGTGCCATCTTCCAGCGTCAATCGGCCGTGTGCACCCGGTCCAACACCGACGTAATCACCATAACGCCAGTAAATGAGGTTGTGCTGGCACAGAGCGTCAGGCGCCGCGTGGTTTGAGACCTCATAGGCCGGCAAACCGCGTGCTGCTGTAACCTCCTGCGTCAGATCAAACATGTCTGCGGCTAGATCAGGGTCCAGCATCTCCAGCTTTCCAGCCGCATACAAGCGCTGGAACATGGTGCCGCTTTCGATGGTGAGCTGATACATGGAGAGGTGATCAGCGGCCAGATCGATAGCACGGTTGAGCTCTTGCTCCCATGCCGTCAAGGTTTGATTTGGGCGGGCGTAGATCAGATCAAACGAGATGCGTGGGAAAGTTTTGCGCGCAATTTCAACAGCTTGAATCGCCTCCGAAACAGAATGCTGGCGACCAAGGATCTTCAGTTCCTTGTCATCCAACGCCTGAATACCAACGGAGAGGCGGTTTACGCCTGCAGATCTGTAGCCTGCAAAGCGAGTTGCTTCCACGCTGGTTGGGTTGGCTTCCATGGAGATTTCAGCGGTGGACGGCAGATGCCAGAGGCGCGCAACTTCATTGAGGATCGTCTCAACGGTTTTCGGCTCCATCAAAGATGGCGTGCCGCCGCCGAAGAAGACGGAGTCAACGGTGCGACCCGGCACCATCTGCGCATAGCGTGCCAGCTCTGTTGCCAGAGCTTTGGCGTAATGTTCCTGCGAAACCGGCTGGTGGCGCACGTGGGAGTTAAAGTCGCAATATGGGCATTTTGCCAAACAAAAAGGCCAATGCACGTAAATCCCAAAGCCGCCAACCGGTGACACAGTCATTCTTTTTCCTTTGTGATTGCCAACGTATTTTGCACGAGTTCTTATCCGAAAATCGGTATTCAATTTTCTGGAACACGCATTACGCTGGCAAACACTCTTTTTGAAACTTAACAAAGGCGCGTGCGCGATGTGACAGCGCTTCGCCTTCTTTTGTTTTGTGTTTTTCTTGCTTGTCCATCTCACCGAAGGTTCTGTCGAAACCTTCCGGAACGAACATTGGGTCGTAGCCGAAGCCTTCCAGACCGCGTGGTGGCCACGCCAGGTCGCCATGGATCTCACCACGGTAGAACTGAGTGTGCCCATCCGGCCATGCCATGCACAGCACAGCAACGAAGTAAGCGGTCCGGTCTGTAGCGTTCGTTTCGGTCAACTTGTCCTGCACGGCCTGCATGGCAACGCCAAAGTCTTTGCCTGGCCCAGCCCAACGTGCGGAGTAGATGCCGGGATCGCCGTTGAGGCCGTTTACACAAAAACCGCTGTCATCTGCAAGGGCAGGCAGGCCAGTGGCCGTTGCCGCAGCAAGTGCTTTGATTGCAGCGTTTGCTTCAAACGTGTCGCCATCTTCCACTGGCTCTGGCAGGTTCAGATCACCAGCAGAGAGAACTTCAAAGCCATGCGGTGCAAGCATGTCCTGAATTTCGCGCAGCTTGCCCTTGTTGTGACTGGCAAGCACGAGCTTGCCAGGTTCCAGGCGGCGGTTTTCTGTTGTGTCTGCCTGCATCAGAGCACCGTCAGCTTCTGCAGTTCAACCAGTTTGGAAATGGACTGTTTTGCAAGACCCATGAGCTGGCCGAGTTCTTCTTCGGAGAATGGCTCACCTTCAGCAGTACCCTGAATTTCAACAATGCCGCCTTTGCCAGTCATGACGAAGTTTGCGTCAGTGTCAGCAGAGGAGTCTTCGATGTAATCCAGATCAGCAACCGGAGTACCTTCGTAGATGCCGCAGGAGATCGCTGCGATGTGGTCTTTGAGAACCTTATCGGTTTTGACCATGTCGCGCGCTTCCATCCATTTCAGACAGTCGTGCAGAGCAACCCAAGCGCCGGTGATAGACGCTGTACGGGTGCCGCCGTCTGCCTGAATGACATCACAGTCAACGGAGATCTGACGCTCGCCCAGAGCACCCAGATCAACGACAGCACGCAGAGAGCGGCCAATGAGGCGCTGGATTTCCTGAGTACGGCCAGACTGCTTGCCTGCGGAGGATTCACGGCGCATACGGTCATGAGTTGCGCGTGGCAGCATGCCGTATTCTGCAGTTACCCAGCCACGGTTCTGACCACGGAGCCACGGCGGAACACGCTCTTCCAAACTTGCGGTACACAGAACATGGGTATCGCCGAATTTGATCAGGCAGGAGCCTTCGGCATGTTTGGCAACACCGCGCTCCAGGCTGACTGGACGCATTTCTTCTGGTGTACGTTTGGATGGACGGTTCAAGGCAAGCTCCCTCGGGTTGCTTAATAGCTACAAATTCACAAATGGTATTGCGGATCTTTTAGCTGCGGATTGCCGTTAGCGCAAAGACTGGTTTTGGTTTGAGAGGCTATTTTCTGCTAAAAATGAGTTTTGGCTGTTCAATTGTCCTGTGTTAGGGATTGAATACAGGCTTTGGCCCAAACCTGCTGTTGATGTGGAGTACCGATACCGTGACGAGCGTTCCTCCTTCTGTCCCTCTTGAGGATCTTGATGAACGTTCCCGTGAGGTCTTCCGGCGCATTGTCGAGAACTACCTTGATACCGGCGAACCGTTGGGGTCTCGCAACCTTGCACGCGGGCTTTCGCAACCTCTGTCTCCGGCCTCTATTCGCAACGTAATGGCAGATCTGGAGCACCATGGGCTGCTCTACTCTCCGCACACCAGTGCTGGACGCTTGCCGACGCAGTCTGGTCTTCGTCTGTTCGTGGACGGTTTTTTGGAAGTTGGCGATCTGACCAAGGAAGAGCGCGAGCAGATTGCCGTTCAGGTGAAGGCTAAAGGTGGCGAGAAAACACCGGAACAAGTTCTGACCGAAGCCAGTCAGATGTTATCTGGTTTGAGCCGCGGGGCGGGGGTTGTTCTTTCCAACAAGACGGACACCACCCTTCGCCATATCGAGTTTGTGCAGATTGAACCGCTTAAAGCGCTTGTTGTGCTGGTGAGTGAGGACGGTTCCGTTGAAAACCGTGTTGTCGATCTGCCTGCTGGCTTGCCACCGTCTGCATTAACCGAAGCCTCGAATTACCTCAACTCCATCATCAGAAACCGCACGCTAGCCGATGCGCAATCTGAGCTAGTTCGGCAGCGAAACGAATTTCAAGCCGAGCTGGATACGCTGACGTCCAAAGTGGTGGATGCAGGTGTTGCTGTTTGGGGTGGGGACAAGAATGATCCCGGAACACTGATCGTGCGTGGACGCTCCAACCTGCTGGAAAACGTGGGTGCGAAGGAAGATCTGGAGCGTATTCGCTTACTGTTTGATGATTTGGAGAACAAGAGTGAGCTGATCCGCCTGCTCGATCTTGCAAAGGGCGGCGAAGGCGTACGTATTTTTATCGGGTCAGAAAACAAGCTGTTCTCGCTTTCCGGTTCTTCCTTGATCGTGTCTCCATACCGCGATAGTGAACAGCGCGTTGTGGGCGTTCTTGGTGTTATCGGGCCGACTCGTCTCAATTATGCGCGTGTCATTCCCATGGTGGATTACACAGCCCGACTGGTGAGCCGTATGCTCGGTTAAACTACTGGAGTCCCAATTGCTTTCCCTTACAGCTTCTGAACTGGAACGTTATGCCCGCCACATCGTCCTGCGGGATGTTGGTGGCCCGGGACAACAAAAACTAAAAGCTGCGCGTGTTTTGGTGATTGGAGCAGGGGGGCTTGGTGCGCCGGTTCTGCAATACCTTGCGGCGGCTGGCGTCGGCACCATCGGCATTGTTGATGATGATGTTGTTTCGCTGTCTAACCTTCAGCGTCAGATCATCCATGACACGGAGAAGCTTGGCGAGCCTAAAGTTGCCAGTGCGGCGGAGGCGATCGCTCGACTGAACCCGAATGTGCGCGTTGTTCCGCATCCGACACGCATTAGTGGGCAGAATGCGATGGCGTTGATCAACGATTACCATATCGTGGTTGATGGCTCTGATAACTTTGCCACCCGTTACCTCGTTTCGGATGCGTGTTTTTATGCAGGACGTCCGCTCGTTACCGCTGCTGTGGGCCAGTTTGACGGCTCTGTTACGCTACTGAAACCATTTGAGCGCGATGATGAGGGCAACTACATCAACCCAACTTATCGCTGCCTGTTCCCCAAACGCCCTGAGGCTGGCTCCATCCCGACCTGCACAGAGGCGGGTGTTTTGGGTGCTTTGACAGGCCTGGTTGGCACATTGCAGGCGCTTGAGGTGATCAAGGAAATCGTTGGGTTTGGTGAAGGTCTGGTTGGGCGCCTGTTGCTGGCAGACACACTGAGCATGCATTTTGAAACCATCAAGTACAAACGTTCTGCAAAGAACCCGCTCAACGGCGACACGCCAAAAACATGGAGTGAAATGCTGGAAACTGAGCACGGCTGATCCAGCGTAATTGAGTTACAAAAGAAAACGGCGGAGAATTTCTTCCCCGCCGATCCCGGCCTTTCCGCCACAGAAGGCCTAGCCTCATTCAGGCAAATCTGTCTCACCAGCATTGCCAGACACACTGCATTTGCAACGCACCGAAGAGAGGCTTAAAACGTTTTCGCCAAGCTAAGCTTAAAGGACCGACCTTTACCTTCGGTTTCACTCAGATGCGCTGTGTGTTTCTGATCGAAAATATTAGTCACGCTTGCGCGTACTTCTGAGCCTGCAAGGAACCCATCTTCAGGCTTCCAGGCTAAACGCGCACTGTGCAGCGCATAACCTGGCGAAGCATCGTCAGCATCGTTCACGCGGTCCTGTTCTGCGTATAAATCAGAGCGCCAGGAAACATCCAGATTATAGTCGGTAATCTTATATCCTACTGAAAGGAAAAGATTATCTGCCGCCACGCTATCCAGATATTCATCATCAGAAAGGTTGTCACCTCGTGTGACTGAAGCACCCAGATTGCCGTACCAGCTATCAGAGGAATAAACTGCTTCTAACTCGATGCCTTTGATCCGCGCTTCATCAATAGCAGTTGTAATTGTCTTGTTCGTTGCATGATCGCGAGAGGAATAGAGGTAGTTGTCGATGTTGTTGTAAAAGCCCGTTACTTTGAAACGGAGGCTATCATTTTCCAACAATACGTCATTGAATTTAAAGCCTAAGCCAGCTTCAAAATTGTTAGATTTTTCTTTTCCGAGATCGGTAAAGCCATCACCCGAGAAAACTTCATCCAAAACTGGCATGCGTTCTGTGTGTGCAACAGAACCAAATACATTCAACCAGTTTGTCAGCTCATAAATTGCTGCAAGTTTTGGAGAATAGGCCGTCTCATTCAGATCTTTGCGCAGAGCAACGCCGGTCCCCGGCTTCAGGCGAGAATGGTCAACACGCATTCCAGGAATGAGTGTAAGGCGGTCATGAATTACAAACTCAGCCTGCCCGAACACACCAAGGGTATGTGTTTCACCTTCTGGATGCGATGAGGAGCCCGGCGTTGAGCTTCCATCCGGATTCAGACGCGGGTTAAGACGCTCCTGATATTTCCCTTCCACCCCGTAGGTGAAGTAGGTTTCTACGCCTTCGGAAAGCCGAAATTCCGATGTGTTTTCCAGTTTTGCCTGCCAGTTGTTGTAGACGTACTCAGCTTCAGTTCCCAAAGGAGCACTAGGACCTGCGCGGAACGTAATATCATCCAAATCACGCTTGGTCTGGCTCCAGGATACCTGTGCTTTTACATCCAACAAATCATTGCCAGAAAAAGCGTTTTCGTAAGCAAGCAGTGCCTGTTGTTCGCTTGTGGTTTGGTCCGCATAACCAAATCCGGGACTAAAGGTGGTCTGGTCATATAGGCCATACCCAGACTTATTGACGTTGAAATAGCTTGCGGTGAGAGATTGATCGTTATCGACACCGAAGCTGTATTTCAACTTGGCGAGGCCTGAGAGATCTGTCATGCGGGAGTTGCCGAGGTCTGCGCCATCAGCACCCTCATAGTCTCCATCACGGCCATAGTTCAGGTTGACCAATAGCTCCAGATTTTCCAGAGGTCGGGCAGCGACTGTAACTGTGCTTCGCGCACCATTGCCGTTCGAGTCCCACATAGCTTTGGTGCGGACGGCCAGTTTGTCATCTCCCTCCAGCAAATCGCTAGCATCTTTCGTACGCGCACTGACCACACCACCAAGCGCGCCTGCGCTGAATAATGTGGAGGCAGCTGGCCCACGTAGAACCTCGACTTCCTTAAGCAATTCAGAATCGAAGAAGAAAGAGCCAGCACGGTACATCTCGAAGTAGGAGGTGACGCCATCCACTTGAATGATATTACGATTTTCACCGGAACCGAGAGCAGAGCCGATACCGCGAATATTAATGGACTGCCCCAGCGCATTGTCAGCATTTATAGTGGTGATCCCCGGGACCGCATCGAGGATCTCACCCAATGTGCTTGCTTGGGCTGCTTCAATTTGCTCCTGAGAGACTGAAGTCACAGCCTGAGGTGTATCAATCGCCACCTTCTCTTTACCTGCTGAAACAATGATTTCATCCAGCATGGTTGCAGGGCTGTCGGCAGCAACAGGCTGTTTAGCTTCCTGCGCTGAAACAGCCGCAGAAATCAGGGCGAGCGAGAGGGTTGTGCTGGCCAGGAGGGCCGCACGGGAATAGCGCGAAATGGACATGGTCGCCTCAGTCTGAATTTTTATGGGAGTGGCTGGCTGAGACGCTGCTTTGGCTAGCTTGTGTTTGCGTTTTGCAAACGTTGTTTCTATCCGTGTTTTATAAACATGAATATAATAGTCAAGTTTTAAATTGAGGGTTTTTCCCTAGCTGGGGATTGAGTGCATTCATCAGAAAAGCCTCCTTCGCAGGTTCCTGATTGCGAAGGAGGCCAAAAAACGATTGCATCTCCGTTGGTTAATCTGTTTCCTCACGACCACAGGTGCCGATTATCCAGCAGACTGCCGCTCCGATGAGCGCTCCAACTATTGGTGCCAGCCAGAACAACCAAAGCTGCTCAAGTGCCCAACCTCCATTAATAACAGCGGTCGCCGTGGACCGAGCCGGTTTCAAAGACGCGCCGGAAATCGGAAACGCGATGATGTGCATGCACGCGAGCATGAGCCCAATGGCAAGCGGAGCGAGGGCTGCGGGTGCTTTTTGGGAAGTTGCACCAATAATGACGATCAGGAACATCGCTGTGACTGTGATTTCGGTAATGCCGACTGCTATTTCGGAAAAGCCACCGTTTGAATGCTCCCCATAACCGTTGGAGGCAAAGCCCGGAGGGTCGCTCGGGCCATGGGCGAGAATGATCCAGAATACAAAGGCTGCTGCTGTACCGCCAATCACCTGCACGATGATGTAGGGGACCACATCTGAGGTTGGGAACCGTTTTACAGCCCAAAGGCCGATGGTCACCGATGGATTGACATGAGCACCTGACACATTGCCGAACGCGTAAGCCATACAGACAACTGAAAGACCAACTGCAAAGGCAACGCCCAGCAAGCCAGATCCGCCATACCATTCAACCGGTGCATAGGAAACCAATGCCCCGCCGCACACAGCGGAGACCAGGGCAAAGGTTCCTACAAATTCTGCGCCTAGTTTCCCCAACATGACACTTCTCCTCATATTGATCTGAGGGAGGTATGACAGTGAGATTTCTAACTTACGTTTAGGGTAACCAGAAATCTAACGATTGCCTTAAGCATGCATTGCTAGATCTTTCGGAAGGCACCAGCACGGATGGAGGCGGAACTTCTTTTTTCTTCATATAGTTAGAAGTGTGTCTCAGCCTCTTTCAGATCGGCACTTACATGCCAATTGGTGATTTTGCGTGCGCTGAATATGCCGAGAATGCCAAAGACCGCAAAACTGGAGAAGAGCCAGAAGGCTGAGTTGGCAATACCTGCAGTCCCAACCGTACTGTTGAAGCCGGTTGAGTTGGCAATGAGGCCAGCGAGCGCGGTACCGAACGCTACGGCGAATGTTTGAACCGTTGCCAGAGCAGAAGCAGCGTTTTCTTTGTCATCATCCGGCGTCAAATGAAGAGCGAACACACCCAGATGCGGCCAGCCGATGCCAATGCCTGCACCAATGCAGATGAGGGCCAACGTCACTACGGAGAGTAACATGAGGTTGCCTTCAGTCCCGGTTGGGAGGACAACAGCCAGCGTGATGAGACCTAAGGCCATGAGGACTGGACCAACATTTACCACTCTGCGCATGGCCTGATCTGTGAAACGAGCGCTATAGACCTCCATTGAAGCCCACCCAATTGAAACCGTTGCTGCAATGTATCCAGCCCATAACGGAAAAACAGCGAACAACTTCTGGAGATAGAACGGCATGAAAAATTCCGTATTCACGCAGAGGATCAACAGGGCCATGCTGGCAAATACAAAGAAAAGCGGCGATCCCCAAGCCAAGGCGCCTTTGGGAAAAAGGCGAGTGGATGCCTTCTGCTCACGCTTCATCAGCAACAAGATCATTGCAACAGAAAGGGCAACGCCCAGAATGCTCCAGATCACCTCTTCAAACACGCTGGTTATAGAGAGTACGAGCACGGACCCTGCCAGTAGGCCCAGCTGACCAACAGGTACGGCGTGCACAGAGCGATGTTTTGGCAAAAGGGAAAGCGTGGCGATGATGTAGAGGATTGTGATGGGAACCAGAACACCAAATCCGGCACGCCATACACCTAATTCAGCAAAAATGCCGCCAATGGCTGGACCGAACAGTGTGGTGATGCCCCATGTGCCTGAAATTAGTGCGAAAGCGCGGGACCAGAGCCGTTCTGGATACATAAATGCAATCATGGAATAGCAGAAAGTGAAGATCAGACCTCCGCCAGCTCCTTGAACGGAACGCCCCAGCAGCATGATTGCCATGTTGGGTGCAATCGCGGCCAAGCCACTGCCCGTCATGAACACAAGGCCTGCGAGGAAGAAGGACTGCCGCGCACCAATACGCTGCAATACTTTGCCTGCAACGGCTGCGCTTATAATTGCAGCAAGGATGAAGAGACTGGTGTTCCATGCGTAATAGTCCAACCCACCAATGTCAGCGGTGATGGAAGGGAGCATGGTTGCAGAGATGTAAGTGTTCACGGCATGCAACGCGATCCCACCTGACAAAACCAATGAAGCAATGGCCTGTTTACCCGTAAATAGTTCACCCCAACTGCTGCTGGGGCCTGCGCCCGTTTCCTGCATTTAAATTCCTTTCAAGAACGTTCCAACCAACATATTTGTTATGTTTCTTTGCTGGTGTTTTGGAGCGTTCTAACTCCTCAGGTTAAGTTGAGGTCAAGGACATTGTCTGAGATATTTTCCAGGATCCTGAACTGCGATTGAGGATTTTGCAAGCTTCATCGGCGTAATTGCCTCCGGGCATCCTCCGCAATTGCTGGGACTCTTCTTAGGGTTTAGGCACTGAGTTTTTTCGCTATTTCGGTCACATGTTTTCCTTGGAAGCGAGCCATTTTCAGCTCTTTTTCTTTTGGCTTGAGGGAACCGTCACCTCCCGCAATGGTGCCGGCTCCATAGGGTGACCCACCTAACACTTCAGATATGTCTGACAACTCAGGACAGGTGTAAGGCAATCCCACAATGACCATTCCCTGGTGGGCCAGCGTACTCCAAAAGGATGTGATTGTGGTCTCATTGCCAGACCCTGATCCAGTGGACGTGAAAACGCTTGCCACCTTGCCTGCCAGTTTGCCCTGAACCCACAATCCGCCGGTCTGGTCCAAAAAGCTGCGCATTTGCGAGGCCATATTTCCAAACCGGGTGGGAGTACCAAAAATGATGGCATCATAGTCTGCAAGCTCATTAGGGTCAGCGATTGGGGCGGGCTGGTCCATTTTGAAATGGTGTGCACGCGCAACTTCTTCCGGCGTCAGCTCTGGTACGCGTTTGATTGTGGGGGTGACGCCAGCTTCTTCAACACCTTCCGCGAAGGCGTTGGCGAGAGTTTCTATGTGTCCATAGGCTGAGTAGTAGAGAATGAGAATTTTGGTCATGTTTGCTCCTGCAGGGATAAACGATGACCAGCTGATCCCGTCATCGGCACTGCAACCCTACAGAAACTACACCTCTATCATATCCAGAAATTCCGGGGCTGTGAGAACACCAAGTTCAAGCACCGCTGAGCATCTGAGGTTAAACAGTTTCCGCAATTTCCTGCGCAGCAGTAATGCCGGATTTGTGGGCGCTGGCGATTGTTGACCAGTCATCCGGGCTCATGGCTTCTCCTGCAAACCAGATGCGATCTGCAATGCTCTCGCTCATTTCATCTCTGGCCCAGAAACCGTCTGGTTTGGCCGCGGCGTATGAGCCATAGGTGTATGGGTTATGAAGCCAGTCGTAGCTGTTTGACTCTATGATGTATTTTTCGATCTGGTTGCCAAACATGCGTTTCAGTTCAGAGACGACGAAGTCGTAGGCAGCGTTGTTGCCTGCTTCGAGCAGATGTTTTGCGAAATCTCCGCCCATATCGAAATAGCAGAGGCCTGTTCCACCTGCATTGGTCAATGCTCCAAAGGCTTTCGGAGAGCCGTTGAGTTCTTCCTCCACCTTGTAGTTGAAGTAGGCATCTGAACTGGTGCCGAAGATATTTTCACTCAATAGCAAACCAACGTGGAAGTAGTGACCCATTGGAAGCTCTTGAATTGCCTCTTGCTTTCGCGCAGGCCGAGGAGGGTCAAACTGGATATCGCCAGAAGCAAGAACGCCCGTTGAAACTGTTACAACCACAGCCTTAGCGGTTAGGGTGCCATCGCTGGTTTCTACCTGTACGCCCTGACCTCCCCAGCGAATTTTCTCTGCAGTGACATCGGTTTGTACCGCTACGTCCTGCGCTGAGTGCTGGAACAGCGCGCCAATGCCCTGCCGGCAATAGAAATCACTACCCCCTTCTGCTGAAAACCAGTCGACACACGAGAAGCTGTCGAGATCCTTTGCGATTTCGTAGGCACCAATCAGAAAATCAACGGTCAGGCTCCAATTGCCCAGATCTGGAATGACGCTGGCGGGGGAGACATCCAGCCCATTGCGACCAGCACGCCACATTGCTTGCAGAGCCTTCCGCTGTGCCAACAGCAATTCTGCCTGCTCATTCTGGTTTATGGGGCGATCACCCACATACATGAGGGTTTCATCAGGTGCGCGATAGATATCAAACCCGTTGGCGATGCCATAATCGGCAAACGGGTTGTTTGCTCTGTTGTGAAGGCGAGACGCCCCCATGTCGAACGGAACACCAAAGCTCTCGGTGTCTGTGAGAATTCTACCACCGATGCGGCCTGATGCTTCGATTGCGATGACAGAGTAGCCGCGGCTTTTCAGTGAGCGTGCAGCAGAGATGCCCGCCGCTCCAGCGCCAACAACCACAACATCCGTATCTGCTGCCTGTGCTCGGCCAACAAAGAGAGGGGCGGCAGAGAAGGCGGCACCGGAGAGCAGCAATTGTCTTCTGGACATGTCTGTCATGTTCAACTCAAATGATGAGGGGTGATGGCCCGGGGCATTAATTGTGGGACATACCACCAGATGAGTGAACGCGGCGTGATCACTGTGTGGACCTGACCCACACGGTATTTGCTGCGACTCGCGCAGGGAGCTGCCGCTCATCCCAAACGTGGTTTCAAGCACAATCATTATACGTTTTCAGGCATTGCGGCTTTGTGCGTGAAACGGGTTCAGTGTTGAAGATTCTTCTAAATTGCAAATGCAATAATTTTGCTAGCTGGAACCCAAAATAGGAGAAATATCGCGGTAAAACGGGCTAGACTTACAGGATAAAACCCTTACCGTAACGGCATAACAGAGAGATTATGCATTAGAAATTCGTCTGAAATCTCTAAAATATGCCATGGTTGGGGAGGCTGCTTTGAAGCGGTTGTTATCTGTATTACCCGCACTTTCATTTGCGCTTATTCCGCTGAGTTCAGCGCTGGCTGATGCCGAGAAGAAAGTCAGCGTTGAGGATGCGAGAGCGTTTATTGAAACCTCCGAAAAAGCCATTCAGGAGATCGGCGAGGAAGCTGGCCGCGTTGCCTGGGTGAATGCCAATTTCATCACCTATGACACCAACTGGCTGAATGCGCTGATGTCAGAGCGCACCACGAAGCTCTATGTTTCTCTCGCCAACCAGACCAAACAATATGACGGACTTGACCTTCCGCCAGACCTTGCCCGCAAGATGAAGCTTTTGAAGCTGAACCTGACGTTGCCTGCGCCTGAGAATGATCCAGCCAAGATCAAGAAGCTTGCGCAGATCAACACCCAGATGGAAACCATTTACGGTACGGGCAAGTATGAGATTGATGGTGAGGCGCTGTCTCTTTCCAAGCTTAGCCGCATCATGGCGACAAGTCGTGATTACGACAAGTTGCTTGAAGTTTGGAAGGGCTGGCGCACTGTCTCTCCGCCTATGAAGGACATGTACACGGAGATGGTCGCCATCGCCAACCAAGGGTCCAGCGAGCTTGGCTTTAAAGACACTGGCTCTATGTGGCGTTCCAAATACGACATGGACCCGGATGATTTTCGTCAGGATGTTGATCGCCTCTGGGGTGAAGTGAAGCCGCTTTATGACAGTTTGCATTGTTATGTGCGAGATAAGCTGGTGGATCATTACGGAGCCGATAAAGTGCCTGCAGATGGGCCAATTCCCGCGCATTTGCTGGGTAATATGTGGGCTCAGTCCTGGGGCAACATCTATCCGCTTGTTGCTGCAGACGGGAACGAGCAGGGCTACGACCTGACCAAACTGCTGGAAGAGCAGAACTATACGCCGTTGAAGATGGTGAAGACGGCCGAAGGGTTCTTCACCTCGCTTGGCTTTGACCCTCTGCCTGAGACGTTTTACGAACGCTCGTTGATTACCGAGCCGCGCGACCGGGATGTGCAGTGCCATGCATCTGCCTGGAATGTGGATGGTAAGGATGATTTGCGCATTAAGATGTGCACCGAGGTGACGGGGTCGGACTTCAACACCGTTCACCATGAGCTGGGTCACAACTTCTACCAGCGCGCCTATAACCACCAGTCCCCCATGTATCAGGATGACCCGAACGACGGGTTCCACGAGGCGATTGGGGACATGGTGAGCCTGTCCATTACGCCTAAGTACCTGAAGCAAATTGACCTTTTACCGTTGGATGCTTCCGAAGACGTAAACACGAACATCTTGTTGGCGCAGGCGCTGGATAAGATTGCGTTTTTGCCATTTGGCCTGCTGGTGGACCAGTGGCGCTGGAAGGTGTTTAACGGCGAGCTGACTCCAGAGACCTACAATGATGGTTGGTGGGATCTTCGCGAGAAGTATCAAGGTGTTGCAGCACCAGTTGACCGTGCAGCGGACGCGTTTGATCCGGGTGCCAAGTACCACATTCCAAACAACGTGCCGTACACGCGCTATTTTCTGGCACACATCTTCCAGTTCCAGTTTTACCGCGAGGCTTGTCGCCTTGCAGGGTGGGAAGGCCCGCTGGCGGCGTGCTCCATCTATGGCAACAAGGAAGTCGGCGAGAAGTTCAACGCGATGTTGGAAACAGGCGCTGCGCTTCCATGGCAAGACAGCCTTGAAGCCTTCACCGGAAGCCGTGAGGCCGACGCGACAGCTATTTTGGAATATTTTGCTCCGCTCCAAGCTTATCTGGACGAGCAAAACAAAGGAAAATCCTGCGGCTGGTAGACCAGCAAGGTAATCCTGCCGGCCTTAATGGCCTGCAAGTCCGCCGGATATTATCAAACCCCGTCTTTCATGGCGGGGTTTGTTTTGCTTGGAGGCCTGTTGGAGCAAGTTTGGATGGGCTAGAGTTTTGAACGCAGGGAAAACGGAGGCATTGGTCATGAGCGAGGCGCAAAGCATCACTGTTCGAATGAGGGCCCTTACCGTCTCGGACATGCCTTTATTGCATGAATGGCTCAACCAACCCCATCTGCGGCCCTTTTATGAGCGTGAGCCCAGCACGCTTAAGCAAGTAACAGAGCGCTATGCGTGCCGCATTTCGAGCAATCATCCAACCAACTGCCTGATCGCGGAGCTTAACGGCGCGCCCTTCGGTTATCTGCAATGGTATCTGAACCGCGCCTTTCCAGAGTACGGCACCGATACAATTGGTATAACAGCTGGTGTTAGCTTCGATTACTACATCGGCGATCCTGCTTCCCTAGGCCAACAACTAGGAAGCGTCATGCTGAATGCTGCGGTTGAGCATGTGAAGCCGCTTGTCTGCGCTGAGGATCAGTTCTTTTGCGTTGGTCACCGCCCCGAAAACGCTTCTGCACTCCACTGCTCTCAACACGCAGGCTTTCGCTATTGCAAAGACTTCACAGAGGATGGATTGCCCCACGAGCTTTATGTGAGGGATGAGAAAACCTAGTGGCTTGCGTATTCAGAACAGGATTAAGTTAAGCAGAAGCCTCAGTTGGTCAGAGACTTAGACGCAATTGTGTGGTGTGCTGGCCTGCGGAGGGTGGGCCGCAGACCAGCAGGGCGCCTATGAGAGGTGATCGTGCGGGGTGTAATGGCAGACACCTCAGGCACCGATCACAGTGACTTATTCAAGAAGCGATAGTTTGGATTTTTTTGGCTGCGGATGGGCGACCCGCTCCAGTATTCCGCAGGTTTTTCTTAATGCTTCCAGTCGGTCGCGTAAGGCTTGTTGCAGAGTGAACAAAGCATCGCGTTCTCGGCATTCCTTCATCCGCTCATTCAGCACTAATTGCTGCATATAAGCCAGATTTTCCAAATCCGAGACGGCTATGATGACTTCGTCAATTTCGTTTTGAAGCGTGTTTGTGGCGCTACATGCGCATGCGGTGTCGTCCATTCTCAAGGCCCTCGTAGTAGGCTGTTGAAGAACCGCAACGGCAACGAGCTTGTGATGGCCCGCTGGCGAGCGGGAGGTTCACAACCTGACAACGACAGGCGAGTTTATTCCCCCCCGAAGGAGGTATTGTATTCACCGCCCTCCCGCTCATAG
>NZ_LMCK01000063.1:131206-134406 GCF_001623165.1 Pseudovibrio sp. WM33
ACTTTCAGAAAAAAGGCACAAAAAATCCGCTAGTTAACGGGAGCGGTACCGCGTTGTTAGAGGTTGTGAAGCCTCGTTGTTAGGATGGCTGTAGATGCATGCGGTGTCAATGGGGAGTTGTTGCAGGTGGGGGACGAAGCGAAAAGCTCTATAAGTTAACAATCTTCATTTGATTGAATTTAATTCATATGCAACTGTAAGCTGAGCAGACCATTTAGTTGAGGCTTGCGTATCAAGTGCCAATACATGCAAACGTACCAAGAAAGTCATACAGCGATCCTACTGCAATTTCACTTTTAACTCAGGTGAAAAGTAGGTGCCCACTTTGCCAAAAATCACTGTTTAGGAAAACTGCAAAACAAACGCGTAAAGCTTACGAACTCGCTCACATTTACCCGTTAAATCCAACGCTATTTGAGCGAAGTTTGCTAAAGGATGCTCCGACATTAAATGATGATGTTAATCACGCAGACAATTTAATCCCTTTGTGTTTTGACTGCCATGATGGCTTCGATAACCCTCGTACCTTTTCAGGGTATATGGAATTATACCATATCAAGAAAGCGCTGATTAAAGCGGATCAAAGCGTCGACACTTGGATGGACTATCAATTACGACAAGAGATTTCAAACATCATTATAAGCTTAGCTGCTGATGTACAGCCTGATGAGAGGGTTGATTTCAACTACGATGCAAAAACCATCGATAGTAAGATCCAATCTCCTTTTCCGAGGCCCTTGAAGCAAAAAATTAAAGGGTACGTTGTCGAGTATTACCCTCTAATTCGGCAATTGATTTCCAATATTGATAAAGAAAACATGGAGTTTTCTGACGTTCTCTCGATGCAAATTAAATTGTTTTATCTAGAGCAATCTAAAACGTGCGATGACCAATCTGAGATTTTTGACAAAATTGCAGGTTGGATACATTTCAAGACCAAAGCGAGTCGCCTCGAATATGCTGAGATCATAGCAGCCTTCTTTGTCCAAAATTGCGAGATCTATGAATGATTATTCCAAATAAATTCCATTCATTAGATCAAAGTATTCTAGGAAAATGTCCTATTCTGCTCAGCCACCCTGACGATCATATCTCGATCAAAGAACTGTATCGAAGAAATCGAAAAAACTTTGAAGATGTAAGTGAATTCATATTGGCCCTAGATCTTCTCTATTTAACAAGCAGAATCGAAATCGACTTTGATCTTCAGGTAGTTAAATATGCTTTGTAAACTACGTTGTAACAAATTTCGCCAACCGGAGATCAGATTTAAACCCGGTTTAAATGTAGTCTTGGGTGATGCTGAAGCTACAAACTCAATCGGAAAATCTACCCTCTTAATGATTGTAGATTTCGTTTTTGGTGGCAACGACCTACTAAAACTCAACACTGATATAATAACTGAGCTGGGAGATCACAGCTATCAGTTTTGCTTTGAGTTTGACCATAAAAAATACTTTTTCTCTCGCCACACCAACAAAAGCAAAACAGTCTATGTTTGTGACAAATATTATAATGAACTATACGCAATATCTTTAGAAGAATACACTCACAAACTCAAAAAACTATACAAAATACCAAATGAATGCTTGACATTCAGAAGTATAGTTTCGTTATTCGCAAGAATTTGGCAAAGAGAAAATTTAGACGTTTCGCGTCCTTTACATTTATCACCGGCTAGAAAATCCATTGAGTGCGTTGATTTTGCACTGAAAATTTTCAACACTTTCGATGGCATCGCACAATTATCTGAGAAGTTAAAAATTCTAAAAGATGAAAAGTCACAAATAAAAAGCGCCTTCGATGCGAGTATTGTACCAAAGATAACTAAGACTAAGTATAATCAAAATAGTGCAGAGTTAACTGATATCACATCAAAAATGGACCATATCCAAGAGAACTTGGAAAAATATGCCATTAACGTCAACTCGCTCCTTAGTGAAAAAACGGTCGAGTTGAAAGAAGCTAAAGACCATCTTTTAAATGAACTTGAGCGACAAAGTGTTAGATTGAAGAGGATTGATCGAGATCTCTCTCAAAATCGACATCTGGCAAGCATAAGTTTTGAACCTGTAGTTGAACTCTTCCCTGAAATCAACGTCAAGAAACTTCAAAAGATTGAGCAATTTCACTTTCAAATTTCCGAGATCTTAAGTGATGATCTTTCGAACGAACGTAGCGAATTACTTGAAGCAACTGAGGTTCTAAAAGATGAACTTCAGGAAATCAACGAAGAGATTGAAAAGCAAATACGCTTAGAAAAGCACGCTGCTCCAAAACCAATAGCTGAGGCTATTTTCAGCCGGGCTTTAGAGCTTTTCAAGAAAGATCAAAAATTACAATCAGAGAATAGTTTTTACGAAAGAAATAGCTTCATAAACGAGCAGATCAAAAGAACCAAAAAAGATTACACTGACGAGAAGTCTTACAGTTTGGAGCTTGTTGAAGCTGCAATAAATACATGCATAGATACCCTAGTCGATACCATCTACGGCCCAAAACGACAGCGTCCTTTTTTGGATCTATCTGAAAGTAAATACTCTTATGCGACAGTCGAGGATACCGGTACTGGCAAAGCGTACATGAACTTGGTCTTGTTTGACCTAGCCATGTTTAAACTAACAAACTTGCCCTTATTAATTCATGACTCTCTGCTTTTTAAGAATATCGAAAACAATGGCGTGAGTGGCGTTATTCCTTTTTACGAGGATGATGAAAAACAGTCTTTTGTTTCAATAGACGAAATAGAGAAATACGGACAAGCAACTGAAAAGAAGTTGTTAGAAAATTGCATCCTTAAACTCTCAAATGCCAGTGTCTTATTCACACGCGACTGGCGCAAATCATAGACTACTTAGCTTAGATCCCTGCTCGGGGCCCGGAATGTTACCTGGCGTGAAGCGCTGGGTCGTTGAGAGGCTTTTGTTTGCGGGTGTGTTTTCATGAACGTTTAGAGCACGTGAGGTTTGCTGGGTCCCGCATCAAGTGCGGGATGACGGTGTTGGGGTGTGGGATTGCTTTGCCCTTTGGCGTCATCCTGGACGAGCGGAGCGGTGATCCGGGATCCAGAGCTGCTTGTGAGGGCATTGGTGAGAGTGCTGATGAGGTGGCTGCTGGGGAGTGCGGACGATAAGAGCAGCTAAGCGTGAGGTGACGCCTCATGGGTCCCGGGTCTTCGTGTTTGTCCCGGAGAGATGGTT
>NZ_LMCK01000064.1:0-931 GCF_001623165.1 Pseudovibrio sp. WM33
CCTTATTCAATTCAATCGATCTGTCCATAAGGCGGCGACGGGGAACAGCGCATGGGTGATACTCTCGGCCTTGAAGCTTGATGGCAAAATCGTGCATTATGACGAGGCACTGGTTCCTGGCGATGCTGTTTATTGAGACCTGACCGAAATTTAAAAAGGTGCCAAGAAGGTTCTAATTGCAATAATCATCGGTGCCAGTTTCATAGGTGACCAAGAACTAGTCAAACAGTTTAGGGATTCTAACTCAGACCAACAGATAGAAGCGACCATCCTGACAGGACTGCAGCCGGCTTTTGAGCAACTACCCATGAAACTTGATGAATATACCATGTGGGTGGGCGCCGATGTGAACGCTGCCAAAAGACACTGACTTACAGATACACGCTGGATAAAGGCAGCGAATGGTTCGCACTGACTGAGGAAGACAAGAACTCTATAAGACAACCGGTCGTGCAAGTCATGTGCAGTCAGCCCATTGTTCAAAAAGCCAAGTTCATCCTGATCTATCATTATACTGATCTGGAAGATAACTTCACGGGTGACTCCACAATGAACCGCCACGACTGTCAGTAAAGGCGAACCTACTTGGACCAACTGGACCGAGCGTGAATGTGTGGACGCCATGAAGAACAACAAGGGAACATTGAGTAACTTTCGCCCATGTTAGGTGATTTTTGGACTGTTAAGATGCGGACGAAGTGGAGCTTTGCTACAAGCACGAAGAGCAGGTGTGCGACAGCTGACTCTTTGGGTGATCAGGCCAACTGAGGATATTTGTGCTGTTCCATCACGGGTTAAGACAATTCTTTGGGAAGATACTGCAGGTGTTTTCCTGAGTACTTTTTGGTTGGATCTATGCGCTCATTATAGCTGGATGTGTGACGGGTTTGAGCCAATAGCATGCGTAATCGGGCTCGTCCTTCATGAGAGG
>NZ_LMCK01000065.1:0-323 GCF_001623165.1 Pseudovibrio sp. WM33
AATAAGGGAGTGTTTTGGCCCATGATCATGACGACAGGAGTGAGATATGGGGCAGAATACCAAGACTGCGAGCGTTGCTGCAGAACGCACGGTCATGGATATCCGGCGCAAGGCCCGCAAGCGCTATTCCACTGAAGACAAAATCCGCATTGTACTTGCCGGGTTACGCGGCGAGGACAGCATTGCCGAGTTGTGTAGGCAGGAAGGGCTCTATTACAGCTGGTCCAAAGAGTTTCTTGAAACTGGCAAGAAACGGCTTGCCGGTGACACAGCTCGTCAGGCAAACACCGGTGAGGTTAAGCAGCTGCGTAAAGAAGCTCGCG
>NZ_LMCK01000065.1:333-6665 GCF_001623165.1 Pseudovibrio sp. WM33
TGCATTGCCGAGTTGTGTAGGCAGGAAGGGCTCTCTCAAGGGCTCTATTACAGCTGGTCCAAAGAGTTTCTTGAAGCTGGCAAGAAACGGCTTGCCGGTGACACCGCCCGTCAGGCCAACACCGGTGAGGTTAAGCAGCTGCGTAAAGAAGCTCGCGACCTCAAAGAAGTGTTTGCAGAGCAGGCCCTTGAACTGCAGCTTCTTTAAAAAAGCATGACAGGCGATGGGGAGGCCGACGAATGAGGTATCCTGTCCATGAGAAATTGGAGATTATCCGGCTGGTTGAAAACTCCCACCAACCGATCAAGCGCACTTTGGAGCATTTGGGCATTCCCCGCTCCACTTTCTATGTTTGGGTTGACCGCTACCTCGAAGGTGGTGTTGAGGCGCTTGAAGATCGCATCTCACGTCCATCTAAGGTCTGGAACCGTATTCCCGACGAGATCAGGACACAGATGATCGATCTGGCTCTGGAAGAACCTGATCTGTCTCGTCGCGAATTGGCGGTACGCTTTACAGATACAAAAGGCTATTTTGTATCTGAGGCTTCTGTCTACCGGCTACTGAAAGCGCAGGACCTGATTACCAGTCCCGCTTATGTCGTCATCAAGGCCGCAGACGAGTTCAAGGATAAGACGACAAAGCCGAACCAGCAGTGGCAGACTGATTTCACATACTTCAGGATTATCGGTTGGGGTTGATCAAAATGGTACCAGGCATCAAAGACAGCGCGGCTGGCAAATTACAGAATTAAGGTGTTTTCTTTCTGGTAGTTCCCCTCAACGACATCAGGATGCTGAGAATCAGCGATCCGCTTAATACCATGACGAGCGCTAATCGGTCCCAGGTGGGCGGAATAGTCATTGAAGTAGCGATCAACATCATGAATGCTCAGTTGAACAATGGCGTAGACAGCTGTGTTTTCTTCTTCCTGTGTCATCTGGTAACTCCTCGGATTAAAAGGGATAGAACAAACTCTTCAGCGGTTAGATTTAAGTGCACTCCTCACCACAATTGTCAGACCAACGCCGACGGTAGCGAGGCCGCTCCATTGAATAAGTGATGGTGTTTCACCGGTTAGAGGAACTCCGATAATCAATGCAAAAACAGGCACTAAAGCAGGAAACATAGCAGCTTGGGCCGCACCCAATATCTGGACCGATTTAGCAAATGCAATCATAGCGATAACACCAGACAGAACACCTTGCACAATGAGTTGGGTCACCAGAATATGTGCAGACTGCGCAGTGAAAACATCAACGCCACGAGAGCTGAGATAGATTGGCCCAACAGTCAAAAGTCCTGTAACTGAAACAACTGTAGTCACATCGAGCGCGTTCAGTTTCCAATGATGCTGCAACACACTAAAGCCAGCCCAAAGCATTCCTGCCACAATGAAAAATGTGTCACCAATGAATATCTCAGAGGAACTGGTCATGGCAGCTGGACCAGCAATGAGAGCGAGGCCAGTAAGTTTAATCAGCGTCCCAAATATGCGCTGCAGCCCAAGTTGTTCGCTCAGGAAAATACGAGCAAACAAAAAACCGCCAAGCATCATGAAGGCCGGAACAATAACGGCGCCGTGCGTCAACGGTGCATAAATATAGCCGCCAACACCGAGCAACACGAAGGGAGGCCCTAACAAGACAGACACAACAGCTGCTTGTAAGAGGGAGATGCGCTTGAGAGGATTGCGTCGCACGATCAAAAGAAACAGCAGCACGAGAGGACCTGCTACAATATAACGGAGAAATGCGATATCAAACCCATCAAGGCCTGCAGTGACTCCGACACGCGAGAGTGAGAGATACGCTCCCCAGATTAGACTGGCGGTGAACCCGGCAATAATCCCTGGAACGAGACTTGGGATTTTCTTGACAGGGCATTCCAATAAGACACTGCTCATTTCCGTTTTAGTGGCCTGAACATGAAACATTTTGTTTCTCCTTCGCAACCGGTCTACTTGTTGACCAATATATTGAGCAGGACCAAAGCGGATGAGGCGGCGTATCGGTTTATCCCGGAAGATGCTGAGATTTACGTCGCTAACACGACAGATTAGAAATCAAGGCGATCTCATTGTGTGACGTCCTTCGCAGAAGCAACTCATCGACAAAATAGCAGGATGTCTGAGAGGGCAACGCCACTTCCTCATTAACTGTGAGAGTGTCTGCGGGGAGCAGTGCTCACTGGAGTTCTCAGGATTGATTAGGATAACTGAGCCGTGACAGGCCCAACTTGCCGACTTATGTTTTTGTTGTTCGCTGTGGTCCTTAATGGATCGGTTAAGGAATATATGGCAGTACTGGCACGCGTGATAAATCGGTTATCTGGTCAACGCACTATTGCTCAGGAGCAACAATGAAAGAGCTTGATGGGTTGATGGAGTTTTGTGCTGTCGTTGAAAACGGCGGTTTCAAAAGAGCTGCAGAGTCTCTTGATGTATCGACATCATTCATTAGCCGCCGAGTTTCCAATCTCGAAAATCGCTTAGGGGTGTTGTTGCTGCACCGTACGACGCGCAGCGTGAACCTAACAGATATCGGGGAACAATATTACCTGCGTTCAAAAGAGATATTGGCAGATATACACGCACTATCAGCTGACTTAGCTGAACAGCAAAACCTGGTAAAGGGGCGTATCCGAGTAGCCGCTGGTGGAATATTTGGCGAGACTTGGGTGGCCAGTGCTCTTGCTGATTTTGCCAGATCGCACCCTGAGGTTGAACTTGACCTTGAAATAAGTGACCGGCCTGTAGACTTGGTCAGAGAAAAATTTGACCTCGCAATTCGTCATGGAATGCCATCAGACCCTGATTTGACAGTTAGCAGGATAGGAAACCGACGGATGATGGTTTGTGCTTCTCCAGATTATCTGAGAGAGCATGGTGAGCCAAACGAGCCGGAGGATCTGGTATCTCATTCTTGTTTAATCACGCCCGGCTTGCGCTGGCTCTTTGCCAGGAATGACGACACGTTTGAAGTCCGGGTTTCCGGTCGTTGGGCTAGCAATAATGGGCGAGCGTTGATGATTGCTGCATGTGCAGGTTTAGGTTTCACGAGGCTCGCTGAGGGATATCTGACCAGCGCATTAAAGTCGGGTGCTTTGGTTGCCGTCCTCAAGCCCTATGAGATATCACCACAGGAGACCCTCTTGGTATATCCATCTCGTGCATTCCTTCCCTTCCGGGTTCGCTCGCTCGTAGAGCATTTGAAGAAATACTGAAGTCAAACAACCCCTTCCAGTTATTCTTCATGAAGCTTACTTCTTAAGCAGTCGTTTGAACCCACCGCATTCAAAAGCAATACAAAGCTCCAGCAACTCAGGATCCCCTGAGATTGTTGCTCCTGAGCAATAGTGCGTTAACCGAATGGCCAATTTATCAAGTGTGCCAGTGCTGTCATATTTCCCTCACCCGATCCATTCAGGACCAAAGCAAACTAAATAATATTTGTCCGAAGGCTCAGGTTCACACTGTCCAACAAACGTTGTCACTACTGGAAAATATGACTTGATAAGCAGATCGCGAGTAATCGCGTTGCCCGCTTTCAGGCAATGGTAAAACGATCATCGGCTTGATCGATCTCGTGTCCTTCTCATCTTCTTGACCTGAATTGAGTCACAATATGACCTCAATTTCCAGTCTTTGCTCATGCAGTGCTCGACCTGACCGATCACAATTCAACTAAGTAGAGGAAACATCTACAATGTCTTTACATGAAAAAATTGCGACTTTAAAAGCTCAAGTCGAAAAAAAACTGCCTCAGAAAACTCGCGATGTCATGGACCTAGCTACTGCAGATCTGGCAGCATCAGGCATTTTGAATGGCACTATTAAAGTTGGCGATACACTTCCTAGTTTCACCTTGCCCAATCAGAATGGCACACCAGTCAACTCTAACGAATTGCTTAAGAACGGCCCATTGGTGATCAGTGTTTTCCGAGGAGCGTGGTGCCCTTATTGCATGTTAGAGCTTGAAGCTCTGGAAGAAGTTTCACAGCAGCTCCAGGAGGCTGGCGCGAACATATTGATTATTTCACCACAAACTCAAGCAGCTTCGTTCAAAACCAAAACCGAGAAAGGCCTATCTTTCGATATCATTTCGGATCTTGGTAGTCTTTATACCAGCAAGCTCGGTCTCGTTTTCTCTCTACCTGAGGATCTGCGCAAGGTTTATAAAGGGATCGGTATCGACCTACCAAGTTTTAACGGAGATGAAAGTTGGGAACTCCCTATGCCGGCGCGCCTGATTATTAGCCAAACAGGCAAAGTCATGAACGCTGACATTAATCCAGACTACACCAAACGTCCTGAACCAGCAGACACTCTTCGAGAACTCCTTGATATGGCGAAGCAAGACCTAACCAACGCGTAGCCTGAAAGCGATTGGCGGCAAGCGATAGCAGCATGTGCCGCCACTTCTCCCAGAATTGATAGCAGAGGCTCCTGCTTGCTTAGTCACAACGCCGTGAGGATTCGAAAAGTCGATTATTTGCAATTGAATTGCTGATCTGGCGGCATACATAGGATTGATCAGTGATGCTCTGGATTTCAGGGCATTTTTAATGAAGTACTGAAGGGTATACTTGTATGAACACAATTACGGTGCCTAAATCTCCTTTGATCTGGTCTCTGTTTAGCTTGCGCTTAAGTATATCGATTGTGTTCGTCCTTTGGACACTAAATAAATTCCTTAACCCAGTCTCGACAGCGAGGACTTTCGAAGCTTTCTATGGCTTTTCAGCTATGAGCGAGGCTCTCTCGTTTATACTCGGCGGAGTTCAAGCGCTCATCGTCATCTGCTTTCTTGTCGGATTTAAGAAACGTCTTTCAATAGGCGCCATTTTGATCATGCATGTCATATCGACTCTTGTCTCTTACGAGCGATATCTCGATCCATTCACAAGCCCCAACCTCCTTTTCTTCGCAGGATGGCCCATGTTAGCCGGACTTCTCACTCTCTATCTTCTGCGAGATTTCGATACCAAGTTCTCAATAGAGCACGGCGCTAAGACGTAACTCCACGACAACGCGTTGTTAGATTACAGGGGTGTTAGTTCAGAGTTGGCAGAATGACTTTGTTTGCAGCTGGATGTGATCGCCCTGAACTTGCTACCAGTATTCGGTCTTCAAAAGATGTAAAACTGATTGCACATCGATGGGGAACATTGAAATGAGCATAATCCACCGGGCTGTTCCCGATGATTTAGAGGCACTCTACCAAATTTCAGTTCAAACAGGCCATTTAAGTGGTGATGCAAGCCACTTGTATGTCGATTACAAAATGATGGGGCAAATTTACTCTGCCCCATATTTAAAATTATCACCTTAACTCTCTTACGTAATTGAGCGCCATAATCAAGTCGTGGGCTATTGTGTAGGCACCAACGATACTATTGAATTTGAGGCAGTTCTAGAATCTCAGTGGTGGCCTAACTTAAGACAAAGGTACCCATTACCAGAGAAAGGAACGCGATCAACCTGGACAGCCGAAGAACGCAGATATCAGATGATCCACTTTCCGGAGAAAACACCAGAACAGATTTCTATAGGTTTTCCTGCCCATCTACACATGAACCTTCTTCCAGTTATTCAAGGTCAAGGTATGGGTGCCCAACTTCTTGACAAATGGATGCAAGAAGCAACACAATATGGGGTAGCAGCTGTACATGTTGGTGCAAATGAAAAAAATACTAGAGCCATACGCTTTTGGCAGAAACAGGGGTTTAGCGGGCTTGGCGCACCAGCCTCAAGAACAGCATGGATGGGCTGTTTCATGACAAGCTCCTAATGTATCTGATCTAAAGTTAAGATGACCTATCAGACTTGTCTAAACCCATAATGGCAATATGCGCATATCTGCAAATGGCCCTTACGCCAATAACTGTCACTCGCTTATCCGATTTCACACAGTGTAGCGGAAAACTGTTTCTCATCAGGCTTCGTACGACAGCTCTAAATATTGTCGTTATTTCAAATTTTTGATAACAAAAAACCCGTCATCGTGATGACAACGGGTTTTAATATTTGGTTGCGAGGGTAGGATTTGAACCTACGGCCTTCAGGTTGCGATCTTCTAATTTAGTAAATACTACTATTATTATTTTTCAATAACTTAGCCCGCAAGCGCCTGATGCCGCTTAGCAAATTTCACAAAAAATTAACGAAGTATACGACACCAAACGGCGTCATGTACAGCTCAAAATGCGTACGGCGTTTGACGTGGTGTTGACGCAAGACCTTACGTTTCCTCCATCCCAACACTCAGACAGGGCGTTCAGGTAATCAGGGAGAGCTGGCTCGGGAAATTTGGACAGGTTGTGAAAGTGGA
>NZ_LMCK01000066.1:0-200 GCF_001623165.1 Pseudovibrio sp. WM33
ACTGACGGTCGCTCCGCCAGCAGCCCGTTACGTAGGCATGCGCTTAGTAAGGGCACGGTTTGAGGCCGGGGGGATAAGTTTTTTGAGACAGTCCATCCTACCCTTCGATGTCATCCCGGGCGAAGATGTTTGTCCCGGAGAGATGGTTGACGTTTGTTCTGGGACATGGGTGACGGTCATGTTATGATGTTAAGTCGATT
>NZ_LMCK01000067.1:0-203 GCF_001623165.1 Pseudovibrio sp. WM33
AAGTTCGGTTCACCGGACCACTGAAAGGTGCGTTACGTCTCCCAACAGCCCAACCCAACCTACGACAAACTGACGGTCGCTCCGCCAGCAGCCCGCTACGTAGGCATAGACACAGAGTATCGAAGGAATTGAGGAGGGGAATAAGTTTTTCTGCAACACCCCACCCTTCGGTGTCTTCCCGGCCCCCGATGTACATACCGGAG
>NZ_LMCK01000068.1:0-2952 GCF_001623165.1 Pseudovibrio sp. WM33
CCTTATTATAGGGGCGGACCACTTAAATGGGGGAGGCTCACTCCTCTATTGTACAATCATCTCTTTAATGGTTGAGCAAGTCGATTGCCATGTTTTTTCTTTTGCAACATAGTTGTACCCCTTTAAACCCAACCTCTTACGCCACTCTTCATCACATAATCTAAGCATCACGTTGGAGATTTCTGTACAGTTTCCAGGCTGAACAACTTCTGCATTCTGCACCCCACCCACCAATTCAATTAAAGCCGGTAATCTTGAAATTATAACTGGTTTCCGTGCTGCCATTGCTTCTAATGGCTTCAAGGCAGGAATGATCTTCGTGACTGCAGTCTCTACTCGTGGATAGACAAATACGTCGCATAAGCAATAATATTGATTAACTTCAGAGAAAGGTATTCTACCCGTTAAGTGTACAAACTCTGAGATGCCCAAGCTTAAAGTTAATTCACTTACGACGCTTGAGCAAGCGCCGTCTCCAACGATGACAAGCTTACAGTCGACACCTGTATCTAGGACCATTTTAAATGAGTGTAAAACGTCCTCTAAGCCTTCGTATACTTCTAGAGAACCGATAAATCCGTAAACGACTGTATTGATACCGATATTTAAATGGTGGCGCATCTCATTTGATTGTAAGGGCACATCAAATTTTTCCAAATGAACACCATTGGGAAGAAGTTTGATTTTTTCTGCTTGAACTCCTCGGCTAATGAGTTCGTCTTTTAAAGGAGACGAAATTGCGAAGATTGCATCTGATGCATTTGCGACAAGTGTTTCTAAATTACGAGATAAGTTAAAACGATCTGTTTGCTCCCACCCTTGGATCTTTGCGGCAGACGTGTATTCCCATAAACCTCTGACGTCATATATGAAATCAATACCTAAGTGTCTAGATGCTATGAGTGCTGGCAGCGCGTTCACGTAATTGGAACCAGCAACAACATATTCTGGAGTTTCTGTTTTTAACACCTCAATCAATTTTGTTGCTGCTTCTTCAACAAAACGCAGTATTCCTGACCCGCTAATGTTAGGTCCGCTAATATGTCGATAAGTCACATTCTCAATTTCGTGTATATCTTTTACGTCATGAAGATTTCTGCTGTCTGCTCTGTCCCAAGGATAACCAGGCCGTGTAATGCAAACGACGTCCGTTCCTGACCTCGAAAGTTCTTGCAAAATACTATGTGTACGAGTTGCATATCCAGATGTATGGAAAGGTACACAAAGATGTGAGATGTATGCAATTTTTTTCTTTTTATATTCTGTTCTTCTAATTTGCTTGTTTATGAGTGCGAAGCCATTTTTAGAAATAGCTTCTTCGTCAAAAATCTTCTGGACTTTGACATCGTCCGTGCTTGGACCGGATAAACCTAATGCTGACAAGTGCTTACTAGCAGAATTTATTGAGCCGCCGTCATACATTAGTATTGCAGCTCTCTTCTTTAGATTATTTTTCGTTGCGATCCTATATGCTTCTTCTGCAAACCTTCGTGTTTTACTAGACGAAATCTTTAAACTAACTCGAGAGGCTTCAATGAGTAAATGTGCAATTTCATTATCTGACTTATTTTTTGACTTTAAATGTTCATAGATATTCTCTGTTTTACTAAGAATAATTTCCAAAATTTCATCATCAAATAGATGAGGATTAACAGCATCTTTGTGTGAATTTAACTGATATTTTTTGTAGGCCTTGTTAAGGCGATACAAGCGTAGTGGTAGCAGAAAGGCCGACTTTAGTGAATTACGGGAATCAATTAACAGTGAGCCAGCTTTATAAGCGACAGTCGTTTTCATGTAATCTGTAAGAGTTTGAACTTCTTTCATTATACTGAGGCCACCCACGCCACAATTCCGATGAGCAATAGCTTCAAACTCAAGAACTTTATATCTAATACTTCATTAAGTTCCGAAGCACCTTGGACGCAATATAGGCGTGCCATTAGTTTCCTACTTCGACGTGATTTAAATCTTCTTTGAGCTGCGCTTATATATCCTCTTAATCGGTTATTTGGGTTTCTGGATATTCTATCAATCTCTTTTTTCCTAAAAATAAAAAAATTATGGGGATCAACGGAGACTAAACTGGCATTAGCAAGCGCATCATCATACATAAGCCAATCTTGAGAAGCCCTGACATTATGGAATGGCAGACTTGTTACAATGCGGCGGTGGAATGTGACGCCTCCTAATGGGCCAATCCGATTGACTAAATACTGCAACAGCTTAAGCCTAGGGATATTTTTGCAAATCTTTGATAGTCTTTTTGCATCAATAAAAGTGACTTTTCTATTTTTCTCATCAACCACAAGCCTAGACGTTATGAGTACATCTACGCAGGTATTTTTTTTGAATATTTTATATGTCAATTCTAGCCAATCTGGACCTATTAAGTCATCAGAGTCATGAAAATGTATAATGTCACCTTGGCTATGTGAAAATCCCACCTTGCGCGATAAATTTGCTCCGATACGCTTTGGATTGCGAAGTAGGATCAGATCAATGTTTCGGCATTCGTGATAAATGCAAATTTCAGCTAGTGAATGATCATCGACAATTATTACTTCAACTTTGCAGGTGTTCGTGGCAGCCTGCGCATCAATTTGGGATACAAGCTCGGTTAATGATAATTCTCTCTCAAATGTAGGTATAATGATACTAATCTTCACAAGACTGCAGATCCTCTAAGTTCTTTAACTTTTATATATATTGAGGCAGCCAAAAGAACAAACGAAAACACCAATACTCACCCATTAACTTATCGCCGTTCTGAATTAGAATTTTTATATGGTTTTACCGACGTGGTAGAAGATGTTGGGTTCAATGAAACTTATTTAGCTATTGATGGAGAAGGCAAGTGATTGGTGAATAGTTTACACCGGAAATGAGCCTCCCCCATTTAAGTGGTCCGCCAGAGGTGGTTCCGTTTATTTGGACAGGTGAGCGTGTTTT
>NZ_LMCK01000069.1:0-704 GCF_001623165.1 Pseudovibrio sp. WM33
CCGCGCAAGCGATTGAAGCGGGAAAAGCCGGACAAACTGGCGGTTCCTGCGCAGGTAAACAAAGTTTGGTCCATGGATTTCATGTCAGATCAACTTGAAGATGGTAGACGGTTCAGGACTCTGAATATTCTTGATGACTTCAATCGGGAGGGACTGGCTATTGAAATTGACTTTTCCCTTCCAGCCCTACGGGTCGTGCGCACCTTGAAACAGGTGATAGAGTGGCGCGGCAAACCTGAGATCATTAGGGTTGACAATGGCCCGGAAAATATCAGTGAAACGCTACTCTCATGGGCACACAAGCAAGGCATTAAGATACTGCATATTCAGCCGGGTAAACCAGCTCAGAACGCCTATATCGAGCGCTATAACAGAACGGTTCGCCAAGAATGGCTGGATCAAAATTGCTTTGAAACAATCCATCAAGTTCAGGCGCAAGCTACCAGATGGCTCTGGACTTACAACAACCAACGGCCCAACATGGCCATCGGCGGCATCTCGCCCGCAACAAAACTGAAACTGGCTGCATAACTCTAATGCAAAACTCCTCCATAAATGGGGGGATTACCAGCTGAAGTCGCTGGAAGAACAGCTCGGGACGGCGTTGTTCGTGCGCACCACCCGGTCTGTAACCCTGACAGATGCAGGCCGTGCCCTGCAAAGCGGTGATCAGCCCCACTTGAGTGGTCCGGTTTGAAAGTTAG
>NZ_LMCK01000069.1:714-6195 GCF_001623165.1 Pseudovibrio sp. WM33
CAGCAGACGTGGTCTGGGACGGTTTTTCATTCGACAATCAGAGCTATGGAAGGACCGGAAGAATTCGACCACCAACTCATGCCAGCACTGCTAAACTGGTTGGTGCCGCTCAGTTTTAGATGTCGAGTTTAGGTTCAATTACAAATTCTTAAGTACTAAAATATTTTTTTATAGAAGCTGAGAGTTTCCATTCATTTGCTTCGATGTTGTATTCCAAAGAGCAATCTTTGAGGGACCAGCCTTTAGTTATTATTATTTGTTGCAGTAATTTTTGCTCTCTTTGAAAATTGTGAGATCCAGTGTTATTTGATTTTTCATAAAAGCTCTTAGAGGCTTTAAAATCAAACCCATAGATGTCGACGCTAGCAGGATCACATTGGGCTAACAGATAGGTCACCATTGCACCGACCGAAGGACGTGCTTCCAATTCGTTGTTCAGTCTTTTCCATAGTGCTATTGGAAAAAAAAGATCTGTTGAACATCTATTTGTAAGCACGCGATTCTTTGGAGACATGCAAACTCTGTAGTCACAGTTGCTCTTTCTATAGATGTCTTTGACTAGCTTGAATGTGCTATAGCACCATACATTCGTGTTATGCCCAAAGCAGTTCTTCTGAGGAATGATCACCCCACGATTCATTCGGATTACAACATCGTGCGCATCAATTTCACTACCGTACTGGTAATTTAAAAGATTCATTGAATTACCAACTACGGCAACAGATTTCTGAGCAAAGTATCTTTTAAGCTGCATGACGGACTTTTACCAAAACAGAGCCAGTGTTTAATATCTAACTTGGAATACCAGAATTGATCACATTCTGAAATTCCAAGTCAATTGCATTGACTTGGCTATCGGCGTCTCTTGGCATAACTCCTAAAACAGAGTTTAAATCACTCACATAGCCGTGGATTTGTTGTCGTATGCAGCTATTAATATAGTCTGGAAATACACCTGCATCGTGAAGTTGTTTCTCAGTTGTAGGTGTTTTTCTTGGGTATTGGTAGAGATTCTCAATAACCAAACCACAAGCGGGGCGCGGATTATAGTATGCGTCAAAATTTCTTACATAAACTATGTCGATAACTTTTGGACCGATTCCTGCTTTATAAAGGCGGTCTGCACTAACATAGTTTTCTGCGGTACGTAGTGATACTTCTTTTTTGTAAATCTGACGCCAATCTCCAAGTGTATATCGTTCACTTTTAAATGGATGATCCGCTTCTAGAATTTGGCTTCTGGACGGTGCTCCTTTAGAAATACAATGGCAGAATCCATCAAACGAATGCAATAGCTTTATTTGTAGAGAGGGTAAATAAAATGACCAAGAAGCAACGTTTGATTGGAGCGGTGTGCCGTCTACTTTTATTCGTTTCCTGAGTATACGATTTGGCTTTGGAATTTTAATTGTGTTGAGAATAATGATAACCAAATCTCCAGAAACAATTTTAACCTTAATCCTCTGAAGTTGGATCAGGCACATTTTTATTAGACATTATGCGTCAAGATTTATGGCAACGAAATAAGTCGACTTGAGCAAATTAGCAAGTGCAAACCTCATCAAACATTTTTTGAGATTGCCTTGATATTTTTTCTAAATTTTCTTCTAGGTTCTGTTGCTCTTGCTTGCTCCACCTCCAATTTTCTGCCGAGGCAGCTATAAGTTGGGTGGCATCAGGGAATACGCGCTCTGTGTTTAGACCTAAATCTTGCAGCAAATATGTGATCTTCTGCGTGTTGGATGCGACTGAAATAAATGGAGTTCCAGCGCAAAGTGATAGGCAAGCACCATGGAAACGACCTGTAATGTATAATTCTCGTGAACCAAGAAACGCAGACAGCTCGATTTCGTCGTTAAAGCAAGTGTAGCGTTTTATGCTACAAATCATTTGGTATCGAAAGTCTTTAATCGGGTGAGGTGTTATTGGAGACCTAAAGCGAGGGCGAACGCTGGCAAAGTAATTTTCTCCGTTAGCGCTCTTGAAACCATCATATAGGGCTCGTGTTGTTTGTCTCCGTAAAGCATCTCCCCATGCAACTCCACTACGCTTTGCGATTGATGTCGTCGGACGGGAACTAACGAGACTTAAGTCGGGGCAGAACTGTGCGTCAATACCTTGAGATGACAGGTTGCTTTGACTGATCGTATCTCTTAACGAGACGTAGGACGCGTCTTTAAGAGACTGTGTCCATTCACTCGGGTTATCTTGCCAAATACTATTAATAATAGCGATGCGTTTAATATGCGCAAAATCATGAAAGACTCTGATGCAACGTTGCGCGTCTTCACCTCCGCTATGAAAGGAACCTTCTCCGTTTATTAGGATTAGGTCCGCTTTTTGAATTTGCTCAACAAAAGAAAAATCTTCCCACCATCGGTTCCCTACGCGAGAGGTCGCAACTAAATTGAAACCTCTTTTTGCCATCTCACGCCGGATCACTCGCGAAACGGCGCGGCACCCATGATGCCAAGTGTCGTAGGTATCATTCATTAAAACGTAATTTGTCATTATGCCGCTGCTCGGATATTTTTCTTATTTAGCTTGCGATGGACCGCAGAGAGGAAAGGAGTTTTCCAGGATACACTTGGAAACTGGAGTGATGCCAGTTCGATATAGTCTGAACTAATCGCATCAATGAGCATGATTTGATTGTTGCATAATTGCTCCTCAAGAAATCTGGAAATTCTTTCTTCCTTTGGAAGTGCGTGCTCATAAATTGCGACCGTCTTAGCTGAGGCTGCTAATGCTTCTGAGATCATTGAAACACTCTCGGCACTTATCAACGCTATTGCCGCATTGCTGAGCAAAAATCCCATACTCGGTACATCACTTTGATTGTAGAGGGCTAATTGGTCTACTTTTAAGCTCCTGTCTTGGATGTATTCTTGAATGATTTCTTCATTTCTCAATCCAGTTCTATGGGAAGTTGTAATCTTTAAAGTTAATCGATTTCTTTCTGCTGCAATAGCAGCAAGTGATAAAGTCTTTTCGTAGAAATTTCTAGAATATGTTAATGAGCCAGTGTCGCCCCCGAAGGCGACAAGTAAGTCATTGCGTTTTACCTTGGGGAGCAGTTTTTCCTCATCAATTGATGAGGGCGCACATGGAAGTTTAAACTCATCAACCTTTGTCACGTGACCTGGATGAGCAATTGTCATGTCTATTAAATTGTATGGAATCCGTTTGAGTTCACCGAGATGAATCGAAAAAGCTCCCAATTTGGAAAGATATACAGCTGGAAGTTCTCCTGCTCCCAATGTTGAAACAACAAATGCTCCATCGACTTCTTCTTTAGCTGGAATGTCGCCAACACAAAAGAAAGATGTAACGTGGTCCCAAATTTTGCTTTCGTGTTTTTGCTGAATAAGATGAAGATAAAGTGTTTCCAAGACTCTGCTACGGAACCTGATATCTACTAACTTGATTTCACCACCAAACTCGTTTTTTAACGCCTCTGCCAGCCCAAGAAGATTGTTTTGATCTCCCAAGATACTGCAGCGAACTACAAATATATCTTTTGATTTAGCTGGCATCTCGTTTCTTTCTTCCGATATCTTTTGATTTTTATGAGAAGCTGATCCGTCTGACATCTTTTTGAGAGAGCATCTCTTTTATGTAATGTTGAAGCTTTTGATTGGAGATTTCGGCTCTGGGAGACAATCGGTTGAAAATGTAGCTTAAAAATGGCTCGGAAAGATAAGCATCCAGCTTGCCGTTGTCTCGTAGCAGCTTCCAACGCGAGGAAAAAATTTGCTTTGTTAAGTTTCGTTTGGCTGTGTATGAAATGCCTGTTCTTTCCAACTGGAATAGAGCCGAAAAGAAGCGGTCATGGTGTTGTTGGGTTGTATTTTCACTTAAGTTATTACTTGTTTTGGGACGCAACCAATACACAACATCATGGATGTAGGCGAGCCGGTTAGCAGCTGCACTCAAGCTTAGCGGCAAAGATTGATCCTGTATAAATATTCGTTCATCGGCCCCACCAGCTGTTCTCCATAGTTGAGAGTCAACAAGAAAGCCCATGTGTACGATCTGTTTTCGAGCGCAATAGGCCAATGGGTCTTTTGCAACAGTGACAAGTGAGCTGACATCGACGAGGGCTTGCGTCTGAAAACCACGTTTTGATTTTCCGAAAACAAGGGCTGCTCCAGTGTCTCCTGCAATGTTGAGTAAGGTGCGAGTACCATTGGAAGTGAGGAAGTCATCTGCGTCGAGTGGAATTAAGTAACTGCCGCTAGCATGCTTAGCAGCTTGATTAATTCGAACTGATGGACCACGATTTTGCTTGTTCTCAATTATCTTAATACGAGAATCTTTTGCTGCTTCAATCTTGAGAAATTCGATTGAACGATCAGATGAACAGTCATCTACAAAGATAAACTCCACCTGTGCGCCGTCTAAACCACTTTGGTTTTGTAAACACTGGATTGTTTGTGGAAGTTCTTGTTCCTTATTATATACGGTTAATAAATAACTGATGAGCGGCTTCACGATGGTACCTGTACAAACCTACATATGTTTCATCGCTCCTTATTAGCCTTTTTTGCCCTTTCGATCAATTGATACTGGTAATATTTAGCTAGTCTAACGAACCTGGAATAGGCATAGTTGTGAGCATCTACGATGCCCCATAGCCCATAAAACACACCTCTACGTATAAAATAGCTTTTCAAAAACGCGAGAGGGAATTCTGTCAGTAATCTCAGCGGTGATATTCGTCGTCCTCTGGAAATCATATCGTGAACTTGCATATCAGAATAGCGGTTGAATTTTTCTACTGTAAACTGAATTGATCGTTGTGAGCGATGATCAACTTTGCCTTTTAATCTTGCTATCTTAGCTCCCTCATGTGGTCTCACTGTGTCGTGAACACTCGAGGATGAAAAACGACCTTTTTCTTTGTTGTAAAGACGATATTGCCAGTAACCATATGCCCACTTTTTTGCTGTCTTTTCATGCGGGAAAACGTCGACGATATGTACTTTGTAGATATCTGCACGCGGAGTTGATGTGAAAATTTCTGTGATCTCATCAGCTAGTTTTAAAGTGATTTCCTCATCGGCATCAATGTTGAGTAACCAAGTGTTTCTGCATTGATCTTCAGCAAAGCGCTTTTGTTTACCGTACCCGTCCCATTTATTGTAGATGACCTTAGCTCCAGCTTTTTCTGCAAGAGCGACTGTGTTGTCTGTTGAGCCTGAGTCTACAATAATTACTTCATCAACCAACGTTTTCACACTATTGATTGCCATCAAGATACGATCTTCTTCATCTTGGCTAATGATGAAGGCAGAGATTGGCAGGTTGTTGCTCAAGGGACTGTTCTCTAAGGTTCAAGTCGGATTTTACTTTTGCGATACATCTTGTACGACAGTTTTGCAACAAACTATAAAGTTGCTACAGTTTTGTAATGCTCTTATAAATTTAGGCTGCTCGTACAGAGCTGGCTCGGGAAATTTGGACAGGTTGTGAAAGTGG
>NZ_LMCK01000070.1:0-22485 GCF_001623165.1 Pseudovibrio sp. WM33
CTAACTTTCAATCTGGACCACTCAAATGGGGCTGCTCAGGGGGAGGCTCAAAAGGCATTCATTTAGCAGAAATAGCCTCAGGTTTGGTATCGCCGAAAGGGGAAAAAGATAGGTGTAGTTTCAGCATAGGTAGCCCACACATCACCGTACTGTTTTTTTGCTCCGCTTTCATTCTTGGGAATTGCGTCAAATGCATACTGTAAGAGATTTATTGCGGGTGAGACTAACCCCCAAGGCGTCACAGAGATGGCAGCGAAAGAACAGTAGATCAAGAAGTCACCAAAGTAATTTGGATGCCGGGACATTCCCCAAAATCCCTTTTGCAGCAACTTGCCCTTATTTTCGGAATTTTGTCTATATCTCCATTTCTGTAGATCAGCTCCAAAATGGAACACCGTACCAACTGAATACGATAGGAGAGCGATTACATCAAAGCTGTCAAAAGTATCAGCTCTATCCATAGCCCAGAAAAACGGAAGAGGATAAACCCAAGAGAAAATCGGCACAAGAATAATTGGCAACCCAACAAGGGCGACCGTAGGTGTCTGATCTTTGAGCTTTGCTGCTCCTGTAGCTCCAAACCAAGCTAGTAATGTATATAGCATACGGGCGACATATATGAAGACGAGTACAGTAATCAAAATCCGCCGCCATTCAGCGCCCTCTCCATACCATGCAAGAATTATCGTTGCCGGTAGTATCGAGAAAAACCCATATATAAAAGGCCAACGTGTATCACCGGTGCGAAGTGCCGAAATGAATCCTAGTGATGTAAAAAGCGCGGTGTTTGCTATCAGTAGCCAAATCGTATGTGACATATGTCTAATCCTTGGTCTGTTTAATCAGCGCAGCTTCATTGCACGCGCGACAATTTCGCGTTGAATTTCTGAGCTGCCAGAGAAAATGCGGGAAGGCAGCGCATCGTTAATAAACCGATTTACGGGGTGACCTCTAATCATGGCTTCACCGCCAAAAATCTGCACAGCATCTTCCCCGATTTTCACGGCGGATTCCGATATCCAAATTTTGCTAAGCGCGGTGGTCTGTTCGCAAGGCTGCCCCTGATCATACTGCCAGGCAGACTTATAAAGTAACAGCCGGGCAGTCTCAATTCGAACACTCATATTGACAATTCGGTCCGAGATTGCCTGATTTTCCCCGATCTTACGACCAAATTGCATGCGTGTTCGGGCGTGTTCAAGGCAAAGCTGATAAATGCGTTCCATTGCGCCGATGTATATCGAAAATAGACAACATCTTTCCCAGATCATGCTTTTATGAAATAATGTTGCACCTGAACCTTCGGCTCCGACCCGAAGGCTCTGATCTACTCGGCAATCATCAAAATATACGCTTCCCCAAGGGCTTGACGTCAAGCCAGCTTTAGGCTGTTCAGGTGTTATGATTATACCCGGAGTGTCACTGGGAATAAGAAAACAGCTCAACCCAAAGAAGGATGAGCTCGAATCCGTTCGGGCATAGGTGATCAATACATCTGCTATCGGGGCATTAGTGATAAACCTCTTCGCACCATTCAGGACGTAATGATCTCCGCATGGTTTGGCGCTGGTGATCATACTAAAAACATCCGAACCTGCATTCTCTTCAGATACAGCATTTGCGGCAATAAGATCGCCCTGCGCCAAAAGGCCAAGCCATCGTTGTTTGATATCATCAGAGCCGCCATACCAAACTGGAATCACACAAGCAAACAGATGTGCGCTAAGAGAGAACAAGAGACCAAGATCACCGATGTGACGGGCAACGGTTTCAAAACTCTGGATCGTTTCAAGTGCGCTAAGTCCTGTGCCGCCATAGTCTTGTGGAATAGGCAACCCAGCTAGTCCGATCTCACAGAGTTGTCGCCACAATACGTGATCAAAATTGTCGCCGGCTGTTGTGGATCGTGCAATTTCCTGCGCGAAACGTTCGAGGTGGGCGTTACGTTCTTGCTGTTCGGGTTTTGGCGCGAAATCCATGTCTGTTCTCTGTTTAATTTATTGCTAAAAAGGATGTGCCTGTGTCGGCTTTGACAGCAAACTGCTTGTCGGAACGCGCGGTGTTGGTATGTCAGAATTTGGAGCGATACCTATCCGTGCAACAAATACAGGTTTGGTGGACAATCCAAGGCTTTGCTTAAGTTGTTGTTTCGGTAAGTCGTGCTGTAATAAAACGCTTAATGGATGCAGCTGGATTTTGTTTTGTGTGGCAGTGATCCATAGTTCGGCTAGTCGATTGCCTGTTTCGACCAGATCCCAGCTGCTGGAGAATTCTGATGGTGTTTCCAAAACCAAAATCCCAGATGAATGGCGGGTCAAATCTGCTAGGCTCGTTGCCAATTTTCTGGGAAGACCAAAGAGGGTAAATATGCGCATGGAAAGCGGATGCAATATAAACTGGAGTAATTTACGTCTTTTCGACGACATGCGCCCCATCAGGGATTCAATGGAAAATCCACGCCCTCGTTGGAACATTTTTGCCGCTACAAAGTGAATATGGGCATAAGTTTCCGCCCATGCGCTGTGGTTGGCGAAATCCAAGGCAGCATGCTTTGCTACGAGATCTGCCGTTTGTTCGATTGATGCATCATCTAGAAACAGCATCACCGATGCATGCTTGCCTATCCTTAATGGAGCCCAACTTTGTTTACGAAGAGATGCTATCTGATCCGCGTCAAGCGCAACGCGAATGTATGGCGAGCGATTGGTGTGCCGTTGACAGACAATCGCTTCAAATTGGTCCAGTGCCTCAGGTCTCGCTTTACCGTGTTCACATACGTAAACTTCAACATCACTTTGCGACAGCCGCTTGCACGCGTAGCTGAGTCCAGCGACGTCGAGTGCACGGACGAATAATCCGATGAAAAGCCCCAGACTGATCATCATCTCATCCTCCAGGGTGACGAGCGCACGCAATCGTGTCGCATTGTCAATGCCAATACACAGTTTCGCAGGCACGGTGTGGTCTGGTGAAGTAAATTCCACACGCCATGGCTGCGAATTATGTGAGGATGGCGCCCAGCGCGCAATGTCTAGTGCGCGATATATGATATCGTGAACAGCGGTCACTCCACGCTCCTCCTCTCGCCATTACTCCCGGCAGTTGCGATGGCATATTTGCTCCAGTAGCCGAAATGTACATTCGGTATTCGCTCGCCACGCTCGTAAACACTAATCTCACGTGTCAGACTCCAGCCTCGACACTCTATTTCTCGCATCTCAGACAGGTTTGATGTTTGTCGGGCTTTGAGTACAGCTTCCTTGATGCTCCAGATTAAAGTCAGGTAATGGTCGCAATATCCGTAGGTCTCAATGCATGCGATTTCTTGCGGCGTTAGAAAGTAGTTCAGACTGGGTAGCGAAAATGCGTGGAAACGCTCGATATCAAGCCCAACAGGCCTGTCTGCGTGCACTGCTGCAGCGAAAGCACCTGAATGTGAGAGGCTCAAATATCCGCCAATTGGTGATTTTACGGGTCCGCTACGTCCCTTTGCAGGCATGACGGAAATATCACGAAGTGACCAGTCTGTTTTACTTTGACCGACAAGGGTTTCGTGCACAGCAATTTTGGCAGCTAGTCGCCCCGCCATCCATTCCCGCCGCTTGCGCTTGTGTGGGAAGGAGGACCACAAGTATCTCTCAGCATCGCTTAGTACTTGATCCGACAGTTGCTGCAAACACGAAGAGAGGCAAGATGTGTTGAGCACAAAAATAGTTAGATCACCAAGAACCAATCTGCCGATTGCTGAGGATTTGTGCATGTCGGTCACTCCCTGCGATACCCGTCGCCTAATCGTGTGCCTGCTATCTCCTCAACAACCTCTGCCATTTCTGAGAACATCTCGACCAGAGCCATGAAACCTTTGGTGGCCATGTCCTTCTCAAATTCATTCTGGGATGTCACGGTAATCACTTCATAATAGTCGAAGTCCAATCCCGGGTCCGCCCTCTGCACGGAAAACCCGACCACACTCGGCAATTTCGGGCATGTCGGATAGTCGGTGTTGATAACCCAGTCTTCGAAACGCGTTGCAAGTGATTGGTCAAGCAAACGAATTTTGTGAACGATCAGTTTCATACGTTCTCCGTAAATTCGGTCGAAGGCTCAGGAGCAGCTTCGACGATCATGTGAAAGTTTGTTCCGCCTGTGCCCAATGAATTCACAGCAGCGCATCGCAATGTGCCGTTATTTACCCAGGGGAGGGGGATGTTACTAATTTGCCAAGATCCTTGCTGTTGATCTAAGCCATGCGACAAGGATCCCCGAAGGATAGTTGGTGGGTAATGTGCTGTGTTCACAGCACCCAGAGCACGGATCAAGCCGGCAAGACCAGCAGCGGCAAAACTGTGACCAACCAACGACTTGACGGATCCAAGGCCAATTTTCCTATGACCGCCATAAACTTCATTGAGCGCTTTGATTTCTATCGCGTCACCGCGCTGAGTCCCGGTTCCGTGTGTTTCGATATACCCAACGTGGTCTGGTTCCATTGCAGCATTTTGCAAAGCGCGTTTCATTGCTGCAATCTGCCCACGAGGGTCGGGCGCGGTAAAGGAAACCGCATCGGATGATCCGCCAATGCCACGAATTAAGCCGAGTATTGTCTGCTTTTCTGCCTGTGCATCTGGTAATCGACGCAACACAACAGCTCCCGCACCGTCGCCGGGAGAAAATCCATCTGCCTGATCGGTAAAGGGGGAAATCTTGTCAGCCGAAAGCATACGTTGGGCGGAGCAGAGCGTCAGGTCACGTGGGTTGTTGGGTAATTCGGACGCCACCACAAGCACGGCATCGCAAAGGTTCTGACGGAGTTGACGTACCGCTGTTTCCAGAGCAGCAAGTGACGAGGCACACGCGCTTTCAATAGCCATAGCTTTGGCATTTAGCTTATGGGCCTCTGACAAGCTGTGGGCGATGTTGCCGGGCAGCATTGCTTCCAGTGAAACAGAGTCTAACTGGTTGTCACGTTCGGCAAGGCTAAGCACCTTGCTCAGTTCTGGCCAATGCGTTTCGTTGGATACTGCTCGTTCCAAGGTACTGCAAAGTTGAGTAGCAACGATAATCGACCACCGAACCGAGTGGCACAGCTGCTCGGTGTCTTCGGATACCACCTGAGAAAGGGCTTCTGCCCCAACTTGCATCGCAAGGGCATGGACTTTGTCTGGAAAAGACGATGTGCGGGATGTTGCTTGCTGAACAATCGCAGATTGAGTTTCGCTCCCAAGCTCTGCATAGCTCGAAAGAGGGACTGTGCGATTAACATCAAATGTGGTTGTGCGAGGAAGAGCTGTTGTGCTAAGAGGGGCAATTCCATCACGGCCCACCTGAAAAGCCTCTGTAACTGTTTCCAGCCCATCAAATGGCCCGTAGCTCGCACCAAGACCGACAATTGCAATCAGATCACTCTGCTGTGCTTTGACCCGTGCAGGCACAGGCTCGTTGTTATAAGCACGTAGGCGCAAAGCCCAGACGTGCTCATAAAGACTTTGACCGAATATAGTCGTCGGGCTTTGGTGATGTATCGTCGAAAGGGCCGCATTAATGGCATCGGCACCGCTGTGAGCTAGCCCATAACTCTCGGGCTTCGCAAGGCCTATCGCCGCTGCGCTGTGATCACATACGGCAACTTGCCTTGGTGCACTCAGTCTTTCTGACAACTCTTGAAATGCCTGCGGGCTGTTGCTTCTGGAATGAGTGCAGGCCATTCCGTCGAGCACCGCAATTATTTCATCGCCGTCACGTTGAGCATCTTTCAGACGGCGCAGGCCATAAAGGCTTGCACCTTCATTAAACACTTTATCGCCGCCTAAGTGTGACGCGAGGGCCTGTGCCATATGCGCACCTTCTATGCGCTGTCCAACACCAACCCACGCCATGTCGGATGCGCCTTCAAGAAGGCCGAGAATGGCGGTTTCAAATGCGCAATAGGTGGTTGCCTCAGCGCTTTCCAATGCTAGAATACGGCCGTTTGTGCCGAGCTCAAGCCCCATACGTGCGGCTATGATACTGGCCATTTCGCCCACTTTGTCGTGGGTGGTTGAGCCAAAGTGGGCATGCAAAGCCCGCTTTCCAGCCAAAACTTGGCTTTCGTACTCGCCCGCAAGCTCAGTCACACCTGAGACTTTAAGTGCGTTACGGAGAGTTGAATCGAACCCTCCGCAAACACCGATAATGACGTCAGAACGTTTGGGATCGCAGTTGAATTTGCCTGCATTGAGATCCTGCTTCGACTGACGTACGAGCCAAAGCAGGTTAAGTGTTAATGCAGAAACCGCACGCTCATATATGGGTGGAATGCGAAACTCTGCAGGAGCACAGGGAGCAGGGGCGAGAAGTCTGACGTGAAGTGCAGACGCAGCGTCAGAGACACTTTGATTACAGCGGGCCAGTCGCTGAACCGGATACTTGGCGACTTGTTCAACCTCGCAATGTCGGGCCGCCACAATAGCGATGGGATCTTCTGGTGTAACAATCTGAAGACCTGTGGTGCAGGTCATAACGGTACACCCTCTCTTGGGCTCAAATCAGGATGTATCAGGCTGTCTTCCGCGATGCGTTTTAGATGAACGAAGTCTGTTTTTCCGTTTGAGGTTCGAGGAAGGGCAGGCATGATTTTCACATGTTTTGGCAGCATGTAGCGCGGCAAATACTCTCGAAGCTCGTTGAGCAAATCAAGGGCTCCCGGTTTGTTTTCGTCTGTATCGCAGGCGACAAATGCTACGAGTTCGGCCCCACGCGGGCTCTGTAGTGGAACAACGACCGATTGGCGCACTTGCTTATGGTGCAGAAGCGCAGCTTCAATTTCCCCCAGTTCCACTCGATTGCCCTGAATTTTAACAATCCTGTCAGTGCGACCATGGTACACTAAAACGTCATCTTCCCTTGAGACAACATCTCCTGTTGGATGGCGTCCTGAGGCATGTGCTTTGCGTATACGGTCATTGGGTGGATTCAAGTAACCGGGCGTTACAAGCGAGCCTTCAATCACAAGCTCTCCCTTGATGCCATTTGCAATAGGTTGGTCAGTTTTGGGGTCAATCACAAGAGCCGTTTGCCCGGGCAAAGGTTGACCAATGGGGACTGAGGTGTCCCGGTACACGTCTTCCTGACGCACCTTGTAATATGTGCAGACATTTGTCTCCGTCGGTCCATAAAAGTTATAAAGGTCGCATTTATCAGAGACTTGCGTGATCAATTTACGTAGGCTCTGGATCGGAAAGACCTCACCGGCAAACAGCACACGGCGCAAAGAGGGCAGCATTTCCGGACTAAGCTGACCCGCTCGTGTCAGCATCGTTAGGATCGAAGGAACTGCATAAATGGTTGTGACGGCATGTTTCTTGAGTCCGTCAGCAATTGCGATGATGTTTGATTGGTCTGGTGTCGGCACCAGCCACACAGAAGCACCAACATGCGCTGCCGCGAACAAATCAAATGTAGACAGATCGAAATGAAAGCTCGCATGATTGGCGAAGACGTCGTCCTGTCCAAGCCCCAGCTCCTCGATGGCCCAACCGATGAAGGTTGCAAGGTTGCGGCATGACATTTGTACACCCTTGGGCGTTCCTGTGGAACCAGAGGTGAACAATACTGCCGCAATTGCGTCCGGGGTGGCGTCAAACGGTAAATGCTTTGTGGGGGGAAGATCTGATATCCAATCGGCTGGGACTGGCAACTGAGGATTGTTATCACAAGTTCCGGCCCCGCTCAGCAAGACAAGCTTTACGCTATCAGGTAACGCCCCGGGTAAATGTGATAGTAGATCAGGCGTAATAACAAGGACTTCTGGCTGTGCTTCTTGAAGTATGCGCATAGCGCGCTCGCCGGGTTGTCCGGGGTCAAGCGGCACATAGGCCAGCCCAGCCTCAAGGGCCCCCCAAATGGCCGAAACAGCATGGTTTCCCTTTCGCAACCAGATGGCCAGACGTGCACCCGGCGCTATCCCCTCTGCCTGTACGCGCGCTGCAATGCAACAAGCAGATGCGTGCAGTTCTTTATAGGTCACAGGTGCGTTGCCCAATATTGCGATCGCATCTGGCGTATGGCTGGCGCTCTCTCGCAACCCGTCAATGACGGGGAAAAAAGTTGGCTCATTCATCGATTGTGACCCCGGTTTCGCGTGCGCTTTCGATCAGAATGTCAGCTGCCTGATCCAGGTCCTCTACGGTGTGCTCTGATGTAACTGAGATACGCAAACGTGCATCACCAACAGCAACACCGGGAAAGACCACCGTTTGACAGAACATGCCCCGATGTCGCACGGCTTGACCAAACTTCAGTGTCAACTGGTCATCACCAATAACGATTGGGAGGATAGCGCTTTGGGTATCCCCAAGATTGAATCCTGCTCGAAGCAGCTTGCCTTTGAGATGATCAATGTTACGCCACAGAGTCTTAAGCCGCTCTGGCTCCTTTATCATCAAGTCGATTGACTGGATAAGTCCAGCTGCGACATGTGCGGGAATGGTTGCGGCAAAGACATAGGAGTTGGCGTAGAAGCGGAGGTATTCCACTACATCGGCACGCGCAGCAACAAAACCACCGACACCAGCCAGCGTTTTTGAAAAGGTACCCAGTTCCAGATCGATCTGGCCCTTGAGACCGAAGTGTTCTGAGGTTCCTGAGCCGGTTGCACCCAGAACCCCTGTGGAATGTGCGTCATCAATCAGAAGTTTTGCGTCATATTTTTTGGCGATGTTCAAGAGGCGCGGAAGGTCCACAATATCGCCATGCATCGAGAAAACGCCATCACTCACAATCAAGCGGCCACCATCGTGATCCGCACTGCGCTCCAGAGTGCGCTCAAGCGAACTGAGACTATGCTTATAGATGCGCCGCTGTGCCCCCGATAGCTTGCAGCCGTCCTGAATGCTCATGTGGTTTATTGCATCAGTGTAAACGATGTCTCGATTGGTCAGCAGTGCAGAGATCGTACCCAGATTGGCAGAGTAACCAGATGGAAAGACAATAGAATCTTCGGTGCCTTTCAACTGCGCCAGCTTGCGTTCAAGTTCCAGATGTAAAACATTCGAACCGCCAATCAGACGGCAACCAGTGTTGGTCGCCCCGTAACGTACAGCAGCATCGCGAATAGCTTCAAGTACGCGTGGATCATTGGCCAGCCCCAGATAATTGTTCGAGGCGAACATTAGAAATCTACGACTTTTTCCAGCGACCTCATCATAGATCATAGCACGGTTCTGGCAGGGGCTTTCCAGTGGCATGCCGTACCAGTAATGACCGGCATCGCGTTTTTGAGTATAGAACTCGTGAAAGGCTCCAACTTTGTGGAACAAATCACGGTTTGGCAGATCTGCAAAATCTCGCATTGTACGGGTATCGGTGAGCGGCGATGGGTTCTCTTCCAGCGTTGCACTTGCGTTGCTCTCGATCAGTTCCTGCAGTTCTTCGACTGGCTGGCTTTTGCTGTGCAACTCAGCTACCTGAGGCCGTGGTAATGGGCGACCTTCCAAGCGACTGAGGGCCTTCAACGTAAGGTCGCGGATTGATACGACACTAGCCAATTGCTCCCCGTTAACCGGCAGGCCACAGCGCTCCATCAGTTCCACGAAGATATCCATCTGGACTATGCTATCCACGCCGAGGTCTGTCTCGAACTCCGCATCCGGTGTCAACAAATCTGGCTGGTATCCGGTGTGCTTTTGCACCACCTCAGTCGTCAGAGCAATCGCAGTATCGAAATTTTGCTTTTGCAGCGTCAAGTCAATATCTATCATCTCTTGGAACTCCGGATTGGGGGAAAGGTCAGGCCATAGTCGACGCTGTTAAGTTGTTCATCATGTGGGCGATATCGCTGGCAGTAGCAAAGTTCTCGGGCTTGATTTCTTCAAGCGGAACTGTGACTGAGAATTCTGACTGCAGAATTTCGATGAGGTCGAAGAACGCACTGGAATCTATGATGTTAAGTTCCAGAAGCTGCGTATCCAGTGATAACGGTTCGTCTAGTCCCAAACCGTAATTCTCAATAATGAGTGTCAGAATGCGTTGTCTCATGATGTAATTTCCAGATCTAAGGTTTTTCGCCGATCAAAAGGGTACGTGGCCCGTCCAAAGTGACTGCACGAACATTCGTAAAACCTGCCTCACACAATCGGTCGAGATACTGCGCGGTGGTACTTTCGATGCCACCATCGGATGAAATCAGCATGTTGATTGACAACAATGCAACAAATGTTGGGCCGGTCTCATCGTCGAGAAGCGGTGTTTCGCTTGCGATGAAAGTTGCTCCCGATGGAAGAGCCTTGAACACGTTGGCAAGGATGCACTTTTGCGTTTTGATGCTATAGTCGTGTAACATCCAACCCATATGAACAAGGTCCTGGGTGATTTCTGGCAAGTCGCCGCTGATTACATCTCCGATATATACGTCGACCTGGTCCGAATGGCCTGAGGACATTAGTTCCTGGCGCATGTGGTCTACCGCTTCGGGTAGATCGCAGACAGCCACATTCAGGTGCGGATTGGCAGCAAGAATTGCACGCGGCAGTGCAGCACGGCCGGAGCCTAAATCAAGGAAGGCTTTGTACGGTGAGAAGTTGAAACCCTTGAGGAAACTCTCAACAAATGGGTCAGCAAGAACGCTAAGGAAGGCGTGAAAGTCAGCCACATCGTTAGGTTCACTATAGAGGATGTCGAACCATTTTCGCTCATCGCCAAAAGTTTCCTTTCGCTGGTTGCTGTTTGTGCGAATGGCTTGGGCGCTGTTTGCCCAAAGGGGGTAGAGAAATTTGCTCGCATGCCGAGCCAATGTTCCCATATATTGGGTGCCATTTTTCAGAAGGCAGGGCGCCATATCGGGTTTTAGGGTGTAGATATCTCCGCGATACTCCACAAATCCCATTGCAACCATCGCGACTAGAAGTTGGTGGCCGGTGCTTTCGGGTAGATTGCAGTGCTCGAACACCTCTTGGGAGGTGGCACCGTCACCAATAGCTTCAAAGATCTCAACATCATAAGCTGCTATCAGCGCCTGTGAATTGAAGAAGGACAGGAGCGTGGAGCTGACCGTGGATAGTGCATTTTCCAATGATATTTCCTCAGTCTAGAAAAGTTGACATATCGCGGCAGACATCCCTGAAGGCTGACACGAAACGGTTCGCCTGGTCCTGAGACAGGATCAAGGGGGGTTGCAGGCGAATAACGGTTGAGCTGTTGGCTGTTAGAAAGGTCAGGATGCCGTGATCCATCGCCAGTTTGGTAACGAAACGCATGCAGAACATCTCCGACAAAGTGCCTTCAAAACGGTTCATGGCGTCGAGTAGGTTCTTGCGAACTTGGTCTGGAAGGAACTTCCAGGTCATGTGCCAGTCTCCGGGTAGGCGCGTGGCAAATTCATGCGCTCCAGCCGCTATTGCCTGACTGAAGTTGGCATCGAAGGATACAGCCAACATCATGCCTTTACCGCGGATCTCTCCAATAAAATCGTACTGCTGGGAGATTGCATTAAGGTCAACGCGCAGTTTCTCGCCGACCTGATGTGCGTTGGCCATGACTGTTCCATCATCTAACGCATCCAGCGTTGCTAATGCGGCGGTCGAGGCTAAGTTACCGCCGCCGAAAGTAGAACTGTGAGCAAGGAAACGATCAGAGGTCCCATAAGCCCGATCCCAGATCTCGGTGCTTGCTAGTGTCGCGCCGATGGGCATCAGGCCGCCTGATAGCGATTTCGATAGGCACAGAATGTCTGCATCCACTCCTTCCCAATCGCTGGCGAGGAAGCGTCCTGTACGGCCCATACCGGTTTGTACTTCGTCGAGGATCAGCATGACACCGTACCGGTTGCAAAGTTCACGTGTACCACGCAAATAACCCTCGGACGGTACGTGCACACCGCCTTCACCAAGGATAGGTTCTAGAACAAGGGCGGCGATGTCTCTCTGCTGCATGGCCGTTTCCATGGCGTCAAGATCATTAAAAGGTACGCACAAAGTGCCGGGGATGAGTGGAAGGAAATATCGTTTGTGCTTGTCACGGCCAGTAACCGACAGTGCGCCCATCGTTTTGCCATGATAGCTGTTCTCAGCATGCAGAATCTTATAGTGGGGAGAGGCGGCGCGAGCGAGCTTGATGGCCGCTTCGACGGCCTCGGTGCCGGAGTTTGAGAAGAAAACCCGACGCATGCCGTTGCCAACACGCTCACACAGGCGTTCGGCCAGCAGTGATGTCTGCTGGGGCATCGAGATGTATTGCACGAAGTTTGGATTGTCGCCAACCAGAAAGTCCTGAACTGCCTTGACTACCTTGGGCGGATTATGCCCTAGGTTAAGGCAACCATATCCAGCAACAAAATCTAGGTAGTCACGACCCTCGCTGTCTGTCAGAACAACGCCACTGGCTTTAGTAAAGACCCGGTCGCAATGCAGTGTCTGCAGGAAATCTGCGAGGTAGGGATTGATGTGCTGTCGAAAACGCAACGCGGTGTCGTGGTGCACATTTGAGTATAACTTTGTGCCGTTTATCTTTGGTTCGCCCGGGCTCGGTGCTACAGAGGTGGTGTGATGATAGCGGCGAAAACTGGCAACTTTTGCCGGCTCTAACCGGCGACCGTAAGAGGAAATTGGATCAGGGAAAAATCCGTGCTTTGCGGCGATCTTGCCGATAGACAGGACCTTGTCAGTATCAAGGGTACGCCCGATCGAATAGGTTTCAGCACGCCCCTCTAAGGCCAGCACCATAGTTTCTGCCAGACAGGCATTAAGCTGCTGCTTGATCGCGATATTAAGAGATTCACCACCCATGCGCACATCGTCACTTGCTGTGACGCAGCCGCCGTCGATGACGATGATATCTTCACGCTGGAGAGCGGCGCTTTCGGCTACGTCCCGTGGTAATGCGACATCAATGACGATTGAGCCGGGCGACAACCGCTTAGGGTCAATGATCCCACCTGCCGAGGTTGCCGCAACCAAAAACCTGTTGTCTTTGTAAAAGTCCCCGATATCTCCACTAAGCCGTACCTGCTTGTGCCATTTTTCTGGAAGGTGTTCCAACAAGTCAGAGGGTTTTGCGCCGGGTCGGTGCACGAGGTCCAGTTCAAAGCCACTTTCAAGTAGCAGCCGTGTGATGACCAGGGCGATAGAGCCGGGATAGCCTGCGATGATTACCCGCTGATTTGCGGAAGGTAGTTGCATCCACTTCATGACCTGCCGCAAGGCCTTGTATCCAGCATAGGCGGTTAGTGAATTACCGCTGGTGACCGGAATTGAGCTGACATTTGCAACTTCAATACCTCGGTTGCCGACGATAGAGGTAAACCCCCCGAGCCCGACAATATCGGCAGCATCCGCAGCAAAATCATTTGCACCTTCAATCACCCGTTTCAGGCTAAGCCTCGGATTTTTCAGCATTTCCTTCGCGGTCAGTGGCAAATAGCATACCTGTCCGGATGCCTCGGCTCCAGTAGCGCTGACAATGCGGTCGAAATTCATGAACGGGATGAGGTTCTGGTGTGACCAAAGCTCTTGAGAATAACCGGATTGATAATCCTGCGTGCTCCGCTGTACGAGGTCGAGCATCTTGACATATCGTTTCAGATTAACCGAGGTTGGATGAGCCACAAAACCAAACTGCATGTGCGTCACGTCCTTTCTTTGATGGTTTGCGATACCCGGCGAGCACCAAAGCGAGGCAATTGGTCTTGTTGCCATCCTCTGACATGGGCCAATGACATCCCGTCACCTTCGTTGTTGTGGGCGAGATTGACATGGAAGATATTGATCCGCCCGCGCATCTTCAGCGCTTTGCGTATCTCGGCCTTGTCAAATACGTTGATTGTGCGTTTGACCACCTCGTAACCGCACAGATTGCCAGCGCTTTCCTCTGGGGACAGGTTCAGAATGCGCATCTGCCGGGAGGTGCGATTAAACAAGATACGCTCCTGGTAGGAATTGATCGCCGACAGGCCGCTGTTACACAGTACAAAGGTTGTCACGCTTCGGTTACGTCGTGCGCCATTAGACAGAGCATTTTCCAACAAGCTAGGCAGGATGTCTGGAACAAGAGCAAAAGCACCGTCCCCTATGAAGCTCAGCAGATCTGTAGGGCAGGTCTCGGCCAGTGCCAGCGTCGCCAGATGGGCATCTCCCATCAACGCCCGCCCATACCAACCAGAAAAGCCAGCTCGGGTCTTAGGCAGATTGCGAATGGCTGAAACACCGCAGCGCCCCACATCAAACAAGCTCGTAAAATCATAGCCTTCAGCTTCGATCATTTCGGTGAGGAGTTGCCCGAGAGCTCCGAAAAAGAAATTCGGTGTCATCGGCAGTGACGGGACACACCGGGACAAGTCTTCTTGTCCCTTCAACGCGGCGGTTAAAGTGTCTCGGCGGCGTGCAAGCAATTCCGGCTTCACATCCAGACGTTCTTCTAACTCTTTTAGTGCAGCATGGGGTTGCATCAGAACTGATATATCGGCAAAGGGTGCCACCAGTGCGTGCTCGCTCACCACCTGTGCGATGTGGAATTTCCTGTGCAACTTATTCTCGGTGAACGGCGTCACTACCTGGGATACCTTGTCCCCTAGAAAAATCAGCGTCTGTTCGGTTTTCGGTGCAATCTGTCCGTCCCGATGCAAAAAGCGGTACACAGCATCACTGAAGCCGTAGACACTTAATGTGCCCAGATGGTTGGGGCAGGGGCGCCCATTAAGATGAGTTGGGATTGCTCCGGGGTGTATGATGCTATCCACCAATGCAATCCCGGCTCGCTCAGCAATGGAGGCAAGAAGGCGAGCGCTTTCAGAGTGTAGTTGGCCAGGTTGAAGCAATAAGCGATCAGGCCCGTTGTTAATCAGCTCCGCGAGGTGAAGAATCGTGTCATTGTTAACTGGCTCATTCCTGACAAGTGCCGGAGGGGGCAGGTTTTCAGGTGCTTCAACAACGTTCATCACTGATTGTGTGGCAAGTATGAACACCGGACCGCGATTGGCATCGTATAGTTGCATGGCCTGGTTCATACCGGCCTGCAGATTGGCAGGGTCGTCGATATAAACAAAAGGTACGCCGCGGGCGTGCAGTACATCCCGACTGTCGGATTCGGGGTTAATCGTGGATTGGAAGGCGTACCACAACGCGGGCTTTTGCTCAGCGCAGATAACAAAACCGCATGCGCGAGTTTCGCGCAGGTTAGCGAGCGTACCGCGAAACTCGTCAACCATCCCAGAGGTTATTATTGTCACCGAAGGCATTTCATAAAGCTGCCAATTGGCCATGGCTCCACAGGCCAGTGCATGCTCGCTGGGACCGCGTAGTACCGGAAAATTACGAATCTCGGCTTGATCCTCGAAAGCAGATATCAGACTGGATACAAGTGAACCGGTGTAATACTGCAACACCCAACGACCTTCGGTTCGGCTGTCGAGAAACTTTGCCAGACAGCTAGCCATTGCGCTGGTGGGGCGGCCTTTGTCACCGCACTTGATATGCCGGTTAGCAAGGCTAAGTTGGTAGAAATCCATCCAAAGGGTTAGAAGTTGTGCACGTAACACATCGGAGTCCGATGGAAGCACGCAACGAATAAAATTCATTGGATGCACTTGGTAGGGATGCATCTCGGCTGATTGAAAAACTGCCGTAGAGGAGGGGGTCTCAAAAGCTGGAACCTGTGCACGGTGAAGAGCCCCGTAAAACTCCTGCAAATCCTGGTCGATCTCAGCAATGGATCGGCCAAAATGGTAGGGGTCGGAGTAGTCGATATAAGCCATGCCAGTGTGATGCACATTGCTGCCATCGCTGCGGGCCATGAGCTTAGTAAGCGCTCCGGAAAGGCTTTGTGATTGCACCACATGTAGCGAAATGCGATCACCCGATCCCGACAGAAAGCGTACAGCCCTATCCCTGGCTGCGCTGTAATGGGGTCCAGGCGCAGACGGAGTTAGAGCAAGAATGTCCCAATCGCTGTCAATTGTGATTGTCTCGAACAGGTCGTCGCGAAAGTCTAAGATCACAGATGCCCCGGCCCGAAAGAACTCCGAATTTCGCGTAATAACGATAATGTTGACGCTGACATCCATATCAAGCGCTTTCATTGATGCAGTTGCGATTTTTGTCTGCCTGAACTGCTACCGGTGCACTGATTGTGGTCTTGGGGTCGATACTGACTAATCCACCGTCGCCATCTATGGTGACGGTATCTCCAGTACGAATTTGTGCGGTGGCAATTCGGGTGTTAACCACCGCCGGAATGCCAAACTCTCGCGCGACAATAGAGCTGTGAGACAGAGCTGAGCCAATATCAGTCACTACACCCTGAGCAAGGGTGAAAAGCGGTGTCCAGGATGCATCGGTAAAGCGCGCGACAAGAATTTCATTCTTGCGGAAGCTAGCTGCCTGTTTTGGGAGGTCGGTGATGACACGCGCTGGCCCTACTACGATGCCTGGGCTAGCACCGAGGCCGTTCATCTGGCCATCTCCGCTCAGCTCTGGCGCTGCTGCACGCTTGGGTTCGTAACCTCCGATCAGGCTCATTGGTGGTTCTTCACTACGCAGGTTGATCAAGTTCTCGCGCTTATTGGCGAGGATCATGTCCTTGCTGAAGGCCTCTAGCTCAGTGATCTTACCGGCCATGTAGTCCCGGAAGAGATTGAAATCGATATAGGGAAGGTCATTTAGGCTCACGACGTTTCGTGCGGCTAGTCGTGACATCATTTCGATGATGATCCGTCGATAGAACCACGATTCCGCGATGAAGGTAGGGCGCACACGTTCACGCAGATCTGCCATCTTGGTATAGCTCTTTATTATGAATTTCAGGCTGAACCCCTCCTTGCCTGAGAGCGATGCCAGCAACCGGTTGGTCTCATCTCCACGAAGGGCTTCACTAGCTTGCATTTTTTTCTCAAGCTCGACTTCGTTCGTCAGATAAAGCCGGATAACGTCGAAAATGTAACGTGGATCATCAGCCCAGCGAGGAATAGTCAATTCGAATTCCTGGCGACCGCGTGCACCGAATTCACGCAGGAATGCTGAAAATTCGCCGTCAAGGAAACCGGGGCCACTCGAAATGGCTCGGAGGGCGTTAATGATATCATTGGACGGTGTATCAATGATGAGACGCGCTAAATCTGCTTGCGCCCGCACTGTTTCAGTGAGATCAAGAATGGCACGTGTTACTTCAATTGTACGCAGGTTATTAAGTGACGCCTTGATACGGTTCTCCAGCCCGTTACCCTGATCTTTAAACAGTTCCTTACATTTTTCGGCAAGCGCGTCATAAAGCGCGAAGCTCTGTAAAAAGAAAGGCATGTAAGCGGCGCAGGACGTCAGAAAGTTTTCGTCGATGCGTGAGAGCTCAACGTTCAATTCCTCGCGCGACATGCTTGGCAAGTTGAGGCTTAACGCGTGGGCAGTGCGGTCACGACGCAAGGTTTCCATCTTCTTGGCTGTCTTCTCGGCAGTTGTCAGGTTGTAGAACTGCCGTGCAAGCCAGTATGTTGAGCTGAAGAAATAGCCCAGACCCTTGGTGGGCTCACCATAAGGATTCTTGTAGGTGTTAAGATCCACATCGCTGGTTGCATAGCGGGCGGTAAACTTCATAGCGTCACGAGTTGGAGGGCATTGCGTTAGCATATGCGCCGAGGACGATATGTTCAGATATACGTGACCGCGTACGTAACCCATGAAGGTGTTGGGCTTGAGCATCTTGTGCAGACCCATGGTCTTCACGGCAGGTCCATGGATGTTGTTTTGATAGAAACGACAAAAGGACAAGCCTAGCGGAGACATCAAACCGGTAACGATCTCACCGGTATCCATACGTGAGAACAGCGCATTGTCTTTGATTTGGATGTTTTCTTCGTCGATATCCGCATAGACCTTGTTAGCCGTGGAGCGATGTATCGCAGTGATCGGGCGTGCCTGTAGAATCCACATCTCGCCATCGTGCAGTGCCCATTCTATATCGAGTTCTTGCCCTTTATATGAAGCGCTCATCATGAGCTGATTCGCTGCTGCGACTAGTTTTGAAGTTTGCTCGGTCGTTAAGGTCTGAGCATCGACCTTTTCGGCAGGAGTTTCTACCAAGGCAATGCCACCGTCTGGCTGGCAGAAGGTCGACATGGTTTTAGAGCGCACTGATTTGGATTCTAACGTCAGATCTTCACGGCGGATCAGGAAACTATCCGTACTGACTTGACTGGACACAAGACCTTCCCCGACGCCCCAGGAAGCTTCGATCCGCATGCATTCTTCGGTTTCTCCCATCGGATCGATAGTAAAGAGCACGCCTGCGACTTCTGCCTGAACCATTGTCTGAATGACAACTGCAATAACGGGCTGTTCTTCTACTTCAGAGCGCTGTTCTGCATAACTGAGCACATGTTCATCGAACAGCGAGGCCCAACAGCGTTTGACTGCGGTAATCACCTCGTCAGCCCCACTGAGGTTGAGGAAGGTCTGAAACTGACCGGCAAATGAGCTTTTGTCTCCATCTTCAACCGTTGCTGAAGAGCGCACGGCTATCGAGACGTTGCCCAGCATGTTACAGGAATGGCGTAATTCCTGTTCCAGATCAGCTGGAAATTTTGCCTGCTTTATTGCTTCAGGTAACTCTGAGTGATCTAGCTGGTTTAGCTTATTGGTGTCGAGGAAATGTCGGAATGCCTCGGTTGTGATGCAAAAGGCTTCAGGAACGAGCATGCCTTCTGCGACCATGTGATTGAGTGAGTTGGCCTTACCGCCAAGAATATCGCGCCCACCCGGAGCCTGGCCGTCCAGTTTTACAATGAACATTTTAGTCCCCCAAGTTGGTCATTTTGTTACTTCGCAGCGTGGGATCGAGTTTTGATTGAGAATGTGTGCAATCTGATGTGCCGCGAACGCTCCGGATTCGACTGCGGACTCAAGGCAACCAACGCCAATGCTATCCTGATTGGCAAATGTTATGGCGCCGAAAGGAGCGCTGGCTGTCTCAAACACCCTCCGCGCTATCTGACCTGGGCGCGGCGAAACAAGACCTTTGGGCCAAACGTGCAAGGTAACATCTTCGAGAATGTCGGGGTTGGCGCCAATGGCTGCAAGGATCCTACGCACTTCAGTCTCCGCTTCGTTGCGTAGCACGCTTAGATTGACGGAAGTAATTTGGCCTTGACCTTTCCGAGCAGCAACTGGCTTGAGAATACTAAACCCGCCGATGCCCTGATTGTCTCCGAATGCCTCCCAAGTAGAATTGACGACACCACCAGCCTTGCAAAACCCTGCCTTTGCAGCGGCGTCAGGTGTGTCTCCGATAAAATAGGCACCGAAATACTTCGTCCAAACAGGATCACTTAGACGAGCGTTGGCGATGGCATAATCTGAGTATTCGATTTCACGGATTGCGGCCTTTTGTTCTTCAGGAAGCTCCGTGAACATGCCGAGCGCTGTGTGTTTGGGCGTTGCGACGACTACACCTTGGCATGATAGCGTTTCTTGCTGATCTGCGTGCGTAAATTCCACGCGATAAGCAGAGCCATCGTGATCAATGCGGTCAACCTTAGACTCGGTTTGTATATTTACGGCGGATTGAGTGCGCAAATGGTTGATCAAGGCTTCGGATACGGCACCATTCCCGCCCGACAGCGCCACAAGGTCGCCATACAAATATCCCACCAGAAAGTACAATCCGACATAGGCCGAGCAGTTGTCGAGCAGCAGGCCTTCCACTTCAAGCGTTGTGGTGAGGGCAAGACGTACAAGTTGGCCTAGCCGTCGCGGAGGCTGAAGGTCATTTGGTAGATGGTGCGTCATCTCAGGATCGAAAAAGAATTGCCGTATGGTCATCTGGTCCAAAGCCATCATTTCGTCACGGCTTATGCCGCATTCTGGACCCCAGGGAACCGACGGGAAACGGCCTTTTCCAGGGCTCAACCGATCCAGAAAAGTGTACAAGTCGGCAAAAATTGGTTCGCCAAGTTCCTTGCTTGCCGGGAGAAGCGGCCGGCCGGTCAGTCCGGCGACCAAGAGATTGCCAGTGAGACCCCAGACTTTTGGGTGAAGCAACCAACGAGGTTGCCGCAGATAAGAAACAATCACTTCGTGCAAATTGCGTAGTAGGGCGGAGGTGCGAAATAGGACCTGCATTGATGTGCTGGTTGAATGGTATTTACCACTGAGCTTAAAACGGGTTAGCAGGTCTTCGACGACCCCTCCTGGGGTCGGGAAGCGAAAACACGAACCGGCGGTGGGTTGGCGCATCCCTCCTGTTGTCGTCAGCCAAGCGTTTCCACCCGGCTCACTTGAGGCTTCGAGAATTTCGACTTTAAACCCTGCATCGTTCAGATGCATAGCAGCTGTTAGTCCGGCAAGGCCAGCACCCACAACAACAATGCGTTGGGCAGCATTCGACTGGTTGTGCGCAGGAGCATTCATTCCGAAACCACCTGTTCTTGCCGCGAGACCAAGGCTCGCCGCAAGACGAATGCAGCAGCTAGCATAAACGGAAGATCAATGACGAGGATTGATGGCTGAAAGCGAAACAACAAGACAATAAACATAGCTAACATGATCAATTGGCCTGTGGCGGCCAAAACTAACATACGCCTGGTTAGAAACGCCAGACCGGAAGCCACAAAAGCCACACCCACAAGTGCATTCACCGCCAAATACTGTGTTGCCAAAAATGTACTTAACGGGGCGAGTACAGTGCCGGAATTCGCCTGGGCCATTTGCTGAAGAGTCTGTCCAATATCTTCAATCTGAGGGAAAGCTTTGGCGATGCCGGCGGCGATGAAAAGCACCCCCGAAACAATGCGAGCATAATCCACCCAGTCTCTATTTGCGGAGAGTTGCATGTTCCTCATCCAATCAAATGTTGATTTAAATCACGAATGTTCGAATGTTGTTTGAGTGTTTTCCGGATTTATTTTCGGAAAATTCGATTGAAATTAAGATGGCTATAAGTTTAATAGTTAATAATACTATGTGATTTCATGATAAATTAGCGCTATGTGTAATTAGTAGCTTGTAAGTTGAAAATATTTTGTTGTATGTCAGTGTTGGTATGTATAGTAATATTATTAATTACTTAGTATGGGCATTACCAATGCCTGATGCTTTAGAGCTAATCAATCCATTCGAGAGCTCGTGTTACGAACCTTTTCCCCTCTGATTGGCACCATTCCCCATGCGCGACCGTAACTTGACCCGGTGCCCAGTCAATAACCTTGTCGCGTGCTGTGCGGATAAAACTTCGGTCGGTAAACGATAACCTCCATTCGCCGGGTGCATGCGGTGATTTTGCTGTAATCCCGTCTATATGGGCGAGCGGGCGTTGCCACCAACTCCAATGTTTTTGAAGAAAGTCCTCAGTAAATGATTCAATCAGATCCGCAAAGATGGCCGTACGGGAAGGTCGATGAAAGAACACAACTTCGTCCATCATAAATGAGCCCCGAAACCAGGCTTGGTCTATATCTGGCCCCCATTCCGATGGGGGAATGTCTTCCAATGCGGGACCAAATGCGAGATCTTTGCGTTTGTCGATTGTGCTCTTCGGCCCCCAAAGGATTGCATTAGGCCAAATTGCCTTCCAGTCCGCCAGAAACAAATGATGAATCTTATTTGGACTCACCAAGTGTGAAACTTGACCAAGTGCTTCAATTTCGGAACGAAGACTTACGGAAATTGTTATCGGTGACCACACCCAAAGGTGTCCGCCCTCCAGACGGGCAATAACCATACGCGTGGGGTAGGGAAAACTATAGAAATCAACATTTGGCCCGTCAGCCATCCATATCTCATTCCCAATTGGAGTAAGTAGTTCCACTTTTAACGCCTTAAATTAGCTGGGTATTTTTGATAAGTACGTATCATCGGTACATAATTATTTTTGATCTAGCAATATATTTTTTAACGATACATATTAACGATAATAAATAATCTTATTAATAAGAAATATTTTTTAAAATAAAGAATACTCTACTTCATCATTACGTATTGGTTGTTGAGTTGAGGTGTTAAAAATTCATATCTAACTTTGCGTTAAATTATAACTAAGCATAAATATGTAAAATTATAATTATGGAAATCTACGCGCGTTAAATAGATACTAATAACTCACATGGCTCATATTAGTATTTGCACCGTCTAAGTTAGGCATAAGTATTTTGAAATACTTATGCTATTTTGTAGCTATTCTTTAAGATATGTATGTTTTGACAAATTTTAAATTTCGATTTTAATATTAGAAGTGCCTAGTGACAGAGAGCGCTAAATCATGGGCAATTGAAGGGTAATTTACTTCAATCTTAATTCGAAGTGGCCATCAGGGCTGTTTTCCACAGGCTTAAGGGGAATTCCCTAAGGCGCTATTTGATCAGTGCGATTATTCATATTTATCTTCAACTCCAGTTGTTAATTTTGATCCGTTGATCCGTTGATCCGTTGATCCGTTGATCCGTTTAACCGTTTAACCGCAGTGTTCTCATTGGTTTACACAGCTAAAAACGGACGGGCGCTGAGCAGCCCCATTTGAGTGGTCCAGATTGAAAGT
>NZ_LMCK01000071.1:0-11387 GCF_001623165.1 Pseudovibrio sp. WM33
TTCACCGCCCTCCCGCTCATAGCAAAGGGTTTGCGCCTTTAGAAAAAAGACACAAAAAATCCGCTAGTTGACGGGAGCGGTAGCCGCTTTTCAGAGGTTTCTACGCCTCACATATGAATGTGGAATGGAACGCCTCCACTGTCAACGAAAAGTTGCAGAAGAGGGCAAGGTGTTGCCGTGGGGATACGCTGATGACGCCCACCACCGTCATCCCGCACCTGATGCGGGATCTAGAGCCACACTCACTAACGCCAGCACGCATAACACTGGATACCGGATCTCCGCTCCGCTGGTCCGGCATGACGAGGAACGGATCTTATTTATGACTATTATGTGTTCTCTCGCGACTAGAAATGAAGTTGTGTAACTTCAATGCAAGTAGCCAAATTGAACATGCTGCTTGATGTTGTTGATGGAGATAGTAAAGTATCACTGTATATTAATAAAAGTTATTGAAAATCAAAATGAATAAAATTGAAAAAGCTGGCACAGGAAAGAAGCTTTCAAAAGCTGGTCTTCAAGCACTTGCCGGTGCTGTCCCGTTTGCAGGAGGGGCCTTGTCTGCGGTTGTGAGTGCGTGGTCAGATCATGAGCAAGAGCAGGTAAATCTGTTGTTGCAGCAATGGATTGAGATGCTTCGTGAGGAATTGAAGGAGAAAGAAAAGACGATAATAGAGATCATGGCGCGACTTGATTTGAATGATCAGAAAGTAAAAGATCGTGTAGAGTCTGATAAATATCAAGCGATTTTGAAAAAGGCTTTTCGAAATTGGTCCAGGATTGATTCAGAAGATAAGCGTCAAAAAGTCCGCAATATATTATCTCACTCAGCTTCAACAAAACTCGCATCAGATGATGTGGTCAAACTTTTCATAGATTGGTTTGAAAGTTATTCTGATTTTCATTTCGAAGTAATCGGTGAAATTTATAGAAAAGGTCCAATCGGGCGAGGAAGCATTTGGTCCAACTTGGGAAGGTCACCCGTGCGTGAAGATTCAGCGGAAGCTGACCTATATAAGCTCTTAATCAGGGACCTAAGCACTGGCGGTGTAATACGCCAACATCGAGAAACCGATTATTATGGCAACTTCATAAAACCCAAGCCTACTAGAGGGACAGGTAATCGAAGCAATACTATGAAATCTTCTTTTGATAATACTGAAGATTATGTCCTTACAGAGCTAGGCAAGCAGTTTGTTCATTATGCGATGACTGAGATTACAGCCCGAGTTGAATTTGATGATAGTGCGGTGGGATCTGATTAGCTTGACTTTGTAATTTGGACTCTGGATACCGGATCTTCGCTTCGCTCGTCCGGCATGACGGCGAGGGCGGGCATGGAGCTTAAAGCCGCCACCGCCGTCTTCCCGCACTTGATGCGGGATCCAGTAGGAAATCACCCCTGATAAAGGCCTAGCCAGATCATGCGATTGGCAATCTGCACGTACACTCTCAAACTACGGCATGCCCTATTACATCTACATCACCGCAAGTCAGAGAAACGGGACGCTCTACACGGGCGTCACCAATAATCTGGCACGCCGTATTCATGAACATCGGGAGAAGACGGCAACCTCGTTTTCTGCTCGCTATGGCGTTTCTCAGCTGGTTTATTACGAAGAATTTGAGCGTATTAGGGATGCAATCGCTCGTGAGAAAAAGCTGAAACGTTGGAGGCGGGCATGGAAACTGAAGCTAATTGAAACACTTAACCCATCATGGCGTGATCTGTATCGGGACTTAGGGTGACGGCTTTGCTAATCATTCTAGATCCCGCATCAAGTGCGGGATGACGGCGGTTAGAGGAGCATTGCGTGGATCATCTCACCCCCCACCCCTTGCATTCCCGCGCATTTACCTATATCTCCCGAGGCAACGCGCTTATTGGGCATATGCTTGAAGCGCCACCCCGCTGCCTGCAATATATTCAGCAAGGCAGCCTGCTCGAGTGGGATGTAACACGGGCACGCACCGTGGTCCGCAGCGTTTCTAGGTCGCTTTCAAAGCTCCTCTCAAACTCCATGGATCTCAATTTTAGCCAGTCTGGCCGCGTAGATGTATGTCTGCGGGGTATATGCTGGCGTTTAATCTATGAGCATCTTCCTGATCCCATATCAGGGGGCGTGCTCTGCACATCTTGGAAGTACGAGAGTGAAGAATTTTGACGAAGCTGGCCTCGCAGAGCCTATCCTGCGCGCCGTAAAAGAAGAGGGCTATGAAGCCCCAACCCCAATCCAGCGTGAAGTAATTCCGCACATGAAAGCGGGCGAGGACATCCTCGGCATCGCGCAAACAGGCACCGGCAAAACCGCAGCCTTCGTGCTGCCACTGCTGACCCGTCTGGCAGAAGACCGCAAAAAACCAGCGCCGCACACCTGCCGTGCGCTTATTCTTGCGCCAACCCGTGAGCTTGCCTCCCAGATCGCTGCTAGCGTGCGCACCTATGGCCAGTATATCGGCCCATCAACTGCCGTTATTTTTGGTGGTGTGAAACCCGGCCCACAGCTGCGCGCCCTGTCCAGAGGCCTGGACATTGTGATCGCCACTCCGGGCCGTCTGGAAGACCACATGAGCACCGGCGGCATCAAGCTGGACGCCACAACAACAGTTGTGCTGGACGAAGCCGACCAGATGCTGGACCTTGGCTTTGCGCCAGCCATCCGCCGTATTCTTGGCAAACTGCCAAAAGTGCGCCAGACAGTGCTGCTGTCCGCAACCATGCCACACCAGATCCGCAAGCTGGCCAAAGAGTTCCAGACCAACCCGCGTGAAATCTCCGTGGCGCCGGTCTCCCGTCCAATTGAGAAAATCGAGCAGTCCGTTCGCTTCCTCAATTCAAGCTCAAAGCGAGCTGCCCTACAGGAAATCCTGTCAGAAAAAGACATCGAACGCGCCATCGTCTTCACCCGCACCAAGCGCGGGGCAGACCGTGTCAGCGGTCATCTGGACAAAGCAGGCCTCAGCTCAGCCGCCATCCACGGCAACAAGAGCCAGCGCCAGCGCGAAAGATCGCTGGATGGCTTCAAAAACGGCTCCATCAAAATCCTCGTGGCAACAGACATCGCTGCCCGCGGTATTGATATTGATGGTGTCAGCCACGTGGTCAACTACGAGCTGCCAAATGTACCGGAAGCGTACGTTCACCGCATTGGCCGGACAGCCCGCGCAGGCAAAAGCGGTGTTGCCATCTCCCTGTGTGATGGAACCGAACAACCATACCTGCGCGACATTGAGCGCCTGATTGGCCGCAAAATCCCGTCTGGTGATGGCGATTGGGCGGACGGCGAAATGCCTGCGTACGACCCAGCAAACGAACAAACACAGCTGAAACGCCACAAACGCCCGCAAGGCAACCGTCGCCGCAGTGGCGGTGGTGGCGGCGGTGCAGGCCGCTCAACCGGTGGTGCTGGTCGTCCAGCTGGCGGTGCAGGCCGCAATGGTGCCGCACAAGGCAGCAAACCAGCAGGTGAGGCAGGCGCAAGACCAGCTGGTGCAAAGCCAAATGCAGGTCGTGGCCGCGGCGGTAAGCCAAATGCAAATGCGCGTCCGGCTCAAAAAAGCGGTCCAAACCGCAGCCAGAGCAACAGGCCACGCCGCGCAAAACCAGCAGCTGCACAGCGCTGATTTCATAAAAAACACCGGGGCTCACAAGCCCCGGTTTTGCTTTCAGGCCTCAGTGGTCTCTGCCGTCTCGTCCTCCGCCCGAGTACCAAAATTGGCAGGCGAGACGATCTCGATCAGCTCAAAATCCTCAGAATGCTCAATCTCGCGGTGGCGAATGCCCGCTGGCTGCACCACGCAGTCCCCCGGCTTCACCGTGCGGATGCCATGCCCCTCATACTCAAACCGCGCCCAGCCTTTCAGCACATAATAAAACTGAAAGGAGCAATCATGCACATGCCATTGCCCCGTCGCATTGTGCCCCTCACGCGCTTTAATCACATGCGCAACCACAGCCCCGTTGGTGGCATCAGCCACGCCAAGGTCGCGATATTCAAAATAACTGCGCAACCCCCGCGCCTCAAACTCCCCAGCCTCACCTTCGCTGTGGCTGAAACTCTGTTCCTCATCCATAAAAATCCCTCCCTCACTGAGAGCAGTAGGGACTGCGAGAGCAGGGAACGTCTAGTTACAGATAAAGATAACTGGCCGTCGTGAAGTAGACCAACACCCCAAGCACATCATTGCTGGTGGTGATGAAAACACCCGTCGCCGCTGCCGGATCAATGCCAATCTTGTCCAGCACCACAGGCACCGTCGCCCCCACCATGGCAGCCACCGTGGTGACGATGACCAGAGAGGACGCAGCCGTAAGCGCCAGCCACACGGGATCATGAATCTCAAACAGCACGGCCCCAATGCTGATGAGCACAGTCAGCACACTGCCTGCAATCACCCCGTTGGACAGCGCCCCGCAAAACTCCTTCCAAAGCCGAAACAGCGTACTGCCCGTCCAGATAGACCCCGTCGCAATGCCCTGCACCGCAACAGCAGACGCCTGAAGCCCGGAATTGCCCGCCATCGACATGATCACCGGAATAAACGCCGCCAAAATAGCCGCTTTCTCCAGCTCATCCTCAAAAGACCCAACCACCAACGCCGCAACAGCAGACCCAATCAACCCCGTCATCAACCAGGGCAACCGGCCTTTGATGATCCGGCGCACAGAATCCGAGGGCCGCGCTTCCGGCGAAACCCCGCCCATCAACATCAGGTCTTCCGAGAGCTCCTCACGCACAATCTGGTTCATCTGCTCAGTCGTAATCCGCCCAATCAGCTTCCCGTCAACGTCAATCACAGGCATAGAGGAAATCTGCCGCTTCGCCGCCTTGCGCAGCACATCCTCCTGATCCATCTCCGCAGACACCGCCAGCACATTGGCATCCATCACATCCCCGATGCGCACCTTCGGTTCCAGCGTTAAAAGCCGCGTTACATCCAGCCGCCCCACCAGCCGGTGCTTGGCATCCACCACAAACACCGTGCGAAACCGCCCTACCAGATCATACTGGCTCTTGATCGCGGCAATAGCCTTCCCCGCCGTATAATCCTCGTTGAACGCCACAAACTTCCGGCTCATCAACCGCCCGGCCGTATCTTCTCCATGCAAAATCCGCTCCTCAATCTCCGCCCGGGCATCCAGCTGCGGCACAATGATGTCGAGCAAGCTCTGCGGAAACTCATCCAGCGTATCCGCCAGATCATTCTCCTTCAGCGTATTGAGAATCTCCACCAGCCGCGTGGTCGTCCCGTCTTTCAGCAGTTCAGCCCGAAAATCCGGATAAAGCTCAGCAAGGATCTTGGTGGAAGGCCGAATAGGCAGCAGCGCAAACAGCTTACGTGCGTCCGGCAGGGGCAGGGCAGTCAACAGCTGCAGCAAATCCGTGGGCGACCACTTCTTCAGCTGCTTCACCAGCCAGCTGGTCTCATGCGCACGCAGCAAATGGCGCACCATCTTCAGCACCTGCTTGTTGTGCTCATGTGCGGTGGTGTCTGCCTTGCTGCTCCACTGAAGTGGCTTCTTGTTTTTTGCCATCCTCCGCACCTTTGTCTGGGTACGATTTTCTGCGTGTGCAGACCATGCCTCAGCGAAGTAAACCTCTCCCTAAGATCAAGCAAAACCAATGCTGTATTTCTATAGATAAAGTTTTCAAAGAATACCGCAGCCCACAATGAGAAAGCCTTTATGAAATCTAAGTTATGAGGGGCCTTGCACGGGCGGTTATATCAACGCCCAACAGCATAAAATGACGCACACCAGCGTCTACATATTGGAAAATCTCCGAGAAAGATGTGCCATGCTCAACCGGATCTCTCCAAAACTGTGCGTTCAGATTGTAGCTGCTTCGTTCCTTTCGCTTTTGGCAACCGGTTTTCTGATTAACTCCTCAATGGCTCAGGACAGCTACGCTCAGGCAGAACCCTACGAGGAACTGAGTGGAGCGGGATCCATGTATCCAGACGTCCTGTTCAATGAGACTCTGCGTCTCTTCAAAACATCAAACCCCGAGATCGAAGTGCGATATGACCCGATCGGCAGTGGAGCTGGGGTGCTGGCATTGCAGGCTGGCAAGGTCGATTTTGCTGTCTCCAGCGCTCCGCTGGAAGCGATCCTCGAGCAAGACCTCGATATTGATGCCGCCGATGAGCCTGTCGCCATAGAGGACAAACTGCTGGAGATCCCCATCACCGCAGGCATGCTCGGCATTCTTTACAATATTGAGGGTGTTGGCCACTTGAAGCTCACGCGCAACGCGCTCTCCGGTATTTTTGATGGCTCCATCCAATACTGGAACCACCGTGAAATCCGCATGGTGAACCCGGACCTGCGCTTGCCAAAGCTGAAAATCACCATTGTTGGCCGCAGCGACGCCAGCGGTGCAAACCTCGCCCTCTCCAAGCACCTGTACACCGCCGAAAATGCATGGTCCGGCAAATCTGCCAGCATCTGGCCACTGGAGACCTTCCCGAAAGATGCTGTCCTCGTGCCAAGTTCCTCTGAGGTCGTGACCAAGATCACCGAGAACAATGGCGCAATCGGCTACGCCCCCTCAGCCTTTGGCAGCACACTGGGGATCCCGATGGCTCTGGTCGAAAATCAAAAGGGCAACTTCGTAGCACCCTCACTCAATGCCGGAGAAGCAGCTATCGAGGAGGTCAGCAGAAGTGGTGATCCGCTCTCCATTGATGAGATTCACAACCCTGAAGCTCCCAGTGCTTACCCCATCATTTCATTCTTTTGGTTGGTGACAGAAGACGTCTACCCTGATGTGAGAACCGGCACTGCGGCGCGCCAGTTTGCTGAATTTGTCTTGAGCGGACAGGCAAGGGGAGCTGCAATTTCATCCGGCTATATCCCGCTTCCAGCCAACATGCGCGTAGATGCCAAGAAGCTGGCAGCGACCATTCACTGATGTAGGCGGATCAAACGACGATCCCACATGCAATCATTTCAAACAAAAAAAGCGGCGGAAATGATCCCGCCGTTTTTTGAATTTAGTATGAAGTTTGCTTATCTAGGCTCGCTACGCAAACCTTTGACGATTGCAAAACATGCACCAAGCAAGACAATCGCAAACGGGAAGCCGGTTGAAACCGTCATCGCCTGAAGGCTGGAAAGGCCACCGCCAAGCAGCAATGCAATCGCAACAAGGCCAACCAAAGACGCCCAGAAGATGCGCTGCTGAACCGGTGCGTTCACCTTACCACCAGCTGTAATGGTATCGATAACCAAAGAACCGGAGTCTGAAGACGTCACAAAGAATGTGATGATCAGAACGACACCCAGTACAGATGTGATTTCAGCAAGTGGCAGGTTGCTCAGCATCTCGAACAGCTGAATTTCAGTCGCCGCACCTGCAATTTTGCCAAGAGTAGAAGTTGCTTCCAGCTCAATCGCTGTGCCGCCAAAGGCTGTCATCCAGAGGGTGGTGACAACACTTGGAATAACCAGCACGCAAATCATGAATTCACGAACGGAGCGGCCACGGCTGATGCGAGCGATAAACATGCCCACAAACGGTGCCCAGGAGAACCACCAAGCCCAGTAGAAAGTTGTCCAACCCTGACGGAAGTTATCGTCAACACGGCCAACTGGGTTGGAAAGTGCTGGCAGATATTCCAGATAAGCTTCCAGATTCCAGAACAGCTTCTGTAGGATGTCCAATGTTGGACCAGCCAACAGAACAAAACCAAGCAGCAAAGCAGCGGTGATCACGTTGAAGGTGGAAAGGTGTTTGATGCCTTTATCCAGCCCCATAACAACGGAACAAAGTGCAATAGCAGAGATCGCGATGATCAAAATGACCTTGGTTGTTGTCGTGATTTCAAGACCAAACAAATGGTTCAAACCAGCATTGGCCTGTTCTGCACCAATACCCAGAGAGGTTGCCAGACCAAACAAGGTGGCAAACACAGCCAGAATATCAATCACGTGACCCGGCCAACCCCAAACGCGCTCACCCAGAATTGGATAAAAGATAGAGCGGACAGTCAGCGGCAGGCCTTTGTTATAGGCAAACAGAGCCAGACCAAGAGCAATCACAGCGTAAGTTGCCCATGGGTGCAGGGCCCAATGGAAGATGGTGGAGGCCATGGCAAGGCGCTCTGCTTCCGCACCACTCAGCGCTTCACCGCCCAATGGTGCCCAGCTGCTACCAGAAGTGATGGAAGAGAAATGGCCAAGTGGCTCAGCCACGCCGTAAAAGACAAGGCCGATGCCCATGCCTGCAGCAAACAACATGGAGAACCATTCGCTGTAGCTGTAATCTGGTTTTGCATCTCTGCCGCCGATGCGAACCTTTCCCAGTGGAGACACAATCAGGAAGAGGCAAAGCAACACAAAGATATTGCCGGCAATTAGGAAAAACCAGTCAAAACTAGAAGTGAGCCAAACACGTAGATCACCAAAGACCGGACCAATAGCGTCTTTATAGAGCAGAGTAATTGCAACAAAAATTGCAATCGCAATACTGGAAATAGTGAAAACGATATTGTGGACGTCAAACGCAACACCAGCGATTCGCGGTGTAATATTGTCTTGTCCTACTTCATAATCAGTATCAATAAGATTGGACGGCCCTTCGGGGGCCGGAATAAGATCTGCGCAGGTTTGATCAGTCATACTGGTCCTGTTTATTGGCAGATATCCACGCATGCAGCCCGAGTGCGCACGTCACGTGGATTTAGCAGCTCAACCAAGAGCCATGATCCGCTTGTTAGCCATCTGCCGCGAAAGCTCATGGGCGAGCCTATACGATCACTGCCAGAAATGGGTTCCACGCACAAAGGGCGGAAGCTGGCAACGCGGTTGCCTCCATGGCGGAGGCACAGATGGATAGCGATGCCATACAGCGAAAGTGATCTGGCTTAGCAAGAAGCCGTCGCTGACAGTGATTGGTTAGGCACCACTTGGTGTGCGCGAAACCTACAAATTTAAATGCATTACACACAAGAGTAAAAATACTTAGTCTTGGGGATAGCTTTTGCCGATTTGCCTGATCCTGCAAAAGCAATATCAAAGAGGCCAAAAAACCTGTCTCACATCTCTAAGCTTGTGATCTTCATATTCTATTTTCGGGCCTCATACTGCTCGAATACGCCAGTTTCAGAGAATACCAATCTCTTCCATGCTGTATTGACTGTGCAAAGATGAAGATATTTCAGGCCTAATAAGGTGCGTGAGTAGGGCTGCTCTCTTATTGATGGCTTTCTCATAGCAAACCTTAGTGTGAGACGTGAGGTTCGGACGCAGCGCAGAAAATACCATTCAAAGTAAGAGCAGCTCAGTTTCGGCTCCGTGGGAAGTCGATCCGATACGCATTGGAGACATGTTGCATTCGGCCTTAGGGCGAGAGGTGCAATCGAGGTGTAAGGTGGCGATGATGTTTGAGGCGAGAGCGTGAAGTTGCCATCTATGACCTGAAGGGCGAGCTGTGGTTAGAACTCAGTTTCATGCCTGACTCAGATGCTCGCTCAGACTTTGAAACAGATTTGTGGCACGCTCTGGAGTTCCACAGTCAAACGGCGGTTCTTTGTTCTACTGATGAAAGAAAAGGAGATCGGGTTTGCGTTCGAACATAAACCCAATGCTGATCTTGGAAGCGACGATCAGAGGGATAAGCTGCTTCTAAATGGTGTCGACCAAACTATGAGGGTAAAGCCTATATATAAAGTCACATTGCTCTGGATTGTGAAGTGAAAACCCAGTTCCTCAAAACTGGGTTTTTTTGGCTCGATCTTAATAAGTTAAGATAGCGCCCATTTAGCAACGATGTCTTCAGCACCTTTCAAAAGATCCGCATCGTAAGAGCGTGTTGTGACCGCAATGTTCTCTTTCACCTGCCATTCCTGATAGGCTCCGGTAATAATGGGCCCGACCGCATCCTGCGCCATCAACCACCCCATAGCCAGATGGGCCAGAGGCATACCGGCTTTTTCAGCGTAAGCTTTCAACTCGTCAGCACAGCCGAGATACTTCTCCAGTAGCGGAGAATTCAGTTTCGGGTTATTGGCGCGATCATCATTTTGGTCAAAGTTACCGCTTGCTTTGAAGGTTCCTGCCAGCAATCCCTGCATCAATGGGCTATAAGGCAAGTACTTGAGGTCATGCTCCTCGCAAAGCGGAATGATCTCATCACGACTACGGTAGCTCAGCGGTATATTATGATAATGCGTGGCATTCGGCTCCAGAAGGTTATAAAGCCCCTGATAAGTGGCCAGCTCACAATGTTGCATCAGCTCTTTAGTCATCTTCAATGAGAAGTTGGAGACGCCAAGATGTCGAACCTTCCCACTCTCCACAACAGCGCGCAAACCTTCGGCGGTCTCTTCAATAGGTGTATGGGGATCAGGCCAATGACACTGCAGCACATCAATATACTCTGTCTGTAAGCGCTCGAGTGATTGATCCACCTCCTCTATAATGGAAGTCTTGGTAAGATTGTTTTTGACAGCTCTTTCCGGGTTGTTCCAAACCAGCCCGCACTTGGTGGCAATATACAGTTGGTCACGTTCAAAGGTCTTGAGGGCCTCACCCAAAAGCGTTTCTGCATGCCCCAGCCCGTAAACCGGCGCGACATCAAAGAAATTGATGCCCAGCTCAACGGCTTTTAGCATGGTTCGGATTGGGGTTTGATCCTCGGTGTCATTCCAGGTGCCACCCACAGCCCAGCAGCCAAACCCCAGCGCAGACGCATTCATATCTTTCAAAGCTCTGAAAATCAGCGTTATTTCCGCTATTAAAACTCCCAGGAAGGAGGGGATCACACAAAAATAAACTGCGCAATGCGCCATAACCGCCTTTCCAAATCTGAAGCTGATGATCAAAAGCCATTTGCAGCGGGGATAGTTTTTGGGTTTGGGGGGATAAGATTTGATAGAAGTAGGATAAGTCCTGCCTATCAGTTGGCCGGAGCGCGGGGTGCTGATGATGCCAGCTATAGCCCTACGCTTTTCCAAACGCATTGTTCCATTGTCGTGAGTGCACATAAGAACGCACAAAAACGCTGTTTCGCGCAAAATCACGCAAACGAACGCAATGACGGTGTTTCTCACTAGGCGTCTGCTCACTGCCCAGTCGGGATTGCTGTGAGTTCAGGGTGTAGCAGCATAAACCACGACCACCATGCCCCCTCATTCACTATTCAGTTTTCAAAGAACGCGGATTGCTCCGAAGATTGCTTGCAGGCGTTTCGAGAGAATGCAGCCTGATTTGATCGCGGTCTATTCCTGTAATGTTCTCCCTGAAACTCTGGTGGCTGGGAGTTAGAGCAGGAAAGTGGCTGGTGGTATTAAGGGGAAATGAGGCGCCTCAACGCTCCCGTAAGGTGAGCTTAATTGGATGGAATTGTCCCCCACAGGTCTGGTGTGGAATTGAAACGGCGTGT
>NZ_LMCK01000072.1:0-12254 GCF_001623165.1 Pseudovibrio sp. WM33
CCCACCTAACCGGGTCAATTTTGCATGCCGATTCACAGTGCTGCGACTGCAAGTGATGCTGAGGGAAGGTGAAAGCGGGGATAAAAGGGGGAGCTAAGGGGGATAAGGGCCACAGCGTGTGTGACCCTTTTTGTTTGATTTAAGGTGCGCCGCCGACGCGCATAACGGCTGCTGCACCGCACTTGTTGCCATCTTGCAGGCAAGTCTCGATGTCTGCTCCGCGGAGCCATGAGCTCAGGAAGCCAGCGTTGAAGGCATCTCCGGCGCCAGTTGTGTCGACAACAGGGACGGGGTCTGCGGCTACGGTGATCTCGCCGTCCTTAGTGATGGCGGTTGCACCTGCCTTGCCTTTTTTCACAACTGTGAGTGTCGGGCAGTTGGCTGGCTCTTTCAGGTAGCCAAGATGCTCAGCTTCCATCTCGTTGGGCAGGAACAGGTCCACCTGTGCGATGAGGTCCTGAACCTCTCCATTGAGGAGGCAGTTCTGATCCCATGAACAATCCAGAGAAACAGTCATGCCTGCGGCCTTGGCGATCTCCAGCAGTTCCGGAAGTTCCTGCAGTGTTGCCAGTTCACCGATGTGCAGGTGTCTGGCTTTTGACGTGCTGAACGCCTCCAGCATGTCTCTTGGGACTGCGGTGCCATTGCGCTTTGTCAGGAAGGCGCGGTCTTCCTGACAGCCGATGACGGCTGTTACCTGAGCACCGTTTGCGGTATTGAAGGGCGACAGGCTCAGGTCAACGCCGCTGCGCTGCATCTTGTCTAAAATCGCAGAGCCAAACGGGCCGCCGGGCATGGATGCCAGAAGGGTCGTTTTGTGGCCCAATGCGGAAAGGTTGGCAGCGGTGATGAAACCGCCGCCTCCAGGTTCAACTGCCAGTTCTTCGGCGTAGGTTTCTTCGCCTAGTCTTGGTAGTTCGGTGAGCCCAGTAAAGATGAGGTCGCAATAAACTCGTCCCGCACAGACGATTGCCCCATCGGTTTGTTTTGAGATCACCGGATAGCCTCCCCGGTGTGCGCATCAAACAAGTGAATGGCTTCAGGTGCTGCATGCAGGTTGACTGTGTCGCCAATGGCAGGCGGTGTTCTGCCAGAGGCTTTAGCGATGACTTCCTTTTCGCCCACTTTCACGTAGGCGAGAGTGTCTGTGCCGAGTGGTTCGATCACGGACACTTCGCCGGAAAAGAGGCCTTCGCCTTCCTGAACCAGCAGGGCATCCGGGCGCAGACCAACGGCGACCTTCTGATTTTCATTGAGCTTGGTGGTTGGCACTGGAACTGAGGTGCCATTGTCCAGAGCGATCGTTTCTCCCTTCACAATGCCATTCAGCATGTTCATGGAAGGGGCGCCGATGAATTGAGCCACAAAGATGTTTGCTGGCTCGTAGAACACTTCGAACGGTGTGCCGACCTGCTGGATGTGACCGTCTTTCATGATCACGATACGGTCCGCCATTGTCATGGCCTCGACCTGATCGTGGGTTACGAAGATGATGGTGTTGCCAACGCGCTGGTGGAGTTTTTTGATCTCCAGTCGCATCTGAGTGCGCAGCTGCGCGTCCAGATTGGACAGAGGTTCGTCAAACAGGAAGGCAGCTGGATCACGCACCATGGCGCGGCCAATGGCGACGCGCTGGCGCTGACCGCCGGAAAGCTGGTTCGGCTTTCTGTCGAGCAGGTCTGTCAGTTCCAGAATACCGGAGACTTCATCGATGCGCGCGTCTTTCTCATCCTTGGAGAGCTTGGAGGTGCGCAGTCCAAAGCCGATGTTTTTGCGCACCGTCATATGAGGGTAGATCGCATAGTTCTGGAAGACCATGGCGATGTTGCGCTCTTTGGGCTCCATGTCGTTGACCACATCACCGCCGATGCGGATGTCGCCTGCAGAAATTTCCTCCAATCCTGCGATCATGCGCAGGGTGGTGGACTTGCCACAGCCGGACGGGCCAACCAGAACAACGAACTCACCGGACTGGATGTCCAAATTGATGCCATGCAGGACCTGAGTGTCCCCGTAGGACTTAACGAGATTGTTTAGGGATACGGTGGTCAATCGATCACTCCTGCACTAGTTTTGCAAAAGCAGCGCTGCGCACTAAAGTGGCTTGCACGCTTTGATCTGCAAATGATTTGTTTTTGGCTCTCAAGGCTTTGGCGGACTGTTTGTAAGTTTCCAAAGCAGCGTCCAAGGCACTTGGAGCTGGCCCGCCGGGACGGGTGCGAATAGCAACGAAATTTTCGGCACTGACAGCATGGATGAACTGGTCTTCGCTCATGCTGGATACCTTTTGGGCGTGTGCCTCAAAGGCCTTGCCAAATGGGTCAAAGCCGTCACGGAGTGGTCTTTGCTCTGCGATCACTGCTTTGGCTGTGTCTGCTGCAATCTCATGGGCCTGACGGAAGGAGAGACCTTCTTCACGCACCAGCGTATCTGCCAGCTCTGTGATGGTGATGCAGGAGGCGTCCGTGTTCTTTGCGACGCGCGCTTCGTTGATTGAGCTTGCGGCGATGAGTGCTGCAAAAAGATCCAGCACGCGGCTGCCGCTTTCAAAGGCTGCATACCCTGCCTGCTGCACTTCACCCTCACTGTCGTTCATATCGGTGAACGGGGTGTTGTGCATGGTGCCGACGATTGCATCGCAGCGGCCAACGGTGATGGATGCCAGATGGCGCAGGTGTTCGATTGGCACCGGATTGCGTTTTTGCGGCATGATGGAAGAGATCTGCACCAGGCTGTTTGGCACGTAGAGCTGTCCAACTTCGAACGCGCTCCAGAACTGCATGTCCTGAATGACGCGGCCCAGATGCAGGAACATGAGCTTCATGGCCGAGTAGAGGCCAGTCACGTAATCTACGGAGGCAATACAGCCATAGGAATTGAGCAGCGGTTCGCTGAAGCCAAGCAGCTGCGCCATACGCTCCCGATTGATCGGAAAGCCAGAGGTGGTGATGGCTGCAGCCCCCATCGGGCAGTGGTCAATGCCAGCTCTTGCCAGATTCATCCGTTCCAGATCACGCAGTAGCACTTCCAGTGCGGCGGACAGGTAATGGCCAAAGGTGGATGGTTGTGCCGGTTGCCCGTGGGTGTAGGCAACAATCAGCGTTTCCTTTTCGATCTCGGCTTTCTTGATGAGCACATCACACAGATGCAGAGCTTGCTGGGTGAGGGCATCACAGCGTTTTGCCAGCGCTAGCTTGAAGACGGTGTGGTCCATGTCATTGCGCGAGCGCGCTGTGTGCAGCATGCCAGCGATGTCTGGGCCGAGCCGCTTTTTCAGCTCGGCTTCAACGAGGAAGAAGTAGTCCTCGTATTCGCCCGTGTATTCCGGATCAGCGTCTGCCAGATCCTTCTCGATCTCAAGGAGTGCCTTGGCGATTTTCTTGCCGGTTTCAACTGGCACAATGCCAGTCTCGCACAGCATCACCAGATGGGCCTGATTGATCTGGGTGATTGAGGCGACATGGTGTGCTTTTACGCCTTCAAAAAGCGGTGCAAGCACTGTGTTTTTGTAGACAGGATGGGGGAACTTGGAGCTGTCGATCATCCTTTAAGCCCTGCCATTACTACGCCGCGAATGATGTAGCGCTGGAACACCAGGAATACGATCAGGGTCGGGATGGTTGAAATTGCTGCACCTGTCATGATCAGTTCCCACTCCACCTGCGCTTCTACGGAGAAGGTGGTGAGGCCAACGGGCAGGGTGTACATTTCCTGACTGTTGGTGACGATGAGCGGCCAGATGAAGGCTGTCCAGTTGCCAAGGAAGACGAAGATTGCTAGCGCTGCCAGAGCAGGGCGCACCAGCGGCATGGCCACGGTCCACCAGATCTGTAGTTCGTTAAGACCATCAATGCGCGCGGCTTCCAAGAAGTCGTCTGGTACAGTTTCAAAGAACTGCTTCATGAGGAAGGTGCCAAAGGCTGTCATGAGACCCGGGAACATGATGCCCCAGTAGGTATCGAGCCAACCGAACGCAGAGCTCATCAGGTACCACGGAATAACCAGCATTTCAGTCGGGATCATCAGGGTCGACAGGATGGCGATGAAGATGATGTAACGGCCCGGGAAGGTGTACTTGCACAGGACGTAACCGACGAGGCTGTCAAACAGCACGTTACAGATGGTTGTGATGGTTGCGATGAACAAAGAGTTGGTGAACCAGCCGAAGAAGCGCCCGTCTTCAAGAACGTAGGTGTAGTTCTCGATGGTTGGTTCTTCCGGGATGAGGTTCAGGTTGTAGACCTCAAACGGGTATTTGAAGGAGGTGGACAGCATGAAGACGATTGGCATGATCATGGCGATGCCACCTGCAAACAACAGGAGCCAACGGATGAACTGCGCCTGACTGCGTTTTCTGCGGGCAGAATTGCGCAGGGCCGAGGCCTTTTTGCTTGTGTCCAGAGTATCTGAGAAAGCCATATTACTTATCCCTCATGACGCGCAATTGCAGCAGGCTGACGACAAGCAAAACGGTGAACAGAACAACTGTTTGTGCTGCCGCATACCCCATGTCAAAAGAGTTGAAGGCCGTGTCATAGATCATCAGAACCAACGGCTTGGTGGAGTTGAGCGGGCCGCCGGGATCATTCGTGGTCATGTTGAAGACCTGATCGAAGATGCGTAGGAAGCCAATGGAGGAGAAGACAACCAGAAAGACGATGGTTGGCTTGAGAAGCGGAATGGTGATCTCGGTCAGCGTTTCCCACGCAGAGATGCCATCAATGCGGGCGGCCTCATAATAGGTTTGCGGAATAGCGCGCAGACCAGCCATGAAGATGATGACCTGAAAGCCCAGTCCTGCCCAGATGGCCGGTGCCAGAATGGATGGCAGTGCAAAGGTGGTTGAGTTCAGGAACGGGATTTGCGGGATACCGAAAGTGGCCAGCGTGTTGTTGAAGACGCCGATTGGAACCGGCTGATAGAACCAGCGCCAGACCCACGCCATTGCGACCGCGCTGGTCATGAATGGCAGGAAGTACAATGCCCGGATCGTGCCATGCATGAAGCGTAGTTTGTCGAGATGGAACGCGATTACGAAGGCAAGGAGCAGGGAGCTTGGTGTTCCCAAAATCAAATAGAGGAAGGTGTTGCCGAACACTTTCCAGAATGTGGGATCACTGAACAGCTTTACATAATTGTCGAACCCGGTCCAATTGCGGGAGCCGAGCAGGTTCCATTCCTGAAAAGAGAGCAGAATAGCGTTCGCTGTTGGATAGAAGCGCACGACTACATAAAAAACGATTGGGATGGCAAGTAGCCCCCACGCCCAGACGATCTGCTTTTGCGAGATCGAGAGCCTCTTATAAATCCCCAAAACCGCCCCCTGGTTATAGCCGGAATTGCAGCAGTTCGCTCAGAATATGAGACATGAGACTGCTTTAACTATTTGTTTTAAGGTGTTTTATGGCTCTGCTTAAAGAACCTTTGCCCTACATGCTGTCTTGATGGTGTGGGGGCAAGGTGGAGCCCCCACACACATACGTTTTGATAGACTGTCGCGTGATGCTTAGTTGTAGTAGTCGTCGAGGATCTTCTGCTCTTCGTCTGCTGCCTGAGCAAGAGAGTCATCTACAGACTGATCTTGAAGACGCATACGTCCAACCATGTCCATCAGAGCCTGACGCTGACCACTTTCGTTGGCGAAGATTGTTGTCTTCGCATAGCCAAGGCCTTTGATGAATGGGCCGTAGACTTCGTGGTTGGCATTGGCTTCTGTCATCGCTGCAGATGGTTTTGCAGGAAGTTCGCCAACGGTGTCGAGCCAGACTTGCATGGCCTCATCGGAGGTGACGTACTTCATGAACTTGACGGCTGCATCGTACTTCTCATCGGTGGCTTTGGACGTGATGCCGTTCACCCAATAAGACGAGTAGTTGGAATGGGTGCCGTCAGCTGCGGCTGGCAGCTCTGCAACGCCCCACTTGAGGCCGCGGACTTTGTTGAGTGCGCCGATGCGGAAGGAGCCGTCGATGTGCATGCCTGCCCGGCCTGCTTTAAAGGCGGCCTGTGGCTCATCCATGAAGCCTGCTGCGGTTACTTTGTGGGTGAACTCAAGATCGGAGTAGTACTTCAGAGCGGCTTTACCGGCATCTGTGTTGTAGTTCACTTTCTTGTAGTTATCCATGTATGGATCGCCGCCGAACTGGCGGATAAGCACTTCGCGGAACCAGTGGTGGTCCTGTGCGTTCATGCCTGTGGTGATGCCCACGGTGGAAAGGTTGCCTGCGCCGTCTTTCTGGGTGAGTTTCTTTGCGGTTTCAACCAGTTCGTCCAGTGTCTTTGGCGGGCCGTCGATGCCAGCTTTGTCGAACAGGCGCTTGTTGTAGAACAGAGCCAGTGAACGCACGGCGGTTGGCAGGGCCATGTACTGATCGCCGCGCTTCATGGCCTGAACCATTGGGAAGAACTCAGCCTCAATTTCAGCTGGCGGGAAAACATCGTTTGGAAGTGGCTGAATGAGTTGTGCGTTTACGTAGTCGTTCAACCAGCCGTAAAACAGCTGCACCACATCCGGGCCCTGACCCGCAGGGATCGCTGCTGCCACTTTCGTACGGTAATCCGCATACGGGAAGTGGGTCATTTTCACGGTGATGTCTGGGTTTGCCTTCTCGAAGTTTTCGATCAGGGTTTCCATTGCTTTCACACGTGGCTCAAAGAAATATTGCCAGTACTCAATTTCAACTGCTTGTGCGCTGCCTGCTGCATACATTGCGCAAGCCGCGGTGGTTGCCCCCAGCATCCACTTTTTCAACTGCTTCATAAGACCCTCTCCTAAGTCCTAAAGTCGGAGCTGCCCTCTATTCCTCGCCCCGGCTTCTTTTGATAAATTGCGAAAAGAAATGTTCTTCTCTTAATATTTCACAATGCTGAACAGATTTAATTCAATTGAGTTGAGTATTCAAGTGTTTTGATTTAATGGATAGATATGCATCGAAAAACACCACTTAAAATCATTGGCTCCAACGCCGAAAGAACTCGACTTCACAATAGGAAAGTCGTTCTCGGGCACTTACGTTCTCATGGCAAACTGGGGCGAGCAGAACTTGCGCGCCTGACCGGTTTGTCCACACAGGCAATGAGTAACATTATAGCTGAATTGGAGAGCGAGGCTCTGATTCTTGCGGGTGAGCGGCAAACAAAAGGGCGTGGTTTGCCTGCGGTGCAATACACTTTAAATCCGGCGGGTGCTGTTGCGCTGGGGGTGGAAGTTCGCCCCAACGCGATCTTGTGCGCGCTGGTGAATTTTCTTGGCGATACGCTTTACACCAAGCGCATACACATCGAGAGCAGCGAGCCCGCTGTGGTTTTGCCAACTGTTAAGGCGGCCTGCGATGAGGCTCTTTCATCCATTGGCAAGAACGCACCGCCTGTTTTAGGCGCGGGAATCGTTATGCCAGGTCCGTTTGGCCGTGTGGGATTGACCGGAGCGGGGAAGGCCGAGCTGGTTGGCTGGGACGATAAAGACCCGCAGGTGCTGTTTGAAGATGTGCTTCAGGTGCCTGTGCGCGTGGAAAATGATGCGACGGCGGCGGCGATTGCAGAGCAGACAACTGGCTCTGCTACGGATCTGCAATCCTTCTGTTTTGTTTATTTTGGCACTGGTCTGGGGCTTGGTGTGATCTCCAATGGTGAGATCCTGCGCGGTGCGTTTGGCAATGCGGGTGAGCTGGGGCACGTTGTTGTGGAACGGGGCGGGCGGCTTTGCTCCTGCGGCAATCGTGGGTGCCTAGAAACCTATACCAGCCGTATGGCGGCCAGTGAGTTTTTGCAAAAGCGCGGCAAGTCTGCCGAGAGCCAGAAGGACCTTTCTGATCTGCTGGCCGTGAATGATCCTGATCTGGATGAGTGGATCCGTGAAGCGGCTGACCCGTTGGCGCAGGCCATTGGAACGCTTGAGAACCTGTTTGATCCGGAGGCCGTTATTCTGGGTGGTGCTATGCCGCCAGAGTTGCTTGAGCGGTTGATTGCTCAACTGAACCTGATTGATGCGACGGTTTCCGTCCGCGCTGACCGGACCTTGCCGCGTGTAGTGCGTGGAGCGTCTGGTTGGATGACTGCGGCTCTTGGAGCGGCAGCGCTGATTATACACGACACCTATATTCCAAGTATTTCGAAGGTAGCCTGAGGGGACACGATGCCACTTTCAGAACAAGAACGTATTGCTGAGCACAAACAAAGTGTGCGGATGGTGAACCTTTGGCGAGCGCTGCAGCCGCTTAAGTCAACGGTTTCCTTTATGAATACGGGAGCTCATCCGGATGATGAGATTTCTGAGATGCTGGCAGCGATCGGTTTTCGCGATGGCATTGCCTTGTCTTATGCCTGCGCCAATCGCGGCGAGGGCGGGCAGAATGATATTGGCACCGAGGCGACCGAGAACCTTGGTGTATTGCGCACCGCTGAAATGGAAAAAGCCTGTGATGTTCTGAACATGCGCATGTACTGGCTTTCGGAAAAAGCTGAGGACAGCGTTTTTGACTTCGGATTTTCAAAGAGCGGTGTTGAGACACTTGGCAAGTGGGGGCATCAACGCACGCTGAAACGGTTTGTTGAAATCATCCGGCAAGAGCGGCCAGACATCATCAGCCCGACTTTCCTGAACATTCCCGGCCAGCATGGTCACCACCGCGCCATGACACAGGCTGCGTTTGAGGTGATGAAAGCGGCGGCTGATCCTGAGTTTCCTGATGTTGATCTGCCGTGCTGGACCGTCAAGAAGCTCTACCTGCCAGCATGGTCTGGTGCGGGCGGGGCGTATGATGATGAGGTTCCACCACCGCCTGCGACGCTGGAGTTTGATGGCAACGGTGAAGAGGAAGTCACCGGCTGGAGCTGGGCGCAGATTGGGGAACAGTCTCGTGCATTCCATAAAACACAAGGTATGGGGCGCTGGCAGGCTTACGACAAAAGCAATGTCTGGCCGCTGCATCTGGCGGAAAGCACGGTTGGAACAGACGAGCTGTCTTTATCTGATAATCTTCCGAAAGACCTTTCCGAGCTTGCTGCGTTTGCAGGAGCGCCAGCACTTTCAGCATTGCTGGACAAGGCGCATGATCATTGCCTGGATGCGATTGAGGCCTTCCCGAACCGTGCGATGATTGGGGCGGCTGCAGCGCAGGCTCTGAAGTTGTTGCGGAAGGCGATGGATGATTGCCCTGAGACAGCCCGTGATGAAGTTCTGCACCGTTTGGAGCGCAAGGAGCTGCAGCTTGCGAAGGTGCTTGAGCTGGCAGAGGGCATTGTTGCCTCTGTGCGGTTGTCTCAAGACCAGTTGAAGCGTGGTGAGAGCGCTGAGGTTGCGTTTGAATGCAATCGTGAAGCCGTGAGCTTTGAGCTGGATTTGCCGAAGGGCTGGGTGCAGCAAGACGGCTGCGTCCAAGTTGGGGGTGAGGCTGACACCAGTGATCCGTATCCTGCTGTTTACCGCCCTGATGCGGTTCAGGCGCCCTGTGCAAAGCTTCAGTTTACTTCTCATGGTGTGGCGGTTGAAACGCGGCTGCCGTTTGAGGTGGAGCCAATTGTGCTTCCTTCTCATGTGGTTACATTGGATGACACGGGCTTCGTGCTCAACAACACGCTGGAAAACCGGTCCTTGAGCATTCCGGTGGGGGGGAATGCCGAGGGCTTGAGCCTTGATGTGCCAGAAGGATGGACGGCACAGTTTGACGATGGTGTTTTCCAGATTGCTCTGCCGGATGATGTCGCCAATGGGCTTTATGAGCTGCCGATCCTGCAAGGGGGCGAGCAGGCTTACACAGTCCATGTTGTGTCTTATCCGCATGTGAGTCAGCGCGTTCGAGTTACTCCGGCAACGGTTCGGGTCTGCGTGGTTGATGCTCGCCTTGATGCGAGGCGCGTTGGCTATGTTGGGAGCGGTAATGATCGCGTCGCCAAATGGCTTGGTGACATTGGCGTTGAACTGGTCGATTTGCCTGTTGGTGAGTTGAGTGCCAAGCGGCTGCAAGGGCTGGATTGCCTCGTCGTCGGCATCTTTGCGTTCCGTAGCCGACAGGACCTGCATGATTTGATTGCGGATATTCATGCGTGGGTGAAAGCTGGTGGGCGCCTGATCACGCTCTATCACCGTCCATGGGATCGCTGGGATGCAGAGAAACTTCCCCTTCAACCGCTTGAAATTGGATCACCGAGCCTGCGTTGGCGGGTGACGGATGAAAATGCCGAGGTGCGTTATCTGAACCCGCAGCATGCCTTGCTCAACCAGCCTAACGAGATTGGCAAGAGCGATTGGGCGAACTGGCACAAGGAGCGTGGGCTCTATTTTGCGAAGAGCTGGAATGCTGCCTATGAGCCGCTGCTGGAGATGGCGGACCCTGATGAAGCACCTCACCAAGGCATTTTGCTTGCGGGTGACTTTGGGCAGGGGCAGCACATTCACACCTCGCTTATCCTGCATCACCAGATGGAAAAGCTGGTGCCGGGGGCTTTTCGCCTGATGGCCAATCTGGTCTCAAGTGGAACTGAAGAGGCGGGCGCCTCTCAAAGTGCTGAGGCTTTTGAGGCCAGCTAGTTGATCTGATTGAGGCGCTGCAAAACAGTGCCTCTTTTCTTGCGGGCAGTTGTTAGTCCAGTGTCCTCTTGAACCTCTTGAGAGCCAACATCAGGAGCAGGCCGACGAACAGGAAGAGGGTGTAAACGCTTGCAGATACCTCGCTCCATTCTGCGCCTTTCAGCAAGATCGCCCGTACAACGCGTAGGAAATGAGTGAGTGGGAAGATCTCGCCCAGCGTTTGCGCCCATTCCGGCATGCCCGCGTAGGGGAACATGAAGCCGGAAAGTAGCAGTGACGGCAGAAAGAAGAAGAACGTCATCTGCATGGCCTGCATTTGCGTGCGGGCGACTGTTGAGATGAAGTAACCCAGCAGAACCAATGTCAGCACAAAAACCAGTATGGCACCGATGAGTAGCAGCAGCCCGCCTTCAAACGGGATGTTGAAGAGCAGGCGGCCTGCACTCAACACAACAGCCACCTGAACCGCCCCCACGCCCAGATAGGGCAGGACTTTGCCGCACATGATCTCAAAAGGAGACGCGGGCATGGCCAGTAGGTTTTCCATGGTGCCGCGTTCTGTTTCTCGCGTCAGTGCGATGCTAGTCATCATCACCAGCGTCAGCTGAAGAATGACGCCCAGCAGGCCGGGGACGATGTTGTACTGGGTGATGCCTTCCGGATTGTATTTGCGATGAATGATGGTACTGGACTTCAAAAGATCCTGCTTCAGGCTTGGATTCTTTTGTTTGATGGATGCAACGGCTTTTTCGATGATCGCCGGGGCGGAGGCGACAGCAGCGCCGGATGCTGCGGGATCTGTGGCATCTGCTTCAATCAGCGCGTTGGGTATTCCTGCTTCTGCCTGCTTGGCGAAGTTGCTGGGGAATGTCACCACAAACGTGACTTTGCCACGCCGGAGCAGGCTGCGGGCTTCTGATGGTGAGACGTTGACATCGGTGAACTTGAAGTACTGAGAGTTCTCAAGGGCTGTAACGGCGGCACGGGAATATGGGTCATTTGCCATGGCAACCAGAGCCGTAGGGAGACCGCGTGGGTCATTGTTGATCGCGTATCCAAACAGCACAAGCTGAAGCAGGGGAATACCGAGCATCATGGCGAAGGTGATGCGGTCGCGGCGCATCTGGATGAACTCTTTGATGAGCATGGCAAAGAGCCGCTGAAGGGAGAATACTCTGCTCATTGCATATTGTCCGTGCTGTCACTCATGAACTTGATGAAGACATCCTCCAGATTGGTTTCTGATTGTTCTGTCCGGATGTCTTCGTGTTGCTCCAGTGGTTTGAGCGCGCGTTTCAATGCCTGAAGGTCTGTTCCTGTCACGTGCAATGAGTTGCCGAACGGTGCGACCTGCTGCACGCCTTTGTTTTCCTGAAGCTGAGGAATGAAACGCTCAAGGTTGGGGCCGGTGAGTGTGTATGTGTACAGTCCTGCATCTGCAATAACGTCGCTCAAGGAACCATCTGCCAGCAGTTCGCCATATGAGATGTAGGTGATGCGATGACAGCGCTCGGCCTCGTCCATGTAGTGGGTGGAGACAAGAACGGTCATGCCATCAGCTGCAAGGTGGTGGATCTCCTCCCAAAAATCACGGCGGGCTTTGGGGTCCACACCAGCGGTGGGTTCATCCAGCAGCAGAAGCTTGGGCTTGTGCATGGTGCAGGCCGCCAGAGCGAGGCGTTGTTTCCATCCACCTGACAGTTCGCCTGCCAATTGATTGCGGCGG
>NZ_LMCK01000072.1:12279-13211 GCF_001623165.1 Pseudovibrio sp. WM33
AGCGTCGCGGTGGTGTGCTTTTTGACGGGTGTGAGGTTGTAAAGCCGTGCGACGAAGCTCAGGTTCTCTTTAATGGTGAGGTCTTCGTAGAACGAGAATTTCTGCGTCATGTAGCCGACCTGGCTTTTGATCAGCAGACGGTCCTTGATCAGATCATACCCAAGCACCTGTCCGTTGCCTTCGTCGGGTTTGAGAAGGCCACACATCATACGGATGCTTGTGGTTTTTCCTGAGCCGTTGGGACCAAGGAAGCCAACAATCTCACCCGGTTTGACTTTGAGCGAGACATTATTGACGACCAGCTTGTCGCCAAAGCGTTTGGTCAGGCCTTTGACTTCAATTGCGTTCATTGCAAGCTGTCCAGATCAACGTCAAAAATCTGACCGGGTCTCAGCGGGGAGTGCTTTGTGATGGGTTTTGCCTGCACTTCATAAACCAGCTTCTCGCGTGTCTCCAAAGAGTAGATGACAGGCGGGGTGAACTCTGGACCCTCTGCAATGTGGGTGATCTGCAGGGCTTGCAAGGTAGTGCAACCGGAGCATCTGGCGTTGAATTTAGTGCCAACTTCCAACTGGCCATATTGCTCTTCCGGTACAAAGAAATGAAGCTTGATGGAGTTGAGGGGTAACAGGCTGGCAACCGGCGCTGTGGGGCCTGCCATTTCACCGGAGTGCAGGAACACGTCTGTGACCTTGGCATCTTCCGGCGCGTAGATCTTGCGCTTCTCAAGCAGCCATTCTGCCAGGTCAACTTTCGCCCTTGCCATTTCATAGAGGCTCTCGGCTGCTGCGATCTGGTCTTCACGTGCTGGAAGTTTGGCAACGGAGAGCTCAGCCTGCAGTTCAGTTATACGAGCCTGTGAAACGAGCAGTGCGGTCTCTGCTTCATCAAACTGTCAATGAGCGTTCAAAATTGATCCGGCATCATCATTT
>NZ_LMCK01000073.1:0-67670 GCF_001623165.1 Pseudovibrio sp. WM33
CTCGGCATGAGCGGCTCAGGAAAGGCGCACCTGAGCCGCTCTCCTCTCAGCCCAAGCACAAAAGCGAGACAGAGATATGAACGTCGCCCCACGCCGAAAAGCAGCGGCAATTACAGGGGCTTCTAGCGTACACCTCCTCACTCAAGCCAATGAGACAAAGGAGGTGACGTTAGAGCGCCTCCAAAATGCCCGGAAGATAGTTGCCAAGCTCATTGCAGCTGGAAACACTAAATACTTACCAATTTTTCAGAGACTTACCCAAGAAATTGAGAGGTACCAGCAGGACGAAAGCGACCTCAATTTAGCCTTAAGGATTGCACAGCGATGAGGTCTATTCCTCCCTTAATCGGACAAGTAACACTCGCTGAGCACATACAGCCTCTCCTCTATGCAACAATGCATTGAGATATGCTCGCCGTTGGTGACCTTCAATCAGCAAATAAGGAAATTTTAACTCCACATCGTCGGGAGTTCGGTATCCATCCGGCGTCTCCAGAACAATCGGCGCATAGTCCCATTCTCCTGTCTCTTCAAATGGCTTAGAAGTGTGAGTAGGTTTACCTTCGATATCTCGATGAAGTGTCTCATAGGCGTGGGTTGGGTTTAGAGAATCAGGACAAAAATAAGTCCCAACATTGTCTAAGAAAAATCTCGGCTCCCATAGCACCTCCCGACACTCGAGCCTATCTAAAGGAACACATCTAAATTGTGTGAGGTCCCAATGACGATATGGCCACTGCTCAATCAGTTCGTCAGGTAAATTTGGAACGAGAAGCTTTACTCTATCAAGGTAGTCCCCCAACTTCTCAACTTGTGAACCGAGCCCCCTCTCCCCTAGAGGCTTGAACTCCCCTCTCCATAAATCATTACCAGTGATTTCCAGCACTGACCGCACTCCAGATCTTTCTCGCCGAACAGGCATGTTATAGGTTAAAGCAAATTTTAGTACACAACGTACAACAGCTCAAAGCAAAATACTCTGGACTAGGCATGACATTTGATGCGTTTGAAAAAGAAGTAATCAGGCAAATCGTACAAGGAAAAGACTTTTCAAGAAATGCACTCAACATTCTTAACAACTGCGGAATGTTGGCAAACGTTTCTCTGAGCATCGAAAGTGGACAGTTACTCATACATACTGCAACGATAGAACAAGACGATCTTGATCTCGCTCAAGAAGTTGGGCGGAAAGTATTTTTAACTTTAACATTGCTAAGTTGGCTAGAGAGCGAAGGCTTAATTGTTACCTATCAACCAGGCAAACAGATAAGAAAGTGAGCAACTTTGGGGGCTTATCTAAAGCAGAAGCTCACTCGTTACCAACTAAACTCCCAGATAAACAGCTCGCAGCTCTAATAGATAAGTATGCATTCTTGGAGTACATGCCACGGAGCTCCTTAGTCTCATATGTCAACAGTGGTTTCAGAACCGAATCCGAAATCAAATGGAATGACGAGAAAAGTAGAGCTACGAAAGCTCTCAGAGTTGCTTGGGTTGCATCGATATCGTCAGTTCTGGCCACCACAGCAACTGCCTATTTTGGCTGGGAAGAAAAAAGTAAGCCAACCCAAGTGATAGTTTCAATATCAGAGCAAGAAGAGATTGGCAGTACTCTAGCATCTTCCAAACTAGCGACCCGAAGTAGTGATAGCGTCGCCCACCATGCTTCTCGACAGCCACTAAAGCTCTGTAGCAACATTTCGGGCAATCCAGTTTGCTTGGTTATTGGCAAGAGCTATGTCCCCAGCCGCAGTAACAAACATCAGGATGATACCCGTTTGCAACCCTATCAACTCATGCGATGACATGAACGTTGGAGTGAAGAAGCTGCTGCATGCTGCATCAGGATTTTGAAAAGATTACAAAGGAACAATGGGTGCGAATGTCTACTTTAACCCTAACAATCATCGGCGCAGTACTTGCAGTAGCACTGGTAGCTGTAAATGTTTGGACAACCCTTCAAAGGGAGCACGAAACCACTCAAACGCTGCAACAGCGTGACAATGACAATGCGGCCGCACTCGAAGAGAGAGATGCCAAAAATGCGAAAATCTTAGAGAGACGTGACAAGAGAATTACAGAGCTGCAAGAGCAACTGAATGAAAAAACTGACAAAGTTACAACACTTCAAAGGCTTTTGCTTATCAAGTCCAATCAAGTTGAAGACCTACAACGTCAAGGATTAGGCAAACTAGAAGATCAGATTGGCCACGTAACTGGAGGCGACTCCTTCCCAGTTTTCTTGCTAGAACCCAATGGCAACCACAGCTCCCCTATCTGGGAGGCGCTAGCAGTAATCGAAGGGAAATTTGCATTACATCGGGTAGAAATCTCTGCTGTGCACCTAAGAGATGGCGCGAAACCAGAGATAGTTCACGCCCCTACGATTGAACGAATGCGACAAGGCCAGCCATATAACAACATCGGGTTGAGGTTTGATCTTAGAGGAGTTGATGAGCCAGAAATCATTATTAACTCCCGCGCAAACAACGGCTCCTTCCGGCAGGTCATAAAGTTCAAGCAGATCGATGGCATTTACAAATACGCATACAAAATCACGGACGGCATCGATCCAACGGTTGTTTTAAAAACCAAAGATTACGCCGATCTTCCCACAGTACAAATGAACTTATTATCTCGCGGCACACCATTTTTTGACAACACTCAGTAGAAGGCTAAGCATGCTATTGCATCACGTTTCAAAGCCAAACTACCACCCTCGCCGTATTTGGGGCGATTGTAAGAATGCCCCATCAACTCTACACGCAATCTTTGATCCACACCCGCTTCTAACATGTTCTCCTCAAATGAATGCCTCAGCGAGTATGGTGTATGCCGATCTGTTTCTTTCAGCCCATTCTCAGCCATAGCCTTATTGACCACCGCGCTCCAACGGTCAGACTTCAAGTAATAAGCCTGAACCCCTCCTCTCGCGACCAACTCTTTGGCAGCACTCAATGAGATGCCAAGCAGAGGAACATCGCGTGTTGACCATTTGGTTTTGAGTTTTCGTTTTACTGCCCCCTCGCGATACTCCTCGATACGAATGTACGGAACATCACATTCCAGGTTAAAGTCCTCCAGCCTTGCCCCCAGCAACTCCGAAGGACGTAAACCGGTGTTTATCAAGATTTTGAAAGCGAGCACTGCCTCATCGTTCGTGCCTCCAAATGCACCTTCAACCAAAAGCCGCGATGCAATCCAGTCACGAGAAAAAGACGGCCTATGGTCTTGCAAATCGTCTTGGGCCAACCGCAGTTGTAGAAAAGGGTTGGCGAGATCATCTTGCTTCAAATCTCGCCATGTCGAAAAGATCTTCGAAAGGTGGGTGAAGTCCTTGTTAGCAGTGCTCGGCTTAACATCCTCATCAGAGACACGATCCATCCACCACTCTCGAAGCTTCAAACCATCCTCTCTTGTCAGCTCGTAAGCGTTTTTGTCGCCCACGACAGTAATCAAGTTGGTGATTGCTTTGAGCCTCGGGTTCTTCCATTTGCGGATTTGGTCATCACTCTTCCCAAACAGCAAATCTGGAGTTAGTTCTATGTACTCCTCATAAAGCTTTGAGATTTTAAGTTCTGGTCTGTCCGCCCCGCCCAACAAACCATCTGCAACCACTGAGTTCTTTTTCGATTGCTCAGACTCTGGAATAGCCTCGATACGTTCCAGCAGGTGCCCAACAGGACCAGCAGCCACCTCGTCAAGCGACAAATAAGTAAACCCTTGCGTTTCAGCAAAGTTCACCGCAGCCTCATAATGAGCTTTAGCCCCGTCCTGATCCTCTGCTAACAGCGCTTCCCAATACGCTATGAGCCGCTCCTCAACTATAAGCGACTTGCGCCGAGCAACATCAGGACTGCTTGTTCTGAGAGAAATCTGGATACGAGCGCGCGTGTCTACTTGCGCATATCTTTTTGGGATACGCTTCACAAAATAATACACGCCACGACTGATCGTATGAGCCATTACGCAACCGTCCCACAACAAAATGTTATGTAGTTTGTTATGTAGAATGTTATGCAGTGAAGGGATTCAGAGTCAAGTTATCTCTAAACGTCGAGCATAAATCATTGATATAATTAATTAATTTTCATTTAAGGAAGAAATGGTAATGGCGGAGAGACAGGGATTCGAACCCTGGAGACGGTTCCCCGCCTACACACTTTCCAGGCGTGCGCCTTCGACCACTCGGCCACCTCTCCGCATTCCGCTCACCGGGTATGCCCGGCGGCGTGAGAGGGGGTATATGCAAAACTATTGGGGGGCGCAAGAGGTCTTTTCGATTTTTTTGCCATGTATCCCCACTCTGTGGAACCAGAATGAAAACAAAGGCATTTTTCTGCCTGTCTACGGGCAACCAATCACAATCCATTACGCAGTTTTGACTGGAATTTAAGAGCGTCTGGTATGCTTGTTCTGATAGGTTGCACCTTAGATTGCATGAGGTACTGTGGATACACGCAGGCTCATTGCGAGTTTAAAAGATAGCTGACAGAAAAAGGAAGCAGACACGTGGTTGGATTTTTTCTGCGTTTTATAGGTGTGTGGTTTGTCGCCATAGCGCTGGTCTCATTTGTCGTGGATGCCACTAAGAGCATTGCGACCTCCAGCTGGACCTCTTCACCACTGGGACTGATCTGGTTTGATCTGTCACCAGAAACGCTCAATGCATCCCAGGCGGCCATCCAGCGGTACGTGAGCCCTCTTCTCTGGGATCCGATTATTCAAAGCCTTTTGCTCATGCCGCCGTGGGTTATATTCGGACCTCTTGGACTAATTATGCTATGGTATGGCGACAAGCGGCGTCGCATCAGCACAACCCTGCTGTGATGCAGAGTTCTTACAGGTAAATGAATATGTCGTTTCTCAGAATGCTCTCAAACAAGTTTAAAATGCCGGATACAGGTACAGCGCTGCCAGGCCGGGATACACCAATCATGACTCCCGGAAAGCACTTCGTGAATGGTCATGATCTGAATGGGCCATATCCTGAAGGGATGAAAGAGCTCTATGTGGGCATGGGATGTTACTGGGGTGCGGAGCGCGCCTTCTGGGAACTGCCGGGTGTGTATGTAACAGCTGTTGGCTTTGCAGGTGGTGCAACAAAGAATCCGACCTACCACGAAACGTGTACTGGTCAGACCGGTCACACCGAAATTGTGAAAGTGGTCTACAATCCAGAAGAAATTTCTCTGGAACAACTTTTGAAGGTATTTTGGGAGCGTCACGACCCAACACAAGGAATGCGGCAGGGCAACGATGTGGGGACACAGTATAGATCTGCACTTTATTTGACGAGTGAGGCAGATATTGAGACGGCTAAAGAAACAGCCAAGTCTTATCAGGATGCCCTTAAGGAAATCGGCAAAAACGCAGGGATTACCACGGAAATCGGTCCTCTCGACGTATTCTATTATGCTGAAGAATATCACCAACAATATTTGGCAAAGAATCCAGATGGATACTGTGGCCTTTCGGGCACAGGTGCGACCTGCCCATTGCCGGTTTCGCCCCAATCCCCTAAGCAATAGGTGATCAAAAATAATTTATGGATAATTGCAACCTGCTAATATTCAGGGACCAAACTGGCGGTTTTTATTGATTTTGCAGGTTGCATGGTTTCGAAATACTTATTATTTTCAATTTTATTAAACTTGCATTTGTTAAATTGCAGTTTTAGGATTAATTCTAATGACGCTAAGTCAGAATCGTCAGGACAGTATTTTAGAGATTTAATTTATGATGAGAACCAATCATATTGCAGACCAACTTTCCGCGGTAAGTACAGCACTTGAAGATGCGAGTGTTGATGCTTACGGAGATCTTTCAACAAGTGCCGTCGCGGCTCTTCTTATTATGCGACGCTCTCCGGCCATCTCCATCGGTACAGTTGCGAAAGAAGTTCGTTTAAGCCATTCCGCAACCGTGCGCCTGATTGACCGTCTTGAGAAAGACTGGTTGGTCCGACGTCTGCGCCGCAGAGGCCGGGAAGTTATGGTCGAACTGACCGTTCGCGGTAAGCGTAAAGCCGTTGAAGTGGCTGAAGCACGCCGTAAAGCAGCTCATGCGCTGCTCGGTGACATCGATGAGAGCCAATTGGACAACCTCTCCTCTCTCCTTAAGTTCATCCTGAATGACGTGGAAAGCTCTGCTTGTACACGCTTCTGCTATGATGATCCGATGGAAGATGAACAGGTTGAAGAGAACGAACCGGCCTAAGGCTTAATTTTTCTGGTTTAGTTTTTTTTATTGATTTGAGTTTATTTTCCAAGCAAGAGCACCGGAGTGAACGCTCCGGTGCTCTTGCTTTTTACACTTCCCTCGCGTCCCATTAAGCTTCTCTTAAGCATAAATCTTATACAAATTACAACTAAGATTTGAATGGAGTAATTTACGCAATTCAATTTTGAGGGCCGCCTCTTTTAGAGGCGATTGCTGTGTGATTTCGCCCTTTCGTGCGTATTATTTCTTTCATTCGACCAAGTGGTTACGGCTGCGATTGTGCTGTCTGACTGCTTGAGGTTGTGCGCATTCCTCTTTGTTATCAGAGAGTTATAAATCCGGAATGCGTTTAATAATTGGGTGGATGTATTTGGGTGTGTCATGCACCAATACAATTAAGGGAAGACCTGAAATGAGTGCTGCAGTCGGATTTGAAGAAGAGGTAGGCCAATCTGACACGGGTTCAACCAGTTGGCCGATTGCCTTGGGTTGGGTTCTTGCTCTCCTGAGCTTTGGGATGAGCTGGGCTGGTGATACCGGCACAATGAGCATTCTTTCGGGATCAGCTTTCCTTCTTGCTGCTATTCCAACCGCATTGTGGCTGAAAGACAAGGAATCCGGTGCAGCTTACCTAGCTTCTGGCATTTGCCTCGCCATTTTGGCCGCGGTTGCAAGCATTGCTGCTGCTCTTGGTGGATATGCAGAAGGCTGGCAAGTGGACTTCAACATCCTGTTCTTTGCCCCGCTGGTTGTTTTGGGTTCTTCTCGCAATGGCGGCGCACTTGGCAGTTTCCTTGCAATTTCCGCAATTTATCTTCTTGGTAGCTTGTTCGTTTTGCCTGACTTCCTCGTGAGTGATCAGAGCACCATGTCTGGTAACCTCATCATTCTGGTTCTTCTCGCTGGCGTGACGATGGCCTTCCTGAGCGGTCAGGACGATGCTGAAGCTTCTAACGCGGCAGACAATGCTGCTTCCGCTCAAGCAACAGTGGTTGCAGCTGAAGTTGCAGAGAACGAACAGAAGATTGCAGAGCAATCCGAACGTATCGCATTCTTTGAAAAGCACATTTCCGGGCTGCGTGACGTGGTGGATGGGCAGCTGAAGAGCCTTTCACAAAACACGCATAGCATCGTATCTGCTTCCAAAGGCCTGGAGAACGCGACGCATAAATGCTCTGGTCATACCACTGAAGTTGTTTCCTCCTCTGATTCAGCATCCGGCAATGTTCAGACCGTTTCTGCTGCTTCCGAAGAGCTTTCCTCCTCTATTTCCGAGATCGCCCGCCAGATTGCGCAGGCCAACGACATGGTTGAAGCTGCAACCCGCGGTGCGCAGGAGACCAACGACACCATTGGCAGCCTTGCAGAAGCTGCAAGCCGCATTGGTGAAGTGGTTACGCTCATTCAGGCGATTGCTGAACAAACCAATCTGCTGGCCCTTAACGCCACCATTGAAGCTGCCCGCGCCGGAGAAGCAGGCAAAGGCTTTGCAGTTGTAGCCGCGGAAGTGAAAGAGCTGGCCAACCAGACCTCCAAAGCGACTGAAGAGATTGCGTCTCAGGTGTCCGCAATTCAGGGCAGAACCCGGGAAGCTGTGGACGCAATTGGCTCCATCACGTTGACCATGGATGACGTGAACGCCCACACTGGTGCCATTGCGGAGGCAATAACCCAGCAGGGTGATGCGACCAATGAGATTTCAGCTAATATTGCAGCTGCAGCTGACGGCACCATGGCAGTTTCCCAGAGCATTGCCAGCTTGAGTGAAGCCATGAACGAGGCAACAGGCTCCGTCTTCGAAGTCACTGAGAAAGCCAATAAGGTTGATGGGGATCTCAATGAAGTTCACGATACGCTGGAGCGCTTCTTCCACGACGTTGCTTAATCTGCGCTACAAATTCTGATGAAACGGGGCACCTTGGTGGCCCGTTTTGCGTTTGAGCGACGCTTCTGCTCTTCTGAAACGGCTGCCTTGAGGGGAATTTTCGGATTTTTGGGCTGAAATTGATCACAATTTACGCAATATTACTCAAGAAACGGACTTGGAGACAATTTTATGATTGCCTTGGTCTGACGGGCTGGTATTGAGCATTCTTAATAAGGGTAACCCAAATAAGAATGGACAGGTATGGCGCAGTTTGCGTTTGGAACAGTACTTTTTGTCGACAGGCTTAGCCATGAGCCTGCGCGTCTCTTCCAAGCTCCAAAGCGCGTGCTGACCTGCCAAACTCTCTCTGAGGTCCCTCAGTTTCTTCAGCAACTGGAACAAGAGCGCAAAGCGGGCCACCATCTGGCAGGCTTCTTTTCCTACGAATTTGGCTTTGCGTTTGAAGAGAAGCTGAAGCAGCGTTTTAAGGGCACAGGCAATGTGCCTCTTGCCTGGTTCGGCGTCTACGATGCACCTCAGCTTTTGACCCGAGATGAAGAAGCCCAATGGTTGGTTGAGGCTGCAGGCAATGAAGCCACCCCTTCCATTCACATCAACCAGTTTGACATGAGCAAAGGCGACTATGAGAGCGCTTTTGCCAAAACGCAGCAGCATCTGGCACAAGGTGACATCTACCAGATCAACCTCACCATGCGTGCTGAGCTTGAGCAGACTGGAAGCGCAGCTGCCTTGTTTGACAATCTGCTGTTTCAGCAACCGGTTGGATATGCTGCCCTTTTGCATCTGGGTGATCAGAAAGTTCTCTCGATTTCTCCGGAACTGTTTTTGGAGCGCAAGGGCAAGCAACTGACGACACGCCCGATGAAGGGCACAGCTCAGCGTGGGCGCACGAGCGAAGAAGATGCGCGTGTTCGGGACTGGCTGCAGAGTGATGTGAAATCACGCGCCGAGAACACCATGATCCTTGATCTGATGCGCAATGACCTCTCTCGCATCACCAAAGCAGGCAGTGTTTGTGTTCCGTCTCACTGTGAGGTTGAGCAATACCGTAGCCTGTTCCAGATGACCTCTACCACCACTGGTGAGCTGGTGGATGGAGCTGAACTGCCCGAGATTATTGAAGAGCTGTTTCCGTGTGGTTCCATCACCGGAGCGCCGAAGCTTTGGGCTATGGAGATCATTGATGAGCTGGAAAAGAGCCCGCGCGGGATCTACACCGGCTCCATTGGAATGATTGAGCCCAATGGCGATTTCACCTTCAATGTGGCGATCCGCACTCTGGTGATTGACGAGGATGGCGCTGCTGAAATGGGGACAGGCTCGGGTGTTGTATTCGATTCCGGTGCCTCGCCAGAATATGATGAATGCCTGCTGAAACTGAACTTCCTGAAGGCGTCAGAAGAGCGTTTCACCCTGTTTGAAACTATGGGCTGGACGCCTGACGAAGGCTACACGTTACTGGAACGTCATCTGCAACGGATGGCCGACAGCGCGTCTTACTTCGGTTTCAACTGGAATCTGGATCAGGCGTTGAGCATGCTTTCAGACCATGCTGCAGTGTTTGATCGCGATATGCGGGTTCGGCTTGATCTCTACGAAGACGGACAGTTCATGCTGACGGCACAGGAAATGCCGGCAGCAAGCGGTGATGACTGGCGGATCTGCCTTGCAGACGAGCGTGTGCATTCACAGGACCGGTTCCTGTTCCATAAAACCAGCCTGCGCGGATTTTACGATCAAACCCGCGCAGAGTATGCTGCTAACTATGGATGTTCCGAGGTCATTTTCCTCAATGAAGCGGGATATCTGACAGAAGGCAGCTTCACCAATCTGTTTATCCGCAAGGACGGTAAGTTGCTCACCCCTGCTCTTACGCATGGGTTATTGCCGGGAGTTTTCCGCGCTGGTTTGCTGGAGCATGGATATGCAGAGGAAGCGGATCTGACTGTGCATGATTTGCGCACAGCAGACGCTGTCTATGTTGGTAACTCCCTGCGGGGATTGATGAATGCCAGCCTCGTTTCCGTCAGCGCTGACGTAAGCTAGCGCGTCTCTGCTTGGGATCGGCGATGGCATTCCACTGCATCTTCAATACCTTCTACACAACTGACCAATGCTATAGCGGAATCTGGCCCTAAACCCCTCCGCTGGCTCAGGCTAGGTTTGACTGCATATCAGAATGTGCAGATCACAGCCGTGCCTGTGACGTGATGGGGAGGACTTGTGCCATGAAAATGACGACCGAAGAGGCCTTTGTAAAAGTGCTTCAGATGCACGGAATTGATAACGCCTTTGGCATTATTGGTTCTGCCATGATGCCGGTTTCGGATCTCTTTCCTGCCGCAGGTGTCAAGTTTTGGGATTGCGCCCACGAGTGTAACGCAGGCATGAGCGCGGATGGATACTCCCGTGCAACCGGTAAGATGAGCATGGCGATTGCTCAGAACGGTCCAGGTATTACCAACTTCGTAACACCGATCAAAACAGCTTACTGGAACCATACACCTCTGCTGCTTGTTACCCCGCAGGCCGCCAACAAGACCATCGGACAAGGTGGCTTTCAGGAGATTGAGCAGATGGCTCTCTTCGAGGATATGGTTTGCTATCAGGAAGAAGTTCGTGATCCTTCCCGTATTGCGGAAGTGCTGAACCGTGTGATTGAGAAAGCCTGGCGTGGGTGTGCTCCGGCGCAGATCAACATACCGCGGGATTTCTGGACGCAGGTGATCGACATCGAACTGCCGCAGATCGTGCGCATGGAAAAGCCGCGTGGTGGTGTGCAGTCCATTAAGAAGGCTGCTGAGCTGCTGTCTGATGCAAAGTTCCCTGTCATTTTGAACGGCGCAGGTGTTGTGTTGAGTGGCGCTATTCAGGCGTCTGCTGCTTTGGCGGAGAAACTGAGTGCACCGGTCTGTTGTGGCTATCAACACAATGATGCGTTCCCCGGCAATCACCCGCTTTCCGTTGGCCCGCTTGGCTATAACGGCTCAAAAGCAGGCATGGAGATGATCTCGAAAGCGGATGTGGTGCTGGCTCTTGGAACGCGCCTCAATCCGTTCTCTACTCTGCCTTGCTATGACATGGATTACTGGCCGAAAGATGCCAAGGTCATTCAGGTCGACATCAACTCTGACCGGATCGGGTTGACCAAGAAGGTGAGTGTCGGCATTCAGGGGGATGCTCGTGCTGTGGCAGAGCAGATCCTTGAAGAACTGGCGGACCATGCAGGCAATGAAGGGCGTGAAGATCGAGAAGCGCTGGTGCATCATGCGAAGTCTGCCTGGTTGCAGGAGCTCTCCTCCATGGATCACGAGGATGATGATCCGGGTACAAGCTGGAACGAGCGCGCCCGTACTCGCGAGCCTCAGAAGATGTCTCCACGCATGGCATGGCGGGCTATTCAGGCGGCGCTTCCGAAAGAGGCGATCATCTCCTCTGACATTGGCAACAACTGCGCCATTGGCAATGCCTATCCCAGCTTTGATGAGGGGCGGAAGTATCTTGCTCCGGGTCTGTTCGGGCCTTGCGGTTACGGCTTGCCTGCCATTTTGGGCGCAAAGATTGGTCGTCCTGACGTGCCAGTGGTTGGGTTTGCCGGTGACGGTGCCTTTGGTATTTCCATGAACGAGATGACCGCGTGTGGTCGTGATGACTGGCCACCCATCACCATGGTGATCTTCCGCAATTATCAATGGGGTGCGGAGAAGCGCAACACGACGCTGTGGTACGACGACAACTTCGTTGGCACTGAGCTCAATCTGGAAGTGCAATACGCCAAGATTGCAGAAGCTTGCGGCCTGAAGGGCATTCAGGTGTTCGGCACTGATGAACTGACCAAGACCCTGAATGACGCCATTGAAGGCCAGATGGAGCGTAACGAGACCACGTTCATTGAGGTGATCCTCAACCAGGAACTTGGTGAGCCTTTCCGCAGAGACGCCATGAAAGCACCTGTTGCTGTCGCTGGCATCAACGCGGAAGATATGCGCGAACAAGAACTCGCGTAAGTCCCCCAGCAGTGCCCATCTCACCTCCTCAGAGAGGGGCATGAACCTTAAAGCCCGCGCAGCTGACCACTGCTCGGGCTTTTTTCTTTTGAAGCATCTGCTGAACAATTGAGGTTGCCTGTAGTTCAGGCTTCGAATAGGCTCACCAGCACTCTTTCTCACATACCGCCTCTTCAGCCTGCGAGTGCTACACCTCTTCTGGAACCTTCATTATGCTTATCGTTTTGAATGGCTATCCCGGTATCGGGAAGTTGAGCATCGGGCGAGAATTAGCAGACAGGTTAGATGCTCGCCTGTTAGACAACCACACAGTTTGGAATCTGGCATTTGCTCTGACAGAACGGAAAACACCCGCCTTTTACGAGAGCATAAAGGCAGTTCGTCGCCTCGCCGATGACCTGATTTTCCAGCTGCCGGATGGGGTACCGGTGGTTATGACAGAAGCCCTGACTGCAGGAAGCGCTTTCTGCGAAGAATATTGGACTGGTCTTGAAGAACTGTCACTGTCTCGCGGACCTCTCCTCGTGGTGCATTTGCACTGTGCTTTGGAAGAAAACAAGCGACGCATTCAGAGCTCAGAAAGAGAACTCAAACGCTAACCACGCGATGCCGACTACGCGGTTCAAAACCACCAAAGAGCAAGGGGCCTCCTCGGTAAAGATGCAAAACATTTTATGGAGCTGGATGTTACTGAACTGACAGCTGCAGATGTTGCAAAAGAGATCGCTAACTGGGTCGAGTACTTTAAAGCTGAGCATATTTAGGCAGCAGCATCGCACCTATCAGATTAGAAGAACACCTCGCACGCCGTGCGAGGTGTTGTCTTGAGTTATGCGCTTTCCAGTTCCTTCACACCGCGCATACGCAGGCTTTTGGGGTCGTACATCGGTTTGAAGGATGCTTCTGCGTCGCAGAGTGTGCCTTCGACGTCGATCTGGTAGCTGGAGGCGAGCATGTCTTTGATTGTTTCGCCTTTGCATGGCACGTAGCCAAGGCCAATGGCACCGCCCAGAGTGTGACCGTAGTTGCCGGAGGTGAGATATCCGATGATCTCTCCATCGCGTAGAACAGGCTCGTTGTGGTGCAACAGCGGTTCTGCCTCTTTTAGCTTGAACTGCAGCATGCGGGATGAGAGACCCTCTTCCTTCTTGCGCAGCACAGCCTCTCTGCCAATGAAGGAAGTTTTGCTGGTGTTCACAGCAAAGCCAAGACCTGCTTCAAGAACGTGATCTTCCTCAGTTATGTCATGACCGAAGTGGCGAAAGCCTTTTTCAATACGCAAAGAATCCATTGAGTGGAGGCCGCAGAGTTTCAGGTCAACGTCGGCACCTGCTTCCACCAGAGTTTCATAGGCATGAGCGGCCATATCAGTTGAGACGTACAGTTCCCACCCCAGTTCTCCGACATAGGAAACACGATGCGCACGAGCAAGGCCCATCCCGAGTTCAATCTCCTGCATCGTGCCGAAGGGATGATTTTCGTTGGACCAGTCGTGATTAGAGACCTTGGAGAGCAGCTCTCGCGATTTCGGCCCCATCACAACCAAGGTCGCTTCGCCCGATGTGATGTCGGTGATCACGACGTTTGCTCCGCCCTTGCGCTTGTTGAGCCAACTGAGTTCTCTGATAACAGTGGCAGCGGGAGTTACGAGCAGGTACGCGGTTTCAGAAAGGCGGGTGACGGTAAGATCGGCTTCAATGCCACCGCGATCATTGAGGAACTGTGTGTAGACAATCTTGCCGATTGGCACAGACATATCTCCGCCGCACATATGATTGAGCAGGTCTTCTGCATCCGGGCCTTCCACGCGGATTTTCCCGAAGGAAGACATGTCGTAGAGACCGACATTGTTGCGTATGGCGAGGTGTTCGCGTTTGGAGTTTTCGAACCAGTTCTGGCGTTTCCAGGAGTAGTCGTAGTTTGGGGCCTGCCCCTGCTCTGCGAACCAGTTTGCGCGTTCCCAACCAGCAACTTCACCAAAAGCTGCGCCTGCTTGCTTGAGATGTTCATGAAGTGGAGAACGACGGACACCGCGTGCTGTAGCTTTCTGGCGGAAGGGGAAGTGGTCAGCATAAAGCAGGCCGAGCGTTTCTTTCGAACGCCGATAGAGGAACGTTTTGTTGCCCATGAACGGCTGCATGCGCCGGATATCAACGTCGGAAATATCAAAGGGTGGATAACCATGCTCCATCCAATGCGCAAGCGCCATGCCTGCGCCACCTGCCGATTGAATACCGATGGAATTGAAACCAGCACAGACAAAGAAATTCTTCAGTTCCGGTGCTTCACCCAGATGATAGGCATCATCCGGAGTAAAGCTTTCAGGGCCGTTGAAGAAGGTGTGAATACCGGTCACTGCCAGTTCAGGGAAACGATTGACCGCTTGTTCCAGAATGGGTTCAAAGTGTTCGATGTCTTCTGGTAGCTGATCAAAGCAGAAATCATCGGAGATGCCCTGCATGCCCCATGGCTTTGCGATGGGTTCAAAAGCACCAAGCAGGATCTTACCAGCATCCTCTTTGTAGTAAGCGCATTCATCTGGCACGCGCAGGGTGGGGAGTTGGGGAAGGCCTGCGATATTATCTGTGACCATATAGAAATGCTCACAGGCATGCAGCGGCACGTTGACGCCAGCCATTTTGCCCAGTTGGTGCGCCCACATACCAGCGCAGTTGACCACATAATCGGCTGCAATATGGCCTTGCTCATCACTGCCATCTCGCTGCCAAGAGACACCGGAGACTGCACCATTCTTCTTAGCAATGCCTGTAACTTTAATGCCCTCAAACACCTGCGCGCCGCGTTGGCGAGCACCTTTGGCAAGAGCAAGCGCAATGTTACCCGGATCCCCCTGCCCATCCTTTGGCAGGTAAACAGCTGCTGTTACATCCTCAGCATTTACATAGGGATAGCGATCCAGAAGCTCTGAGGTGGAGATTTCTTCTACTTCCACGCCAAACGCCCGTGCCATTGCAGCTGAACGCAGGATCTCGCTGCGGCGTTCTTCGGTCAAGGCAACTGTGATTGAGCCATTGCGGCGGAAACCGGTTGCGATTTCAGTTTCAGCTTCCAGCTCGCCATAAAGCTCCTGCGAGTATTTTGCCAGACGCGTCATGTTTTTGGATGCTCGGAGTTGAACGATCAAACCTGCTGCGTGCCAGGTGGTACCGCAGGTGAGCTGCTTACGCTCCAGCAGCACGATGTCCTGCCAGCCAAGCTTTGCCAGATGATACGCAACTGAGCACCCGGCAATGCCGCCGCCAATAATCACGACACGCGCATTTTGCGGAATAGACTTCGTCATTGATCGCCTCCCCTCAACCTATTTGAAAAACAAAAGAAGAGCACAAATGTGCTCTTCTCAAAACAATACTTTCTTCGATCTATTCAGCAGTGAGCGTTTTCCTCATTGCGTCCACGATCTCATCAACGTGATTTCGCTCTGCAATGAACGCTGGTGCCAGAATGGCTGTGTCCCCCGTCCATTTGGCGTGACAGCCGTTCCAGAACAACCGCTTTTGCATCTCGTTGCCGCGGATGCCCGGTTTACCGGGAAGCGGGTGAACCTCTACGCCACCCATGAGCCCATAACCTCGAATATCCTTTACAATCGGGATATCCTGCAGTGACCATATCGCATCAAGAAAGTAATCGCTCAGCTCCGCTGCCCGATCAAACAGGCCTTCCTCCTCATAAATCTTGAGCGTCGCAAGACCTGCTGCACAGGCTGCAGGGTGCGCCGAGTATGTGTACCCATGGAAGAACTCGATGGCATTTTCTGGCGCTGCTTCTGTGATGGTGTCATAGACCTGATCCGACGCTGCAACGGCCCCCATCGGGATTGCTCCGTTGGTGAGTGCCTTAGCCAGCGTGATGATGTCTGGCATTACGTTGAATGCATCCACTGCAAACGGTTTGCCGAGACGTCCAAAGCCAGTGATCACTTCATCGAACACCAGCAGAATGCCGTGCTCATCACAAATCTGGCGGACACGCTCCAAATAACCTTTTGGCGGGACGAGCGTTCCGGTAGAACCCGCAACAGGCTCAATGAACACAGCAGCTATTGTGGAGCCGCCGTAGGTCTCACAGAAGCGCCGCAGATCATTTGCCAGTTCCACACCGGTTTCCGGTTGACCTCTTGTGAAGGCATTCTCCTCGTTCCACGTATGGCGCATCATGACGATGTTTGGCATGACAACCGGGAAGGTTTCGCGGTTTTTGACCATACCTGCCAAAGAGACCCCGCCCATATTCACGCCATGGTACGCCCGCTCTCGGGAGACAAAGCGGGTGCGCTGCGCATCACCGTTGGCACGATGGAAGGCCATGACCATTTTCAGCGCGGTATCGATGGCTTCGGAGCCCGAATTCACAAAGAACACGTGATTGAAAGGCTCCGGCATAATTTTGGTGAGTTTGGCTGCAAACTCAAAGGATGTCGGCTGGCCCAGCTGGAAGGGCGCTGTGTATCCGTTCTGCATCATTTGAGCATGAACGGCATCTGCAATTGACTTGCGCGCATGGCCTGCTGGCACGTTGAACAAGCCAGAAGACCCGTCTACCAGTCGGTCACCGTTCTGATTCCAAAGGTACATTCCCTCTGAACGGGTGATGAGACGCGGTGCGCTTTTAAATTCTTTGTTTGCGGAAAACGGCATCCAGTGTTGCTCAAGAGAATTGGTTTTCGTTTGTTCAATCGGCTCTGCAAGGACACTCATCTCGATCTTTCTCCTAGAACACTGAGTTATTCGCCAACAGTTCCCCAGAGGTACTGTGAGAAATATCTTGTCGCCGAAATAATAGGTCAGATAGGTCCAGTTGTTCTTGACCATAGAGCCAGATGAACTCATGCTGATACTTCACTCGTGATTTGGAGGGAGGGGCCAGCCATGAGATACAGCTTGTTTTCCGTTGACCGGGATGACAGTACGACGCTGCAAAGCCAGATCAGGGAGATGCTCGTCTCTGCTATTCTTTCCGGCCAACTTGCTGAAAACACACCGGTTCCTTCAACGCGAGCACTGGCGAAGCGGTTAAGTGTTTCACGAAATACGGTCATGTTGGCCTATCAGGCACTGGCGGCGGATGGGTATTTAATCACCCGCGAACGATCCGGGTTTTATGTGTCACCAGAGGTGATTGAGAATCTGGGACAGCTGCCTGATCGGGTCCAGCCCAAGGAACAAGTTCCCGGTGATCGTGTGGATTGGGCTTCCAAGTTGAGGCTTACACCATCCACTCAATTCAATATTTTGAAGACCGAGAACTGGCACAGCTATCCCTACCCGTTCATCTACGGCCAGGTGGACCCAACGCTGTTTCCCATCAGTGCGTGGCGGGATTGTGTGCGCCAGACAATGAGCATCAAATGGCTGGATGCCTGGACGGATGACCGCTTTACGGCTGATGATCCAATGTTGATTGAGCAGATCCAGCGCCGCATCTTGATCCGGCGCGGTGTGATTGCTGAATCTGACGAGATTCTCGTGACGATGGGGGCGCAGAATGCTCTGTTTCTGATTGCGCACTTGTTCGTGAAGCCGGATACACCTGTTGCAGTGGAAGACCCCGGATATCCTGATGTGCGAAACATCGTGCGACTCAGGAGCTCCGACATAAGGGCCATTCCTGTGGATGAGGAAGGCATACGGGCCGATATGCTTGGGGATGCCAAGCTGGTGTATGTGACGCCGAGCCATCAGTTCCCAACCAACACCACGATGACGATGAAACGGCGTCGCGAGGTGCTGGAATGGGCGGCCCAGTCCGACGCTCTGATTATTGAAGATGATTATGAGTACGAGACCAACTATCGCGGGCAACCGACTGCCGCTTTGCGGTCTGTCGATGCATCCGGGCGGGTGCTTTATGTGGGAAGCCTTTCCAAGTCCATCATGCCGGGGTTGAGGATTGGATTTATTGTGGCGCCGAAGCCGGTGATCAAGGAAATCCGCGCCATGCGGCGGCTGATGCTCCGCCATCCGCCGGGCAACAACCAGCGCAGTGTTGCGCTGTTTCTGGCACAGGGCTCACAGGACGCGCTGATCAGTAAGCTGCACCATGCTTATTCAAGTCGCTGGAATGCGCTAAGCGAAGCTATGGAAACGCATTTTCCCGGCTGGGCGCAGGTTTCTGCGTTTGGTGGATCGTCCTTCTGGGTGAGCGGGCCACCTGAACTGGATGCGACAGTTCTTGCACAAGAGGCGCTGAAGCAGGGCGTATTGATTGAACCGGGGAACGTGTTCTTTGCAGATGCGAACCAAGGTAAAAACTATTTCCGCCTTGGCTTTTCTTCAATCCACGCCGATAAAATTCCAAAGGGCATAGAATTACTATCAGAGACCGCAGATAAATTGCTGCGTCGCAGCACAAAAAGTAGTGATTGCTCATATACATCAGCATGAACATGGGATTCTTCGTTTATTTATACAGAGGAACCACTGTTATTGAGAAGATCCAACCTAATCTTCCGCAGAGATATAGAGAATAATATTGGCAGATTGGGCACTTATAAATGAATGAGGGTCGAGAAATACTGTCTGGTTCCATCGGGTTTCACCAACTGGCACTACCGGGACCTGCGGTTTCATAGTGTCCTCAATTGCTGAAAGCTTAGGTTTAAGGAAGTCCCAAGAATAGGGAACGCGTAAAAATAAAGAGGGAATAAGAACTTAGCACCGCAGAGGGGGAATAGAGATGGTATTGAAGAAGCTTGCAGGAAAACTGACTCTTGCAGCAGGCATGGTCGCGAGCCTTGGTATGAGCTCTGCTCACGCGCTTGATAAAATCACCGTAGCCTATTTTCTGGAATGGCCCACCGCGAACCAAGCAGCCCAGATTGACAAGACCTACGACGAAGCGCTGGGTCTGGAAGTTGAGTGGCGGGCGTTTGGCAACGGAAACGAAATGGTTCAGGCTATGGTTTCCGGCGATGTGCAAATTGCGTACAGCAATGGATTCGTGCCTTTCGTTGTTGGTGTTTCCTCCGGTGCTCCAATCAAACTTGTCGGCATCGCCGTGACTTATGCTGAGAACGACCTTTGCATTGTGCGCAATGACACCGGTATTACCAAGGCAAATGCCAAGGAGTTGGAAGGCAAGAAGGTTGCTACTCCAATTGGCAACGTCACCCATTACAAGCTGATCCGCACGCTGGACCATTTGGGCGTTGACCTCAACAAGGTGAACCTTGTGCAAATGAACCCGGCAGATGCAGCAGTTGCTGTTTTGCGCGGTGATGTAGCAATGGGCTGTGCCTTTGGTGGTGCGCTTGACCGGATGAAAACGGTTGGCACCCCGCTGATGACAGGCGCGGAGCAGGAAGCCGTTGGCATCAATACCTTTGATGTGGTGAATGTGACCAGCGATTTTGCCGCTGAACATCCTGAGCTGGTGAAGAAGTTCATGGAAGTCACCAATCAGGCGAACACCGCTTACAACACAGACCCTAACGCAATGTACGACAAGATTGCGCGCGCTGCGGGTATGGACATTGAGCCAGCGAAGAAGATGATCGCGAACTTTGGCTTCCCAACCAATGAAGAGCAGTTAAGTGAGAACTGGCTCGGCGGTGGCATTCAGGCTGCAGCAAAAGGCGTGGCTGATGTCATGGTTTCTGCTGGTGGGCTTGATGAAGCACTGGATGATTACTCCCAGTTCGTCGACGCCAGCTATCTTAAATAAGAGACTTTTGAAAATGGCGGGCAATGTCCCGCCATTCTTCCAATAAAAAGACCGGGCGAACCAGGCATTTTCCAAAGAACCGGGAGAAGCGCTTTGAGTGGAATAGTTGCCGACAATATCTCTATGGTGTTCACCCTTCCCAACGGTGATCAAGTCCATGCTCTCAACAACGTCAATTTGAATGTGAAGGACGGTGAAATCGTCTCCGTTCTTGGTCCATCGGGATGCGGTAAAACAACTCTTCTCAACATCATTGCAGGCTTTCTTCGCCCCACCTCCGGTAAGATCATCCGTGAGAATATGGAGGTGACTGGCCCCGGCTCTGACCGCGGAATGGTGTTTCAGCAGGGCGCATTGTTTGAATGGATGACGGTTGAAAAAAACATCGCATTCGGACCGAAAATGGCGGGACGACCTGCGGCGGAGACCAAACGCAAAGTAGATGAGCTTTTGCAGATTGTCGGCCTGCAGGATTTTGGCAAGAAGCCAGTCTATCAGCTCTCCGGCGGTATGCAGCAACGCGTCGCTTTAGCCCGTTGCCTTGCTAATGATCCGGAAGTGATCTTGATGGATGAGCCCCTTGGGGCGCTGGATGCTTTGACCCGCGAGAAAATGCAGAGCCTTGTGCTCAAACTTTGGAAAGAGACGCGCAAGACAATCATTCTCATCACACACTCTGTTGAAGAAGCCTTGTTCCTTGGAGAGCGACTTATCGTGATGGCCCCCCGACCTGGCCGTATTCTGCGTGAATACGAATTACCGTTTGCGGACCGCGGACTGGTGGAGAGCCCACGCCAGATCAAAGCTTCCCATGAGTTTGTGGAGACGCGTGAGGAAGTCCTGTCCCTTATTTGGGGCATGGAAGAAGAGATTATGGGCAACGACCAAGAACTTGAACCAGCATAGGAGGCCAACATGAGCAAACACCATACACCGCCTTCAGGAGTCTCCGTCTGGCTCGGGCTTAAAGACAATGTTTTCACGCAGCAGAAGACCGTTCGCTTTGGTGATGCCAGCGCGGTTAATTCAGGTCGGTTTTATTCGATCCTGACTGTTGTCATTTTACTATCTGCCTGGGGTATTGCCAGCGCACTCGGCATGCTGGAGAGCTTCTACTGGCCGTCTGTCAATGCAACTCTCACCCGGATGGGCAAGTTGCTTTCGGAAGGCTTCCGAAATGTCGCCTTCTGGGATCACATCGGCATTTCAGTGTTCCGCGTCCTTGGAGGCGTGCTGTTAGGGGCACTTGTTGGCATTCCTCTTGGACTGGCCATGGGCCTTTCCTCTATTGCACGCGGTTTATTCGATCCGATCGTGGAGTTCATGCGTCCGATTCCACCGCTTGCTCTGATTCCACTGATCATTCTGTGGTTTGGTATTGATGAAACCGCAAAGATCTTCCTGCTGTTCCTAGCGTCCTTGTTTATCATGACCATTGCAGCGCGATCTGGAGTGAACAGCGTCAAGATCACCAAGGTGCATGCCGCTTATTCACTTGGAGCGTCTCGCACACAGATCCTGTTTCATGTGATTTTGCCAAACGCGCTGCCGGAGATTTTCACTGGCCTCAGAACAGCCATGGGTGTTTGCTGGGGCACTGTTGTTGCTGCAGAACTGGTTGCAGCGGACAAGGGCGTCGGTTCCATGATCATGATTGCAAAGAACTTTTTGCAAACGGATACGGTGGTGATCGGGATCATGGTCATCGGGCTTATTGGATACACCATTGAACTTGGTATGCGGTATTTGGAGCGCTTGCTCATTCCATGGCAAGGCAAAGGTTGATTGCAACAAGAGGCCACTCAATACCAGAAGGGGAGAGCTGAAAGGCTCTTCCCCTTTTTATTGCTTATCCACTTTGTCCTGAAACCTTGACTATGCACAATTATCGGTTGATTTTGTCGGTAGAAGCTCCCATTTTTTGAGAGTGGGAATAAGAGTTGTTTCAGCACACTTCTGCACGACCTCATCCCATAGAAACTTAAAAGCCTCTCGCCCGGTGAAGAGCTGTTATTTGACGCACGCACTTCCTTGGGGCGGAATATCCAAAAGGTACTCGGCGCCTCGTATTTTCATTGGCAGCAGACCTTTTGCGGCACCTGATCGTTTGAGGAATTGTAATGAAGACCGTCGTAATTGCAGGCGCAACCGGCTATCTGGGTTCTTATCTCACCTCCTATTATCAGCGGCAGGGCTGGTGCGTCCGTGCTCTTGTGCGCAATGAACAAGCAGCCCGTACGAAAGGCCTTGAAGCCAGTGAGTTTTTTGAGGGGGAAGTTACTCAGCCAAACAGCTTGATCGGGCTGATGGATGAGGTTGACCTTGTCGTCTCTGCGCTCGGTATTACCCGCCAGAAAGACGGCTTGAGTTACAACGAAGTGGATTATCAGGCCAACAAAAACTTGCTCGATCTAGCAGTAGAAAACAGCATCCCTCATTTTGCATATGTCCATGTGCTGAACGCGAGTAAACTGCTGAATGTGAAACTCGTGCGCGCCAAACAGCACTTTGTTGAGGTGCTTCAGTCAGCACCAATCAAAAGCACAGTTATTTCTCCAAGCGGGTACTTCTCAGATATTGAGGAATTCCGGGGCATGGCGAAATCTGGCCGGGTTTACATGTTTGGTTCTGGAGACTTTCGCATCAATCCGATCCACGGGGCTGACCTCGCCGCAGCTTGCTTTGAGATTATCGAGGAAGGCCAAGCCTACGCCGAGGTTGGTGGTCCGGTGAAGTACACCCACAACGAGTTGGCTGAGATCGCCTTTAAAAGCTTGAGCAAAAAAACCAGGATCACGCATCTCCCCAATTGGATCAGCATCGCACTACAGCGGGTGCTGGAGACGTTCACATCCGTGAAAACTTATGGGCCGATCCAGTTTTTCCTGAGTGCCATGCGGATGGACATGATTGGAAAGTGCTACGGCAAAATCCGGCTGGAAGATCACTTCGCCCAACTGGAGCAAAAGGAAAAGCAAAATACTGGCTAGATTTCGCTAGTTGAAGGTGGGGGTTGCTGAACTGCGTGTTGCCATACGGTAACGGCTGCCTGGGTGCACAAGGCGTACATAAGTTATGCCCTGCCCTGAAATCCATGTGCGACGCTCAATCGTGAAAACAGGCTCACACTCTTGCAGCTGCAGGAGCCGTTGCTCCTCAGCTGTGGCTTTGTCTGCGCGGAAGACGTGCTCAATGTTTGGGTGTGGGACGCGTTGTAGCAGCCATTCATTTGGGCCGATATCCGCAAAACTCTCCTGCGAGGCTTCAGGCAATGCTGAGATATTGATCCAGCGCACGTCAAGTTGCTGCGGAATGCCGTCACCATAATGCAAGCTTTTCAGAAAAAGAGCTTTCTCATTTTGCTCCAATCCAAGCTGGGCACGAACATCTTCCGGCGGCAGGGCTTCCAGGCGCTCCAGTAGCAGGTACTTGTAAGACTGATCCTTGTTTTCGATTTCTTGCCGGATCACTGGAATGGAAATGGTTGCAGGATGGGATTTCGGTTGAACGACACGGGTACCAGCTTTACGGCGGCGTTCGACCAGTCCAGCATCCGCGAGCTCTCGCATCGCGCGGTTGACGGTTGATCGGGTACACCCAAACTCCTCAGAAAGCGCTTGCTCGCTTGGCAACAAATCACCTGGCTGCCATTGCTGGCTGGTGATCCGTTCCTGCAAAATACCTCTAATTTCCTTATAGGATCGCAAGCGCTTGTCCTGTCGTTTTCATTTGGAATTGATTTGGCGCGTTGTTAGGCTGCTTCCAGCAAAACTGCAAGCTGTTCTCTGTATTTAGCCGTGATAGCTGCACGGTGGATGTGCTGTCCATCTTTCACCATGTGGCGCCCGGCCGACCAGACATCAGTCACCACACGGTCATCACCTGCAAAAATCCAATAGTCGAGATATTGGTCTGGTCTCAGGCCTGCAAATTCAACGCGAGTGGTGTCGATTGCAACCACATCAGCCAGATGGCCTTCCTTCAGCTCACCAGTGCGCCGACCAAGCGCTTGTGCACCGCCTTTGGCAGAGGCCTGATACATGGCCGTGCCGACAGAGCCTTCCCCACACAACATCACATTGCGAGACTGATCACGCAGGCGTTGGCTGTATTCAAGAATGCGCAGTTCTTCAGAGAGCGAGATACGCAGGTTACTATCCGAGCCGACACCATAGACACCACCAGCTTCGATGAATGTTGGGCCATTAAAGATGCCGTCGCCGAGATTCGCCTCCGTAATCGGGCAAAGACCTGCGACTGCACCAGCCTTCGCCATGGCTACCGTTTCCTCTGTAGTCATGTGGGTTGCATGCACAAAACACCAGTTGTTTTGCACATCAACATTGCTCAATAACCATTCGATTGGCCGTGCGCCCAGCCATTCCTGAACGGCTTCCACTTCCTTCATCTGCTCTGAGATGTGGATGTGAACAGGCTTGCCTGCAAACGTGGAAGCAATCTCGCGCAACTGAGATGGGTTGGTTGCCCGTAGTGAATGTGGTGCGATGCCGACCTGACAGTCAACAGGTAGAGTGGCAGTCAGCGTTTTCGACGCTTGCTCAATGAGTTGCAGATGACGATCCAGATCATTGCCGAACCGCAGCTGACCGCCACTGAGTGGCTGTTCGCCTGCACCACCGTAGGAATAGAGCACCGGCAGATGCGTGAGGCCGATGCCTGTCTGGCTGGCAGCGGCAAAGATGCGATCGCTCATTTCTGCAAGGGTGTCGTAGGGTGTTCCATCTAGTTGGTGATGGAGGTAGTGGAACTCACCCACACTGGCATAGCCAGCCTCTAACATCTCCATATAGACCAGCGCTGCGATTGCCTCGGCTTGCTCCGGGCGCAATTGCCCCAAAAAGCGATACATGAGCTCACGCCAGGTCCAGAAACTATCTTTTCCCTTTTGGCGCACTTCTGTCATGCCAGCCATTGCGCGTTGGAAGGCATGTGAATGCAAGTTGGCAGGAGCAGGACAGATCATTCTGCTTTTGCCGGAAACCTCTTCGCCTTCAGGTTTTACCCCAGTCTCAACGGCTTTGATTGTGCCATTGTCGTCCAAGCGCAAGCGCACATTTTCAGTTAGACCAGTGGGAAGTAAAGCCTGCCCTGCAAAGATGGTTTTCATTGCTCACTCAATAGGTTTGATGTGAAACGATGATCAGCTCAGATCATTTTTACATTAATAAGCATATACATAAATGCAACTCACACAACCACATCATTTTTCTAAAATATCACCACATAATGACATAAATGGCTTAATTTAGCTATTTATTCAATCTCCTCAGGCGCATTGGATCAAGAATTACGCACATTGCACATTTTTTATGTATAGACATTAAGCGATTTCCATGTAGATTTTTACTGAAGTGAATTCACGTGGAATCTCGGGAGGGTCCATGACAAGCGGGAGAACCGTACTCACCAACCTGACAGCTGCAACTCTTTCTGAGCAGTCGGATGGTTATGGCCTGATCCATGGCGCAGCGATTGCCATTGAAGACGACACAATCTGTTGGATTGGCCCTGAGCAGGATTTGCCAGAGGACTGGAAAGAGGCTGGACAAACCGACCTTGGCGGACGCCTCGCAACACCGTCTCTCGTTGATTGCCACACGCATATTGTCTATGGCGGTTCCCGCGCTCGTGAGTTTGAGATGCGGTTGAATGGTGCGACCTATGAAGAGATTGCCCGCGCCGGTGGTGGTATTCGTTCCACTGTTGCTGCTACGCGCGCTTCCAGTGAAGAAGACCTGTTAGCCAATGCATTGCCACGCGTTGATGCATTGCTGGCGGAGGGTGTGACACTTCTGGAGATTAAGTCTGGTTATGGGCTGGATCTAAATACCGAGCTGAAAATGCTGCGAGTTGCCCGCAAGATTGGTGAACTTCGGCCAGTCAAGGTCCTGACCACCTTTCTCGGCGCACATGCGTTGCCGCCTGAGTATGAAGGACGCAGTGATGCTTATATCAGCTTTGTTTGCAATGAAGTGCTCCCTGCTGTTCAGGCCGAGAACCTTGCTGATGCGGTTGATGCTTTCTGTGAAGGGATTGCGTTTTCACCTGAGCAGGTCAGCCGCGTATTTGACCGGGCTCAGGAGCTTGGCCTGCCAGTAAAAATTCATTCTGAGCAGCTCTCCAACCTTGGTGGCACGGCTATGGCAGCCAGCCACAAAGCGCTTTCCGCTGATCATCTGGAGTATCTGGATGCCGCCGGTATTGCGAGCATGAAGGAAGCTGGAACTGTTGCCGTTTTGCTGCCGGGCGCATTCTACTTCCTGCGTGAAACTCAGCATCCTCCGCTTCAGGAATTGCGCGATGCCGGTGTTCCGATTGCTCTGGCGACAGATGCTAATCCGGGGTCCTCTCCCCTCACCTCGCTTCTGCTGTGTATGAACATGGCGTGCACTTTGTTCCGCATGACACCGCAGGAAGCGCTGGCTGGGATTACTCGCAATGCAGCCCAAGCACTGGGGCAAGCGGAGACTTGCGGAACTTTGGAAGCAGGCAAGCAGGCAAACATTGCGATCTGGGATGTAAAGGAGCCAGCCGAACTGGCCTATCGGATCGGGTTCAACCCACTGAACCGCCTGTATTTCCTCGGCAAAGACATCACAAAAACACAAGCAAATTAAGCACTGAGGCATTTATGACTAGTTCCCCCACCGTCTCTTCCAAACCTAAACTGATTTTAAAACCGGGAGAAATTGCACTTTCTCAGCTTCAGCAGATCTATCGCACCGAGGCCAATGTAGAACTGGACCGCTCTTGCAAAGAGGGCGTTGAACGAGCTGCTGCTGTTGTGCATGCAGCGGCACAGGGCGATACACCAGTGTATGGGGTGAATACGGGATTTGGGAAGCTTGCTTCTGTCAAAATCCCTAGCGATAATACTGCTACCTTGCAGAGGAACCTCATTCTTTCGCATTGCTGCGGCGTTGGTGATGTGCTGCCGCAAAACATTGTGCGTTTGGTGATTGTGCTAAAACTCGCCTCGCTGGGTCGCGGCGCATCCGGTGTGCGGTGGGAGTTGATTGAGTGTCTTGAACAGATGCTGGCGCACAATGTTGTGCCAGTGGTTCCGGGTCAGGGTAGCGTCGGCGCTTCCGGTGACCTGGCTCCGCTTTCTCACATTGCAGCTGTGATGCTCGGTGAAGGAGAGGCCTTCTTTGGTGGTGTGCGTGTTTCTGGCAAAGAAGCGATGCGGTTGGCTGGTATTCCGACTATTCAGCTAGCAGCGAAGGAAGGCCTTGCGCTGATCAATGGCACGCAGGTTTCAACTGCGCTTGCTCTTGCGGGTCTGTTCCAGGCACATCGTCTTGCGAAGACTGCATTGATTACCGGTGCTATGTCCGTCGATGCGTTGATGGGCTCTGGCGCTCCGTTCCGCCCAGAGATCCAAGAGCTGCGCGGTCATAAAGGCCAAATCTCTGCCGCTGCTACCATTCGCGAGCTAATGTCTGGTTCTGCCATCCGCGAAAGCCACCGCGAGGATGATGAGCGCGTGCAAGATCCGTACTGCCTGCGCTGCCAACCTCAGGTGATGGGTGCCGTACTGGGGCTTCTTGCTCAGGTTGCTTATACGCTTGAGATTGAAGCCAATGCGGTGACTGATAACCCGCTTGTCTTCAAAGACGGCTCCATTGTTTCTGGCGGCAACTTCCATGCTGAGCCTGTAGCGTTTGCTGCAGATCAGACCGCACTTGCCATTGCCGAGATTGGCGCAATCTCGCAGCGCCGGATCGCAACGCTGGTTGATCCTGCACTCAACTACGGTCTGCCGCCGTTCCTGACGCCAAATCCGGGCCTCAACTCCGGCTTTATGATTGCGGACGTGACCTCTGCAGCGCTTTACAGCGAGAACAAACAACGTGCGGCTCCGTGCTCCGTGGATTCAACGCCGACCAGTGCCAATCAGGAAGACCATGTTTCCATGGCGACCCATGCTGCACGGCGCTTGATTGATATGAACGCCAACCTTTCCCAGATCATCGGCATTGAGTTGCTGATGGCGGCTCAAGGCATTGAGTTCCGTACTCCGCTCAAAACCAGTCCGATCTTGCAGGAAGTCATCAAAGCTGTACGCACAGAGGTGGAAGAGCTGGAAGACGATCGCTACATGGCGCCAGATCTGGAAAAAGCGGCTGAGCTTGTTGCTTCTGGTCGAATTTTTGATGCGGCCAGCAAAGCCCAGTTTTTCAAGTTAGAGGAGGCTTGATTGACCTGTTCTTTCTCCCCCCTGATCAAACGTGGTGACAGCCCGATTGTTCTTGCCCAGCCGCATGGAGGCACAGATGTGCCGCTGGCTATCTGGGACAGATTCAACCCAGTTGGGCACGCGCTGGCTGATACGGACTGGCACATCAACCGCCTTTATGACGGCCTGCTGGAAAACGCGAGTGTAATCCAGACACCGGTGCATCGTTATGTAATTGATGCCAACCGTGACCCTGCAGATGTATCGCTTTATCCGGGCCAGAACACCACCACTCTTTGCCCGCTGACTGACTTTGATGGACGCTCAATCTATCGAGATGGGCATGAACCATCTGAGGATGAAGTTGAAGAGCGTCGCACTAAGTTCCATGCACCGTATCATGAGGCGATTGCCGAAGAGCTGGAGCGTGTGCGGCAGAAGTTTGGTGTCGCTGTTCTTTACGACTGCCATTCCATCCGCTCCAATATCCCGTTTCTGTTTGAAGGTGAACTGCCAGTCTTCAACATTGGCACCAATGGCGGGCAAACCTGTGCTTCGATGATTGAGCAGATCACTGTTGAGGCCTGCCGTGCAGATGCCAGCGTAGAAACTGTAGTGAATGCGCGTTTTAAAGGTGGCTGGACAACACGCCATTATGGCAAGCCCGAGACTAGCATGCACGCCATTCAGATGGAGACAGCGCAGCGGGCCTACATGTTTGAGCAGAGCCCGTGGGCTTACGCTCCAGAAAGTGCGGACAAGACGCGAACCACTCTCAAATCCATTCTTACTCAGTTAGAAGCACATGCCCTTGCCGGGGCCTTTTCAAGCGCCAGTACAAGTCGCTAACGGAGCCGACAATGACCGATACGCTCACTCAAGACCCTCGCAAGAATACGCGCGATATCTTTCCACCAACCGGGCCAGAGTTGAATGCCAAGAGCTGGCTGACGGAAGCACCGTTGCGCATGCTTATGAACAACTTGCACCCTGATGTGGCTGAAAACCCGCATGAGCTGGTGGTGTATGGTGGCATTGGCCGTGCTGCGCGCACCTGGAAAGATTTCGACACCATTGTCGATAGCCTCAAAAAGCTGGAAGCTGATGAAACCTTGCTGGTGCAGTCCGGTAAGCCAGTTGGTGTATTCCGCACGCATGAGAATGCACCACGTGTTTTGATCGCTAACTCCAACCTTGTACCGCATTGGGCAAACTGGGATCACTTTAACGAGCTGGATAAAAAAGGTCTGGCGATGTACGGCCAGATGACTGCGGGCTCGTGGATCTACATCGGCTCACAGGGCATTGTTCAGGGCACTTACGAAACCTTCGTTGAGGCAGGCCGTCAGCATTATGGCGGAGACCTGAAAGGCAAGTGGATCCTGACTGGCGGTCTTGGCGGTATGGGTGGCGCTCAGCCGCTTGCTGCAGTCATGGCTGGAGCCTCTTGTCTGGCCGTTGAGTGCAACGAGGACAGCATCGATTTCCGCCTGCGTACCAAATACGTTGATGAGAAAGTCAAGACGCTTGATGAAGCGCTGGAGATGATTGAGCGTTGGACGGCTGCAGCTGAAGCCAAGTCTGTTGGCTTGCTCGGCAATGCCGCTGACATTTTTGCTGAACTGGTTGAGCGTGGTGTTCGTCCGGATATCGTGACAGACCAGACGTCTGCTCATGACCCGATCAATGGATACATGCCACAGGGCTGGACCATGGCGCAGTGGAAAGAAAAACGCGAGAGCGATCCGAAGGCCGTTGAGATAGCGGCCCGTGCCTCCATGAAAGTACATGTGAAGGCGATGCTGGACTTCCATGAACGCGGTGTTCCAACAGTGGATTACGGGAACAACATCCGTCAGATGGCATTTGAAGAAGGCTTAGAGAACGCCTTCGACTTCCCAGGATTTGTCCCTGCCTACATTCGTCCGTTGTTCTGTAAAGGTGTTGGTCCGTTCCGTTGGGCAGCGCTTTCAGGTGATCCAGAGGACATCTACAAGACAGACCAAAAGGTGAAGGAACTCATTCCTGATGATCCGCACCTGCACAACTGGCTAGATATGGCGCGGGAGCGTATCTCCTTCCAGGGGTTGCCAGCACGTATCTGCTGGGTTGGCCTTGGACAGCGTCACCGCCTCGGGCTTGCGTTTAACGAGATGGTTCGCAATGGCGAGCTGAAGGCTCCTGTCGTGATTGGTCGTGATCATCTGGATTCCGGCTCTGTTGCGTCGCCAAATCGTGAAACGGAATCCATGATGGATGGCTCTGATGCTGTTTCTGACTGGCCGCTGCTTAATGCGCTGTTGAACACTGCTTCTGGCGCAACATGGGTGTCTCTGCACCATGGCGGTGGTGTTGGCATGGGCTTTTCCCAGCATTCCGGCATGGTGATTTGTTGTGACGGAACGAAAGAAGCTGATGAGCGTGTTGGCCGTGTGCTGTGGAATGACCCTGCGACAGGTGTCATGCGCCATGCGGACGCAGGCTACCAATTGGCAATTGATTGCGCCAAGGAGAATGGTTTGAACTTACCATCTCTAGGTAAGTAACTGACTCGGGAGTACAAACCTTTCCTGATTAAGACAGCTACTCCATTTCCGGGCAAACTGGTCTAGCCGCGTATTCTGGCACTCCAGACTTTAAACAAAAACCGATAAGGGACCGCAGTTCGCGGCCCCTTGTTATTCTAATTTTTGAGGGGAAAAATTATGAAAAGACGTGATTTTCTTAAGGGCGCAGGTGTTGCAGCAACTGGCGTCGCCGCTGCTTCTGCTCTGGCAGCTCCGGCTGTTGCTTCCGACAAGATCAAGTGGAAGATGGTCACCTCGTGGCCAAAGAACCTTCCGGGTCCTGGCGTTGCAGCGCAGATGCTTGCAGACCGTATCACCATGCTTTCCGGTGGCCGCATTGAGGTAAAACTCTATGCAGCTGGTGAGCTTGTTCCGGGTCGTGGTGTGTTTGATGCAGTATCGGAGGGAACTGCTGAACTTTACCACTCTGTTCCGGCATATTGGGGCTCTAAGTCCAAAGGCTTCCTGCTGTTCGGATCTCAGCCATTTGGTTTGACCGCTGATGAGCAATATGGCTGGATGGCCCATGGCGGTGGTCAGGCGCTCTACGATGAGATGTATGCCCGCTTTAATCTTAAGCCGTTCCTGTGTGGCAACTCTGGCCCACAAGCAGCTGGTTGGTTCCGCACCGAAATCAACTCGGCTGAGGACCTGAAAGGTCTACGCTTCCGTACCACTGGTCTTGCTTCTGAGATGTGCACCAAGATGGGCATGGCTGTTCAAGCAATGGGTGGCCGCGACATGTTCCAGGCACTGCAGACAGGAACACTGGATGCAGGTGAGTTTATCGGACCTTGGACTGACTCTGCTCTGGGTTTTTATCAGGTTGCCAAGAACTATTACTTCCCAGGTGTGGGCGAGCCATCTTCGGCTGAAGAATGTGCTGTGAACTCTGAGGCTTACAGTGCACTCCCAGATGACTTGAAGCAAGTTGTCGCGTTTGCATGCTCGTCGCTCTACAACGATGTTTGGACTGAATACACCACCAACCATGCTAAGGCTCTGAAGATGCTGGTTGCGGAAAAAGGTGTCATGGTTCGCAACATGCCAGAAGACGTTATTCTGGCAATGGGCAACGCTGCGGGTGAAGTGATTGGTGAACTGCGCCAGAACGATGATGAGTTGGTAAAGCGCATCACTGAAAGCTTCCTCACCTACCGTGAATCCATGAAGGAATACAAACCTCTGGCAGACAACGGCCAGATGAATATGCGCCTTCTGGACATCAACTACGGTTAAGCTGCAGTCTTCTGGCTAACTCCCGGTTTGTCAGAATTTTCCGCGCAATACTCAGTCGGGGTACATCACCCCGGCTGCTCTCCTGCTTTCGTCAGTTTAGTGCGTCCCTTTCTCCGAAAATCAGTATCTATTTTTCGAAGGGGCGCTCTAGAAAGCCAAGAAAAAACTCTGGCCTGATCGGATCCCACCGATGACCTCTGTTGTTTTGAAACTCGACGCTATCAACCGTCTGGTTGGTCATATCATTCGCTGGTTTGCGTTGTTTATGCTGCTTTTACAGTTCGCGATTGTTTTGCTGCGTTATCTGTTTGGCATCAGCTACATCTTTCTCGGCGAAGGTGTGCTTTACATGCACGCCGCTGTTTTCATGCTTGGCGCGGGCTACACGCTTCTGGCTGACAAGCATGTGCGCGTCGACATCTTTTACGGGCAGGCCTCTCCCAAGGCCAAAGCCATTATCAACCTGATCGGTGCTTTGCTCTTTTTGCTGCCAACTGTTGGGCTGCTGCTCTGGATCAGCTGGCCTTTTGTTTACAACAGCTGGAAGATCTTAGAGGGGCCGATCTCTGTTGGCGGCATTCCTGCGAGCTTTCTGCTTAAAAGCCTTATTCCAGCATTCTGCGGCCTTCTGATCATTCAGGGTGTTTCTGGTATTTTACGCGATGGCCTCTTCTTGTGTGGTGTTGATGTTGAGGAGCCAAAGCTGTGATTGAGTTTCTCGATATCTTTATGTTCGCGGGCCTGTGCTTTGCGATTTTGCTGGGTTACCCAGTTGCCTTCACGATTGCTGGCGTTGCCGTTCTCTTCGCTGTTCTTGGCGCGCTGGCTGGCACGTTTGATACAGGCCTGCTGGGTGCGCTTTCGCAGCGCATTTTTGGCACGATGACAAACAACGTGCTGATTGCGATCCCGCTCTTTGTGTTCATGGGCCTTGTGCTTGAACGCAGCCGCATTGCAGAGGATCTGCTGGAAGAGATGGGCAAGCTGTTCGGTTCTCTTCGTGGTGGTCTAGGTATTTCCGTTGTGCTTGTTGGTGGGTTGCTCGCAGCTTCCACTGGTATTGTGGGTGCGACTGTGGTGACGATGGCGCTGATTGCATTGCCCACCATGCTGCGTAATGGCTACGATCCGAAACTTGCTGCTGGCACGGTTTGTACAGCTGGCACTCTCGGGCAGATCATTCCGCCCTCAACACTTCTGATCATCCTTTCTGAGGTGATGTCCAACGCCTATCAGCAGGCCCAGTTTGCTGAGGGCAAGTTCACGGTTGAGACAATCAGTGTGGGGCAGACCTTTGCTGCAGCGCTGGTGCCCGGATTGATGCTCGTTGGTGTGTACATCGTCTATCTGCTTGTCCGCGCTTATCTTCAACCGAGCTGTGCGCCTGCTATGGACAAACAAGTGCTGGGTACAACTTCAGTGCGGCGGATTGCATCTGTGCTCATTCCACCGGTGGCTCTGATTATTGCCGTTCTGGGCTCAATTTTGGGCGGTGTCGCGACACCAACAGAAGCTGCTGCGGTTGGTGCTGTTGGCGCTTTGCTGCTTGCTGGTTTCCGGCTGAGCAACGGCAAGTCAAACCTGCTGCTTGGAGCCAGTGTTGTTGCGTTGCTGGCGGTGATTACGCTTGCAGGCTTTACTACCATTCGCTTGCAAAAGAGCGAGCTGACAGCTGCTGACTGGGGCTTGGCGTTTGTTGCGATCGTGCTGTTAATCATCGGCATAAGTGGTCTGCTGCAAAGCGTGATGCGCATGTGGCGATCTCAGTTGTTGGCGCCAGTGATGACCAATACGCTCTCCATCTCAGCGATGATCTTTGCGACCATCATTGGAGCGAGTGTGTTCTCGCTGATTTTCCGCGGCCTTGGAGGTGATACACGCATTGAAGAGCTGATTTCTGCGATGCCTGGTGGAGAGATGGGCGCGCTGCTGTTTGTGATGGCGTTGATTTTCGCACTGGGCTTTTTCATGGACTTCGTTGAGATCTCGGTGATCTTGCTTCCGATCGTTGGCCCTACCCTGCTGATGATGGGCTTTGATCCAATCTGGCTCTCTGTGATGATCGCAATCAATCTGCAAACCAGCTTCCTGACGCCGCCGTTTGGTTTCTCGCTGTTTTACCTACGCGGGGCAGCACCGCCTGAGATCACAACAGGCATGATCTACAAAGGGGTGTTGCCTTACATCCTGCTGCAGATTGTCGGGATGGCACTGGTCTGGTTCTTCCCTCAGATAGCGACATGGTTGCCGTCGGTTTTATTCTGACCGCAGGACATCATTGGAAGTTAAGAAAGGCTGGATATCGCGTCCAGCCTTTCTCATGGATTCATTTCCATAAAGCTCTCCGGCGGGATCCAGGTTTCGGGCATATGCTTGTTGGCCCATCGGCACATTTCCCGAAGCACAGGTAGAATGTCCCTTCCCGACTCAGACAAGAGATACTGGTAGCGTTTTGGGTTCGGTTGATAGAGCTCCTTTTTCACCAATCCAGCCGCTTCCAACTGGTTGAGACGCACTGTCAGAACGCTCGTGGTTATCTTCTCCGGTGAGCTCAGAAACTCTGAAAAGATCTTCTTTCCATTGAACATGTCCCGCAGGATCAGGAGGCTCCAACGGTCTCCCACAATATCCAGCGTATTTGCGATCGGGCAGCCGGAACGGTTTTCGGTTGACATACCGCCAATCTCTCCTATTGTGAATAGTGACTTGCAATTTACAAGTCACTAAGTCATCTCTCAACATTGACTAAGGATAGTATCATGGAAAGCGCTTTTACAGGGTCCTGCCTTTGCGGGAATGTACAGCTGAAATCCACAATGAAGCCGCAGATTACCGCACACTGTCACTGTGATGACTGTCGCAAGTCGTCCGGAACAGGACATTGCACTCATGCAGCTCTGCCCAAAGAAGCGGTTGAAGTGACTGGGGAGCTCACATTTTTTGACAAGCCTGCAAATAGTGGAAATGTAGTCACAAGGGGCTTTTGCCCAACCTGCGGCAGTGCGGTTTACTCACTCAACTCAGCCATGACAGATTTGATCTTTGTGCGTGCATCTGCTGTTGACCAACCGGAGGTCATCGAGCCTCAGGTAAACGTGTATTCCAGTAGAGCACCATCGTGGGATGAGATTGATCCGAAGCTTCCGGCGTTCCCGGAAATGCCTCCGCAAGGCTCACGAGAAGTTATCGAAGAAGGCGTTAGCAGCTAGCGCTTCGTTCCTGTGATGCAGGTAGGCGCTTACCCCCAACGTAGCGCGGTCTGTTTTTCTAATACAAATAGAAACGGGGGGAGCTAGGCTCCCCCCGTCACAGGCAATTTCAGAGATTAAGGAAGAAAACTCTCTTACATTGCCAAGGAGATAAAGATACCCGCGATCGCTGCGCTCATGAGGTTTGAGCAAGTTGCAGCCAACAGAGTGCGAGGACCGTATTTCGCGATGAAGTTCATGCGGTTTGGAGCCAGAACACCCAGGCCACCGATGAGAATACCCATGGAAGAGATGTTTGCGAAGCCACAGAGAGCGAAGGAAACGATTGCTTTGGTCTTTTCCTGAATAATCGGCAGACCCATGTCCATTGCTGTGGCATCGACGAGGTAGTTCTTCAGGTCGAGGTACGCTACGAACTCGTTTACGACCAGCTTCTTACCAATCAGAGAACCTGCAACACCGATGTCAGCCATTGGAACACCCAGCAGGTAAGCGATTGGAGCGAAGATCCAGCCGAGGATCATTTCCAGAGACAGGCTGAAGCCAGCCAGATCACCAACGCCGCCGAGGATCAGGTTCACCAGAGTGATGAGACCGATCATTGCAACAAGGTTTGCACCGATTGCGCCAGCAAGCTGAAGACCATTCATTGCGCCCTGACCGGCAGCAGCCAGCACGTTTTCTGGCTTTTCGTCGCCAAAGTCAGCGCTTGTGTCTACTGTGTAGTTCACTTCTTTGGTTTCAGGCATGATGAGTTTTGCGAAGAGCAAACCGCCTGGCGCAGCCATGAAGGATGCTGCGAGCAGGAACTCAATCTTAACGCCCATCAATGCGTAGCCGCCGAGAACAGTACCAGCAACAGATGCCATACCACCACACATGATAGCGAAGAACTCACTATCAGACATCTTAGGCATGTAAGGCTTCACAACCAGTGGAGCTTCTGTCTGACCAACGAAAACGTTGGAAACCGCAGACATGGATTCGGCCTGATGGGTGCCGAGCAGTTTTGCCAGACCACCGCCAACGACACGAATGACGACCTGCATAACACCAAGGTGGTACAGAACAGCAATCAGAGCGGAGAAGAAAATAACGAGGCAAAGCACGTTGAAGGCAAACACAAAACCAACAGTTTCAGAAAGTGTACCGTTGGTGAGGTTGCCGAAAAGGAAGTTAACACCGGAACGACCGCTGTCGATCACACCGGAAACACCCTTTGACATTGCATGAAGAATAGCACGGCCAGCTGGAATATAGAGCACGAAAGCGCCGATACCAATCTGTAAGGCAAGTGCCCCCCCTACAGTGCGGAGATTGATCGCTTTGCGATTGATTGAAGCCAATACAGCAATAACGATCAGTGTAGCGATGCCAAGAAAACCTGTTGCGAACATTATGAGCTCCTCCCAGAGGCCCTGAGGTAAGTTGTTGATTATGGTTGGGGAGAAATTTGAAGCGCCGGAAGGCGACTAACCGTACCCACCTTCACGTGGACAGTTGAGATGGCCACCCGCATCCAACAAATGCTTTGTCATTGAAAAACAATGTAAAACACCTGCGATTGTAGAACCTTCTGGAGCTTTATCAGGAATTGTCAGTGCTGAGGACATACACACGGTGGGAGTTCGCGAGTATGAGCCGTCAGTCTCAGTGAAAGCGCGGCATACGACAGGCGCAGTACACTCACCTTGCGTAGGTGCGAATGTGAACTGACCCGATTGCATAGTTTGCCTCACCTTTTATTTAATTCCCTTTGATGAGGTCAACCTAGTTGCCTGAGAGGCAATTATTAAGTTTTTTAAATATATCAATCGTTTCGAAGTTCGAAACAAACTAGAAAATATTACGTAGAAAACCACGTCACATACGTATTATTTCGTAGATTATAGTTCTTACAGAACATATAGAATAAAAATAGTAGAACTTTAAGAGCTACAACCTAGAACAAAATAAGAATAACAAAACAAGTTCATGCACGATCTAATCACATCAGGCCGTATTACTTTGAGAATGCTGCGTTACTTCCATCAAGTGTCAGTAAGTGGACACTTTGGGCGTGCGGCGGAAGAGCTGCATATTTCTAAGTCACCGATGTCCATACAAATCAAAGAGTTGGAGGTTGCCCTCGGTCTCTCTCTCTTTCAGCGTGACTCACGAAATGTTTCTCTGACTGCTGCGGGGCGCGTGTTGAAACGTGAGTGCGAGCAGATTTTCAATACGTTGGATTACGCCATTACCAACACTCAGCGGCAGGGACGTGCGGAAAACTCGACCCTCAGCATCGGGATGGTGAGCAGCGCCTTTCTGGATGGATTTGCGAACCTGCTCTCGGATTTCAAGAGCAAGCATCCGGATTGTTCTCTGAATTTTACCGAGTTGGCGCCCAATCAACAGAAGGAAGCGCTGGATGGCGGCATCATTGATCTGGGTATCTGCCGCTATGGCGATACACTCAATGAGCCTGCCTTAAACTCAAAAGTATTGGTGAGAGAAAACCTTACACTGGCAGTGCCTAGCACGCACCCTCTCAAGGATCGCAGGGTGGTGGGACTGGAAGAGCTAAAAGATGAGGAAATGGCTGTTCTGGACCGAAGCATGTCCAACTCGACGCCGTTTTTGATTGCAAGATGTAAAGATCAGGGCTTCTACCCTAAAGCTGCCTTTGAGGTTCAGGAGCCAAGTACCTTGTTGGCGCTGGTTGCTTCTGGTCAGGCGATTGCTTTAGTCAGCGACTGTTTTCGTAGTCAGAAATCCAAGAACGTACGTTTCATTCGCTTGAAGGAAGACATTCCGGCAGACCTTTGCGCAATTTACAAAAAGAACTATGAAACCGATATCTTGCGCAAGTTTCTGCAGTTCATCGAGTTTGACTACAAACCGCAGATTGATGAGAACTGAGGGAAGCTTGTATGTCCCCTCAGTTTATGACCTAAGCAGTTTCCTGTTCAGAGATGCTGACGTCCATCCGCTTTCCTGTATCAGCATTGAAGAGATGTACGCCTGACAGCGTCAGCTCCACGTAGACCTGGTCACCAGCTCGGCGCGTTATCTCTGGATCTTCGCGAATAACCATTTGCTCACCAGTTTCTAACTCAACATGCACATAGGTGGTGTCTCCTAGGTATTCTTCCAGCAAGACTTCTGCCTTCAGATAGCTCTCCGCTGCTTGATCATGCAAAATGCCATGGGAAGGACGGATGCCGAGTGTGACTTTAGTAGGGATGACGGAGGCATTGTTGGAGATTGGAAGAAGTGTCCCATCTTTCAACTGCGCACTGTTTTCACTCAGTTTTTCCAGCTGAAGGAAGTTCATATTAGGGGAGCCAATGAAACTTGCCACAAACAGGTTTGCTGGTCGCTCATAAAGATCTCGCGGTGTGCCGACCTGTTGGATCTCGCCATCATTCAGAACCACGATACGATCTGCCAGTGTCATAGCCTCAACCTGATCGTGGGTCACATAAACCATAGTTGCTGACAGACGTTGATGAAGGCGTGCGATTTCCAACCGCACTTGTCCACGCAATGCTGCATCCAGATTTGAGAGAGGTTCATCAAACAGGAAAATCTTGGGATCTCTCACAATTGCACGGCCAATTGCAACACGTTGGCGCTGTCCACCTGAGAGCTGAGAAGGCTTTCTGTCCATCAAGGGGTCCAGTTCCAGAGCCCGAGCGCTTTCTGCAACGCGATCCTTGATTTCAACCTTTGAGTATCCTGCTTGCTTCAGGACCAGCTCCATGTTTCCCCGCACACTCAAATGCGGATAGAGCGCGTAAGTTTGAAAGACCATGGCGATCTCACGCTTAGACGGCGGAAGGTGTGCGATGGATTTGCCTTCAATGGCGATATCGCCCGCGCTTTCGTCTTCCAGCCCCGCCATGATGCGCAGGAGTGTGGACTTTCCGCAGCCGGATGGCCCGAGCAAGACGAGGAACTCACCGGATTGGATATCAAGGTTGATACCATCCAGTACATTCTCAGCACCGAAAGACTTGTAGAGGGATGAGATTTTCAAGTTAGCCATATTACAAGTCCAGTTTCTGAGCCGTGCCTGTGCGCACAGCCTGATCTGCCGCCAATACGACAGCCAGAGAATTTACCGCTGCATTCATGTGATCTTCTAAATCCAGCCCTGCACGGATAGCTGTGAGCACAAAGGCTTGCTCGCGATCACACAGGGCCTGATGCCCCGGTTCACCATCCATGCTGAGTACATCGTCTTTGCGTGTAAACTCGCCGTTCGCATCCGTTTCTCCGTAATGAACCCGGATGGTGGAGGTTTTGGTGTGCATGTCGATATCGTCCGAACGGGCCTCGCCTTCCATGACAATCGAGACGCTGCCATTTTTCGAGACGACATCTTTGACGAAGAACGCGGTTTCCGACATCATCGGGCCCCACCCTGCCTCGTACCAGCCGACGGAGCCATCCTCGAACAGGACTTGCAGATGGCCGTAATTGTACATGTCATCGGGCAGTTCATCACTCAAACGCACGCCCATGCCACGCACTTCGACCGGCTTGGCGTCGGTGATCTGGCACATGACATCGATGTAGTGGACGCCACAGTCGACAATCGGTGATGTGGTTTGCATCAGCTGTTTGTGGGTTTGCCACGTGGCGCCGCTGGATTGCTGGTTGAGGTTCATGCGGAAAACGTAAGGCCCGCCCAGTTTGCGCGACTGCTCTATGAGGGTTGTCCATGATGGGTGATGGCGCAGGATATAACCAACCACCAGTTTCCGTCCCAGCTTGCGAGCAGTTTCCACGACACTTTGAGCATCTTCCAGAGTGGTTGCCAGTGGCTTTTCTACAAACACATCTGCCCCTGCTTCCATCGCCATAACCGCATATTCAGCATGGCTGTCTGAATAAGTGCAGATGGACACAAGGTCAGGTTTGGTTTCAACCAGTGCCTGCGCAAAGTCAGATTGGATGGTGTAGCCACTCAACTCTTCAGGCAATTCCACCGGTGATCGATTGACCAGCCCTACGATCTCAAATCCCGGATTGGTCTCATACGCCAGAGCATGGGATTTTCCCATGTTTCCTAGGCCAGCCACGAGCACGCGGATAGGTTTGTTACTCATTTGACTGCTCCAGATGTTAGGCCGCGAATGAGTTGGCGTGAAAAGAGCGTGTAGAGAATGAGGACCGGAATAACTGCCAGTGCCATAGCAGCGAGAATTGCATTCCAGTTGTTGGAATATTGCCCAACAAACACCTGAGCGCCCAGTGTGAGTGTTTTGGTATGCTCTGCGGGGGCCAGAACGAGTGGGAACCAGAGATCATTCCAAATCGGGATCATGGAGAAGACAGCCACTGTTGCCATTGCGGGCCTGATGAGAGGCAGTACGAGGCGTAAGAAGATGGAGTATTCTGAAAGGCCATCAATACGACCAGCGGATTTGAGGTCTGATGACACTGTCGACATGAACTCGGAGAGAATGAAGATCGCCAGTGGCAGGCCTTGCGCTGTGTAGACCAGTATGAGAGCCCAATGCGTGTTCACGAGATCCGTTGCGACCATCAAGCGGAGAATTCCGACAGTTCCCAGACGGATCGGGATCATAATGCCCAGCGCCATATAAAGACCCATGAGGCGATTACCGCGGAACTTGTATTCACTGAGCGCAAAAGCTGCCATTGCCCCAAACAGGAGAATGAGACACAGGCTCACACCAGTCACGAACAGCGAGTTCCAGAAATATAGCGGGAAGTTGCCTTGCTGCAGCACTGTTGAATACCCAACCAGATCCAGTGTTTCGGAGGTTGGGAGTTCCAAGGGCTTGCGGAAGATTGCTTTTTTGGTTTTGAGCGAATTGATGAGAATGAGAAGAACAGGGAAAAGCGCGATCACTGCAAACGTGAGCAGGATTACATGCGCTCCCAGTTCTGCCATTCGGTTTCGTCTTGCACGAGAAATAGCCATTTGCGCCTCACATCTCGTAGCGGGTCAGCTTGCGCTGAATAAAGAAGAGATAGACAGCAACACCCATCAGGATGATGAAGAACATCATCGTCGCAATGGCGGCACCCATGTTGGGGTCACCGGGTTGCAACTGTTGCCCGTAAAACGTTCGATACAAGATCGTGCCCAGCAGGTCTGTCGAGAAATTTGGCCCCGCAAGCGGCCCCTGCGTGGTGTAGATCAAGTCAAACGCGTTGAAGTTGCCCACGAAGGTTAGGATAGAGATGATGCCGATGGTTGGCAGGATCAGGACCAGCTTGATCTTGAAGAACTGGGAAATGCCGGTCACGCCATCACATTCAGCTGCTTCAATCACCTCGTCGGGAATAGAGAGAAGCGCAGCATAAATCAGCATCATTGGAATGCCGATGAACTGCCAGACAGAGATGAGAGAAAGTGTGGTCAACGCTGTTTCTTCTTTACCGAGGAACGGTAGATACCAACTGCCAACCCCGACAGACTTCATCAGACCTTTGGAAACGCCCCATAGCGGGGAGAGCATGAGCTTCCAGACGAACCCGACCACAACGAAGGACAGAAGGGTCGGCATGAAGATGGCAGTGCGATAAAACTTCTTGCCCGGCAGATGCACCATGGAGAGCAAAGCCGCAATCAGGACACCAATCGGATTTTGCACCAGCATGTGGATCAGGAAAAAATAGCAGTTGTTCCAAAGCGAATTGAGGAACGGCTTGACCCAGTACGGATCGAAGAACAGCTTGATGTAGTTCTCCAAGCCGACAAACGAGATCACTTGCGTGGTCGTATCTCTTTGGAAGAACGAAAAGCGCAGGGTTTCGGCCAGCGGCAGGATCATAATCATCGTGTAAACGATGACTGCCGGTGCCAAAAAGACAAGTACATGCCAGCGGAACGGCTTCTTCTTCCGCTCACTGACCATAAGGTCCTGTTCCAATTCCATCATCTCTCATTGCAATGCAGATGCGCGGGTCAGTCCGCACATCTGCTGTTTTGTATTCAGTCAGAGAGATGGCTTAATCCATCTGAGGTTCGTACCAGGCGCTCAGCCCCTTCTGAAGCTGGTTCGCTGCATCCGCAGGCGTCTGCTTGCCATTGATGACGTTTGCAGACACGACCCACATTTCGTTCCAGAGGTTTGGAGTACCGCGAGAAACGATCTGTGCCGCAGAGCGGTTGGTGGACTGACAGTCTTTACGCCAGGAGATGAACTCGTCTGCCAATGGATCAGTGAGCGAGATCTCATGCTTGGACAAGGAGAAGAAGCCCGGCACAGCGTTGGAATAGAGTTCTGCGAACTCTTTGGTGCCCATCCACTCAAGGAACTTCATGGCAGCTTCAGAATTTGGCGAGGCTGCATTCAGGCCAATGCCGATGTCAGTGTGGTCTGAGATGTAGCAGCTGTCACCCTCTGCTGGCAGAGGTGGACGGAAGGCGCCAAGCTTGAAGTCTGAATCGCGGTTGAAGCCTGCAATTTCCCAAGAGCCTGATGGATAGATTGCAGCGCGGCCCAGTGTGAACAGTGTCTGGCTATCCGGATAGGATTGAGCTTCATAGCCATCCCCAAGGTACGGCCCCCAGCTTGCCAGCACTTCAAAAGGCTTTACCCAGCCATCATCCGTCAACTTGCCGGTGCCAGCAACGACTGCCTTACGACCTTCTTCACCTTTCCAGTACATTGGCCCAATATTCTGATAGCCCATTGCAGCGGATTCCCACTGATCCAACGTGCCCATCGCCATTGGGATGTAATTGCCGTCTTCCTTAATCTTGTCGAGAACAGCAATGAACTCTGCCTGAGTTTTCGGTGGTTCAACACCGACTTCAGCAAAAGCATCCTTGTTGTAGATGAAGCCGTGGATCACAGCGGCCATTGGCACACAGAAGGTTGCGCTGCCATCATCTGTGCTCCACGCCCCTTTTGCTGAATCCGGGAAGTTGTCGAGGGTTGCCATGCCCTGCAGGTTCTTCAGGTAACCTTTGCTGTAAAGATCCAGCGACCCATCAAACGGACGGCATGTGATCAGATCACCAGCGGTTCCACCTTCCAGCTTTGCATTCAGTGCAGCGTTGTATTGCGTTGGAGCTGTTGGCGAGAATCTGATTTTGACCTCTGGATGCGCCTTCATAAACGCTGGCAAAATGGTTTCCTGCCAGATGCTCAAGTCGTCGTTACGCCAGCTCTCAATTGTCAGTTCTGAAGCAGCAAAAGCAAAGGATGCGGAGCCCAGAAGCAGGGATGCAGCAATGCCTGATGACAAATAGTGTTTCATTATTTCCTCCCATAACAAATAATCGAATACCGCCTTGAAAAACCGTCGGTATCGCAACTCGCCTGCCCCCCAGCGGGCGAATATTCCTGTTGGCACATTACGATCTAAACGGATCGCAATGCGCGCATAAATCAATCAGGTTGATGTAACCCAAGCACCCGAAGAGATTCTCCCAAATCTCCCTGAGTTTCATTCAATACGTTGATGGCCTGTTGCTTTGTTGCTCCCAGCACCAGCAAGACAGCCAGTTTAATCTGGCTTCCGCTTTCATGCAGGGCCGCAGCGGCTTTTTCCTGAGAGCAAGCGGTGAGTGAGACCACCATGTCTTTGGCGCGCTGATCAAGCTTGATGTTGGTCAGCTGCATATCCACCATGTAGCCACGATATACCTTCTTCAACCGCACCATAAGCGCCGTAGAGAACAGGTTGAGCGCCGCTTTTTGGCTGGTACCTGCGGATAGTCTGGTTGATCCTGCCAAAACTTCAGGACCCGTCCTTAACAGGATTTCATGCTCGGCATCGGCCAGTAACGGGCTTTGCGGATTGTTCGCCAGTGATATGGTCAGAGCCCCCGCGCCTCTGGCGGTTTGAATGGCAGAGCGGGTAAAAGGTGTGGTGCCGCTTGCTGCAACACCTAAAACGACATCAGAAGCGCTGACATTATTCTCCAAAATGAAAGCACGGCCTGCTTCTTCGCTGTCCTCAGCGCCTTCCTGCGGGCGTAACAATCCAGCTTCGCCGCCTGCCAGACCATAGATCAGGCGATGCTCTGGCCAGCCAAATGTAGGGATGAGTTCAATGCCATCCAGAACGCCCAGTCTGCCTGAGGTCCCTGCGCCGACGTACACAAGTCTACCTTCGGTTCCATGTAATCTTTGGGCAGCGGCATCAATTGCGGCTTCCAGCTCACCCAACGCAGACCAGACAGCGTTGAGGGCTTGCATTTGACCACCGAGCAAGGCCTTGAGGACTTCGTCAGTCCCCCATGTTTCCAAGCCCGCATAACGTGAAGATCTTTGCTCAGTTTCACGCCACTCCTGCGGATTGGAATGTTCTGGAAACCCCACTTTTTTGGATATGCTGGACACGAGACTCTCCCTGATACCAATAGCATACCAACAACTCGGAATATGGCAATGATATATTAGATAAGACCCGTAATTTGAGTAAATCCAATAGATTTCTTGCAGTTACCTGTGACAGTTGCAGGCCACAGGTATTGTTTTGGATCTAGTTTTCTTCACCATCAATCCCAGCGCGCTTCTTCTTCCCGGCGCACGAAGACAACCTGACGCCCATCTGGCAGCAACTGGCTGATTTGATCTGGGCCGCCGTGTTCATCAAACTCAACTAATCCAATGCCACTTGCATTCAGCAAGCGTCGACCATGATGCGTGCCCACAGGTTTGCGCGGAATAACCTTCATGCCGCGCCGTCTGGTGAGCCAGTTCAAGGGAGAGCGAGGCGCATAGAGCCAGCGGTTCAGATGGTCGAGTTTATCAAGCAGTTTGGCCGGGAACTCGTTTTTGATGCCACTGCTGCAGATTTGCCAGATGTCAGGCCCACGAGAATGTCCGCGTAACTCGACATCGTAAACAAAGGAATAGTGCACATCACCAGAAAGGATCGTAAAACGATCTGGCGTTTTGCGGTGGCGGAACACGTTCAAAATGCCATCTGCCGTTCCCGGATGTGCCATCCAGTATTCCGCATCCACCATGAGCGGCTTGCCCATGAACGTGAGCAGCTTCTGCAGCGTTTCGATCAGCTTTACGCCGTAGATCGGAGCTGCGGAGACGAGTAGCACGGCGTCTTTTCCGCGCAGAGATCGTTGTAAATCTGTGACCGCTTCCCAGTCCAGAAGACCCGAGGGTAGATACCCTGCCCGCTCTGATCTCCATCGGCGTGTGCGCGTATCCAACACCAGCAGTGGTGGGTCTAGTTCCCAGTGATAGTCCCAGTTTTCAAAGGCGAAGAGATGCTCCAGAAACTCATCGTAGCTATTTGTGCCGGGCACCGTGACAGCTTGCGTCATCGCTTCAAGTGTTCCACCTGAGAACGCTTCAGGTCGGTTGCCCCACCCCTGATTGAGCATATAGGCACACAAGGCATTGCCAATGATCCGTCGGGAGAACGGATGGCCGTAGGCGGTCTCTTCCCAATCACGGTTGAGGTTCCAGTCATCAGTGACATCGTGGTCATCAAAGATCATCGCAACCGGAAGATGGGCAAACAGGCGGCGCACCTGGCTGAGACCCGCAACAAACTCCATCAGGATTTTCTGTTCGCTCTCATAGAGCGCTGCTTCTTCTGGTGTCAGTCCTTCGGGTGCATCTGTCTCAACCAGATCCCATAGCGCTGGTGACCAGACAAGGAGGTACATTGCCAAGAATTCAGCAAGTGTGATCAGATGGTTATGGGCGTGATCAGCAGTGAAGATCGGTTTTTCTACGCCACCGAACAAGACAAGCCAGAGCTTTCGGTTCTTTTCCAGACTTGGGAGAAACTTTTCGCGGCGGTAGTAGGTGTCGCCGTGTTGGTAGAAATCTGATGCCTTTGCAGGCACTTTGCTTTCCAAGCCTGCCAGCTGTTCCTCAGTGATGCCGAGTTTTTCGATGAGCCCATGGATAGCTCGCAGCATGGGGCCAGCAACATCATCTGAGTAAATCTGATCGCCACTCATCACGAGGGCAGCTGGCCATTTTTCCTTATCAACTTTGGTGCCCTTCTCAGCTCTGATGTGCTTTGCCAGAAACTGATCGGCTGCGACCAGACCATCGCCGGATTCGTGATGTGGTTTGCGGCAGGACCCATGCAGGAGCGAGGAAACTTTTGAGCTCAGTAGAAAGCCTGGGAGTTCCTGATTTTCATAGCAAAGATCAAGCGCCCATACGGAATGATCCTGCCAACCAGCCTCCTCGTCATCCTCCATACGCAGAGCGAGGCGATAGTTGATCCAAGTGTCTTGCGGTAGAGGGCTTTGGAGAGGTAGATCGATCAGGAGGTAGTGGAGATGTGCCCCTGCTGAGATCAGGTTTACCTCGGTTTGCGCTTGTGTCAGCTCGTAGCTTTGCGGCTCACGGCCTTGTGGGAGCAAATCCAGTTTCACATCCGCCGGAGCGCGCACTGCGAGCCAGAATGTTAAACGTGAGGTTTCCAGTCGACGCAAGATTGGGCCAGCTAAAACGGATGGGAGAGAATAGTTTTCAAGCATTCGTTTATATTATTTTTCGCGATATCCAGATGTGAAATTCTTAGATGAGAGATAGGAACGCAAACCGCAAAATCCAATAAGTGTCAGCGACTCCCCTCTCATAAAATCCAACTTACAAAAGTTTTCTGAACCTCGCCTGAACCGAACCTGCCTTGACACTAGTTCATAATCGTTCTAGCAAAATCATGTATGCAGGGGAGTCTCACCAAGGAGACTGAGAGGCTGACAGAGCGCAAGCTCGGCGACGCGACCCTTAGAACCTGACCCAGTTGATACTGGCGTAGGAAGCACGGGTCGCGGGGCCTGTTTGAAGGGCCAGTGTAACAACCGCGATCTTAGCAGCAGAAGCTCTTTCTGCCGTTTCCCAGCCAAAACTCATCTGGTGTCTTTTTCGAGTTATAAACTTGAGGAGCACCATAATGACGACGCCAAACCCATCCATCACCACCGGTGCCTTGCCAGCAGCGCGTAAAATCTACGTTCGTGGCAGCCTGCACGAAGACGTGCTCGTGCCCATGCGCGAGATCAGCGTTCACCCAACTGCAGGCGAGCCTCCCCTCCCAGTCTATGACAGTTCCGGCCCTTACACGGATCCAACGGCAACAACGAATATTTTTGAAGGTTTGCCCGCTCTACGACGCAAGTGGATTGAGGCACGTGGTGACACGGAGGAGTATGATGGCCGTGAGATTAAGCCTGAAGACAATGGTTTTGTGAAAGGCGACCGACTTGTTCCTGAGTTTCCGGTGAAGCCTCGCCCCTTGCGCGGAAAGGACGGAAAAGCCGTCACCCAGCTGGCCTATGCCCGCGCTGGCATTATCACACCGGAGATGGAGTTCATTGCCATCCGCGAAAACCAGTTGCGGGAAGTGGTTGCAGAAGAGCGGTGTGGCAATGACTGGGGTGCGAGCATCCCTGATTATGTAACACCGGAGTTTGTACGTGATGAGGTGGCTGCTGGCCGCGCGATCATTCCGTCAAACATCAACCACCCTGAGAGTGAGCCGATGATCATCGGGCGGAACTTTCTGGTTAAGATCAACGCCAATATGGGTACATCTGCTGTAACCTCCTCTATGGAAGAGGAAGTAGACAAGATGGTGTGGTCGATCCGCTGGGGTGCTGACACGGTGATGGATCTGTCTACCGGTCGTAACATTCACAACACCCGTGAATGGATCATCCGCAATAGTCCTGTACCGATTGGGACCGTCCCGCTTTATCAGGCGCTTGAGAAGGTGAATGGAGTTGCGGAGGAGCTGACTTGGGAAATCTTCCGTGACACGTTGATTGAGCAGGCAGAGCAAGGGGTTGATTATTTCACCATCCATGCTGGCGTGCGCCTGCACATGGTGCCGATGACCGTTAATCGCGTGACGGGGATTGTCTCCCGTGGTGGTTCCATCATGGCGAAGTGGTGCCTGCATCATCACAAAGACAGCTTCCTCTATGAGCACTTTGACGAGATCTGCGATATTTGCCGCCAGTATGATGTGGCGTTTTCTCTTGGTGATGGATTGCGTCCGGGTTCCATTGCAGATGCAAATGATGAAGCCCAGTTTGCCGAGCTGGAGACGCTTGGGGAGCTGACCAAGATTGCATGGGCCAAGGATTGTCAGGTGATGATTGAAGGCCCCGGTCATGTGGCCATGCACAAGATCAAAGAAAACATGGATAAGCAGCTGGAATGCTGCCATGAGGCACCGTTTTACACGCTTGGCCCTCTCACCACGGATATCGCGCCCGGATATGATCACATCACCTCCGGCATCGGTGCTGCGATGATCGGGTGGTTTGGCTGTGCCATGCTTTGCTATGTGACACCAAAAGAGCATCTGGGATTGCCGGACCGGGATGATGTAAAAACCGGAGTGATCACCTACAAGATTGCAGCTCATGCAGCTGATCTTGCGAAAGGTTTGCCGGGTGCCCAGCGGCGGGATGATGCCTTGTCCCGTGCACGCTTTGAGTTCCGCTGGGAGGATCAGTTCAACCTCTCTCTCGATCCGGATACTGCGCGAGAGTTCCATGATGAAACGCTACCGAAAGACGCGCATAAAGTGGCTCATTTCTGTTCTATGTGCGGACCGAAGTTCTGCTCCATGCGGATCTCCCATGACATCCGCGCGGAAGCGCAAAAGGAAGGCATGGAGGCCATGGCGGCCAAGTTCCGGGAAGGTGGCAAGCTGTATCTGCCACTTGAAGGAACAGAGCAGTGATTACGATTGCAGGAGCTGGCCTTGCGGGGCTGGCTTCCGCCTATGAGCTGGCAAAGCGCGGTGCATCCGTCACTATCTTTGAAAAATCCGCTAAACCGGGCGAAAGCAGTGTCGCACGGTTTGCCGGCGGCATGCTTGCTCCGTTTTGCGAGCGTGAAAGCGCAGAAGAAGACGTTGTTACACTTGGGGTGCAGGCCGCTGATTGGTGGTCTCAGGTAACGCTTGTTACCCGGCACGGAACGCTGGTGGTTACTCCGCCGCGCGATCAGGCTGAGCTGACCCGTTTTGCACGGCGGACCTCACACTTTAGCGAGGTAAGCGGTCAAGCAATCGCAGAACTGGAGCCAGCATTGAAAGGACGGTTCGAGCGTGGGCTGTATTTCGCGGAGGAAGCTCATCTGGACCCAAGACAGGCACTTGATGATTTGGCCACTGCTGTTCAGAGGCTTGGAGTAGAGATCCGTTTTGGTACCAGCGCACCTCCTGAGGTTGATCTCAACTGCACAGCCACGGCTGCTAGCCTTCCTGACTTGCGGGCTGTGCGCGGTGAGATGGCGATTTTGCATTGTCCTGAAGTTCAGCTGTCTCGTGTCATCCGGCTCTTACACCCACGCATGCCGCTTTATCTGGTGCCGCGGGTGGATGGGTTGTTCATGATTGGCGGGACTATGGTGGAAAGCAACTCTGACCGCCCTCCTACCCTGCGGTCCCTTACAGAAATGATGAGCGCAGCTTTTGCCATTCACCCTGCTTTTGCCGAGGCCAGCGTAGTCGAAATTGGAGCGGGGTTGCGGCCTGCTTTTCCAGACAACTTACCTCGACTGCTCGAACATGACGGATCCCTTCACCTCAACGGCCTCTACCGCCATGGCTTCCTGCTTGCGCCAGCATTGGCACAACAAGCAGCACACCATCTTTTAAAGGAGACCTGCACATGAAGATTATCGTGAATGCGAAACCACGCGAGGTCACCAGCGAAACCTTGGCCGATGCTCTTACTGAACTGGAGTTCACCAGCCCCGCTATCGCGACGGCTTTGAACGGCAGTTTTGTTCCTCGTGAGGACTATTCTGAGACATCCCTTTCAGAAGGCGATCGAATGGAAGTTCTTGCGCCTATGCAGGGAGGGTAACATGCAGCTTTACGGTACAGGAATCAGCTCTCGGTTGTTGCTCGGAACAGCACAATACCCTTCTCCTGCAGTGTTGCGAAAAGCAATTGAGACCAGCAGAGCAGAGATCATCACGGTCTCTTTGCGGCGCGAGACGGCGGACGGGTCAGGTGCGGGTTTTTGGGAGTTGCTGAAGGATAGCGGCTGTAAGGTTCTGCCCAACACTGCTGGATGCCATAGCGTGCAAGAAGCCGTTGTGACTGCACAAATGGCTCGCGAGTTGTTTGGGACCGACTGGATCAAGCTAGAGGTTATCGGCAACTCAGACACTCTGCAGCCAGATGTGTTTGGATTGGTCGAAGCTGCGAGGGTTCTCTGTGCTGATGGTTTCAAAGTATTCCCTTACACAACTGATGACCTTGTGGTTGGCGAAAAGCTGTTGGAAGCCGGGTGTGAACTGCTGATGCCATGGGGCGCACCCATCGGCTCTGGACAGGGCCTGCGAAATCCCGATGCTTTGCGAGCCATGCGAGCGCACTTCCTGGATGTTCCTTTGATCGTGGATGCAGGTATTGGACGGCCCTCTGACGCAACGCATGCAATGGAGCTTGGCATGGATGCTGTTCTGCTCAATACCGCAGTTGCAAAAGCAGGTGACCCGACTTTGATGGCTCAGGCCATGGCGCAAGCCATTGAAGCAGGGCGGAATGGATACATCGCAGACCCTATGGACCCACGCGACATGGCGGTTCCCTCTACCCCAACCCTTGGCATGGCAGAGTTGATCTGATGGAACGGTTTTATCTGATTGCCGGAGACGCGGACTGGATTGAAAAGCTTGTCCCCCATGGCGTGAAGCTTGTTCAACTGAGGATCAAAGAGCAACCTAAACAGGTTATTCGACAGCAAATTGCTCAGGCTCGAGACTTTTGCAATCAGCACAGCACTCAACTGATCATCAATGACTATTGGGAGCTGGCATTAGACCTTGGCTGTGATTTCGTTCATCTTGGGCAGGAAGACATGGACAGTGCTGACTTTGCTGCACTCCGGAAGGCTGGTGTTCGCTATGGCCTTTCTACCCACGATGAAGCGGAGTTAGATCGCGCCCTCTCCTTCAAGCCTGAGTACGTTGCTTTGGGGCCGGTGTACCCGACCAAGCTGAAGAAGATGAAGTGGGCACCACAAGGCCTAGAGCGGGTCAGCCGCTGGAAAAAAATGGTTGGAGAGACACCTCTTGTTGCTATAGGCGGGTTAACGCCAGAACGACTAGCCGGTGTGTTTGAAGCTGGTGCAGACAGTGGAGCGGTGGTGACTGACATTTTGCAAGCACACGACCCAACCGCTCGCACTCTGGAATGGGTGGAGGCTTGTAAGCAATGAAACGTTATGACCGCCAGATGATTTTGCCTGAAGTTGGAGCAGCAGGACAAGAGCGGTTGCGAGCCGCTCACGTTCTTGTCGTGGGAGCCGGAGGTTTAGGCTGTCCTGTTCTGCAATACCTTGCTGGTGCTGGTGTGGGTATCATCACGATTGCCGATCCCGATGTGATTGAGGAGAGCAACCTGCACCGGCAGCCCTTGTACTCACTCGCAAATGTGGGGGAGAGCAAAGCCTATGCGGCGGCAGCTCGGTTACATGGGTACAACCCAGAGGTGGAACTGCGCGCCCTCAACGTTGCTCTGGACCCTGCGAATGCGGGCGGACTGATTGCCCAGGCAGATATCATCGTGGACGCCGCCGATACGTTTGCTGCCTCTTACACGCTCTCAGATGAGTGCTACCGACAAGGCAAACTGCTTATCTCAGCCTCTGCGTTTGGAACATCCGGTTATCTCGGAGGTTTTTGTGGCGGTGCGCCGTCTTTGCGAGCAGTGTTCCCTTCCCCGCCAACCAACTCTGTTAATTGTGCCAGTGCGGGAGTTCTCGGGTCTGCAGTCGGAAGCATCGGAGCAATGCAAGCACAAATGACTTTAGCAGTACTGCTGGACTTTTCGCCAAGTCCGTTAGGTCGTCTCATCACAGTAGACTTAAAGAGTTTTGAGTTCGGCGGGTTTTCATTTCTCAACGCCAAAGAACCGGACTGGCATGCACCCTTTATCTCAATTAGTGAACTGAGGCAGGACGACGTTGTGGTTGAGCTTCGAGATGCGTCGGAAGCTCCACAACTTGTCTGCAAAACCGCACTGCGTCTGGCCTCCGATGAGCTCGACCTGCACGACTTCCCCCCGGCACATCGTATCATCCTTTGCTGCCGCACAGGCCTGCGAGCATGGCGCAGTGCAGAGGCGCTTGCAAAGCAAGGGTATAAGGATGTTGCTCTGATTGCGGATGGGAGCGGCTGAAGAGCCCTTATTGTCTCTCCAAGCTACAGGTATCTGCGCCGCGTTCGATGAGGTCTGGTACGAAGAGCTTTTGGAGGTTTATGGGATCCCCACCGCCAATTAAGTCCAGCATGAACTTGCCCAGCGTTTCGCTTGGCTTTGATATCGGGAGATAACATGTTGTAATTGGGGGTGAGAAATACTGAGACACGTTCAGGTCATCTGTCGCAATAACGACAGCATCCCTGCCATGTTCCATGCCACGCACCTGAAAGCCTGAGAGAACCCCCATTGCGGTTGCTTCATTGGCACAGATGTAGGCAGTCGGCGGCTCATCAAACATGGACATTTCAAAAAGCTGTTCGCGCCCGAAGGCCGGTGTCAGGCGCCCGTAAGCAAGCAGTGAAGGGTCGAATGTTTGGCCCGCCTTTGACAGTGCGGCTTTGTAAGCCTCAATACGGTTCTGAGTGTAGTTCAACTCTTCTCTGGCATTGATCATCGCGATGCGGTGATGGCCTTTGGAGAGCAGACGCTCAACACAGATCGTCACAATACGGCGGTTATCGGTGTCAACGAAGGCATGGGGTGAGCTGGCGTCACTGGTTCCGTAGGTAACAAACGGAAAGTCCTGCTCCTGCATGAAGCTGATGCGCGGATCATTTGGTCTCGTCCCGGAGATGATGATTCCATCCGCTTTCTTATTTTGAACGATGCGTTTTATCACCTCGAAGCTATCATCAAAACTGGCAACCTGATGCTGCACAACTCTGTAAGGCGTATGCTCAATTGCGCGGGAGATTCCGCTGATCAGCTGGGTGTAACCAACGCCTGCCCATTCGTCATCATCAGGTGATGCAATGACTGTGATCATAGCTATCTGATATGTCTTGCCAGTTCGGAGTTGAACGCCACTGATGTTAAGTTCGTATCCCAGCTCTTTGGCCGCTTGCAATACTTTGTCACGCGTGCGCGGGCGCACCTGCGGTGAGGCATTGAGCGCTTTCGACACTGTCGCCGTTGAAAGCCCGGTTTCCTTAGCAATTGTTTTGATCGTCGGTCTTTGCGCCATGGGGTACTCAAGCTGGGGTCAGTTGCGCTTTGGAAAGCACATTCTGAAAACGAAGATAAACAGCAGATGTCCAAGCGAAGGCTTTGTCGCGAAGACCGGCTCCAGTCAAGGCATCAAAGTTTTCCGCCATTCCTGAGGCCTCGCAGGTTTTCATGAACCGCTTTGCCAGCTCGTGAGCCAGCCGGATTTCGCCTTGCCGGCATAAACCGTCAAAGATCAGTAGTGTCGTTGGAGCCCATATTGGACCACGCCAATACCCATCGGCCTCATAATACGTGCTTTGCGGGTTTTCTGTAGCAGGTCCCCATTCAGTGAGAAAGCCCTGAGTATTGAACCTTTCTATGAGTTTGCCTGCAATCTCTCTTGGCAGGTCACTGCCAAGCAGAAGAGGCATAAACTGCGCCAGGCTAGTATCTGGCAAGACCAAGTCTGGCTGAGCAGGTTTGCGGAACTCAAAGGTCTTGTTGTTCCATAACTGATTTATCATCAGGTCTTTCAGTTGCTTGCTGATATGATCAAACTTACTCGCCGTATTCGAATCTTCTGATTTACAGTAGAGCCGTGCAATGCAGGTGGCTGTCAGGCATAGGAATGTTGGCAGGTCTGGCCCAACGACGGGGCCGCCGTGATCGAAGAAACTGGCGTTGTCCCAGCCGCTGTCGTTGCCGTGAAAGTAGCTGGGAAGTTCCTGTTCATTTGCGCGTGTATGCGTGAGCCAATAGCTGAGCTGGCATTCCATCTTGTCTCTGAGATACACGAGTTGCTCTGAGTTGAAGCTGTCACGATAGGCTTCCAGTATATGCAGGAGTGCCCAACCGTGGACGGGTGGTTTTGTGAATGCAAAGGAAGCGCCAGCATCGTGCACAAAATCCGGCAGTAGTCCGCTGTCATCCTGCCAGTCAAAAATTGCAGCGAACTGACTAAATGCCAGATCAGGATCGATGCCAGCAAGCCCGATTGCAGAAAAGGCGTTGTCCCAGCTCCAGATATTGATCATATGATTCTTGGACATGTAGGTAGACGGATGCGTGAGCGCTCCTTCTGCAGGAACAGTGTTTGCCCAAAGGAGGTAGGTGGCGAGTTGCTCCGCTTCACTTTGGTCTTGCTTGCCATGCCAGTTGAAAAAGGCTTGCCGAGATATTGCCTGAGCTTCTTCAAAGGATTGTTTCTCGACTTCAGAACAGAGGCGGCGGTGAAGGATTATACCGCCTTCAAACTGCTCTCCAGAAAAGATCAGGGAAACGTTGTCTGCATGATCGCGGCGCCAGTTGCCTTCAACAACAGCATTGCCAGCTGTTGTGAACGGTGTCAGTCGCAGGTTTTCGCCTGCTGCAACGATGCATTGGTCTCCGTTGGGGTGTTGGAAAGCGTAATCATAACGGGAGCCTTCCAAGGCGAACTTCAGTGAGACGTCCTGCCCTTTGATATGTAGCAGTTCTCCCTCACCAATGCAGAAGCTGACATATCCCTGCTTTCTCTCATTTGAGAACAGATCAACATCCAGACGATGTGGAGACAGCGTGAACTGAGGGGTGAGTACTGTGCCATCCTTGCTCAGAAACTCCAGCTTGCACAAGCGGCCCAGGCTTGGTCGCTCATCTCCACCAGCGACATAGCGTAGATAGCAGCGTTGTTCATCATCCCGACCGCGCATCATGGAGAGCGTTGTAAAGCGCTGGTGGCGGGAGAATGGCACGCGGTCGAAGTCAAATAGCGTCATGCCTTATCCTTTCACCGAGGAGCCGATTGAGCCGTCCATGATGTAGCGCTGCGCAAAAAAGAACAGGATCAGCGGCGGGATGCAAAGAACCACAGTAATGGCCGCGATGGACGTGATGTCCGTTTCATGCAAACCTTTGAACATGGAAAGGCCCAGCGTGAGTGTGTATTTGGACTGGTCGTTCAGATAAATCAGTGGACCAAGATAGTCGTTCCACGCGTTCATGAAGTGGAACGTGCCAACCAACACCAGAGCAGGCATCATCAACGGCAGATGAATACGCCAATAGATTTGCCAGGAGTTGGCGCCATCCATGCGGGCGGCTTCGTCAATCTCGATGGGTACAGTCATGATGTACTGGCGCAGCAGGAACACGAAGAATGCATCTGCGAAGTAGGCCGGAACGATCAGTGGTTTGAGCGTGTTGATCCAGCCGAGCATGTTGAACTCCATGTAGAGCGGGATCATTTTCACATCCCACGGGATCATCATGGTGGAGAGCAACAGGACGAAAATGGCATCACGGCCTTTGAACTTGAAGCGGGCAAAACCGAAGGCTACCAAAGAGCAGGAAAACAATTGCCCGATGGTGGAAAGGACCACCACAATCACCGAGTTTTTGAGGTAGACATCGAATGGTTGCTTGAACCAAGCGGTGACGAAATTATCCCACATAACCTCATCGGGCCAGAAGACTGGCGGGAACTGATAGAGCTCGCCAATGCTTTTTACTGCCGTGATGAATGTCCAATAGAACGGTATGATGAACATTGCTGAGAGAAACAGCAGCGCACCATATGTGAGAGCTTTAGTCATCAGCTGCCTCCGAGTTCTTCATCTCCCCTTCATAGTAAACCCACGCGGAAGATGATTTCAGGACCAACATGGACAGGACAAGAATGATCAGGAACATGACCCATGAGTTTGCAGCAGCAAAACCCATCTCGAAATACTTGAAGGCATTGTCGTAAATGTACATGGCGAAGAAATAGGTGCTCTCCAATGGTCCACCACCGGTAAGCAACAGCGCAATTGTGAGTTGCTGAAAGGCTGAGATGATCGACGTGATCACAGTGAAAAGCAGCATGGGTGAGAGCATTGGGATGGTAATATAGATAAGTCGTGCCCACGCTGGCACACCAGACATTTTGGCCGCCTCGTAAAGTTCTTTCGGGATGGATTGCAGGCCAGTCAGTAATATGAGCATGGTGCCGCCCAGGCCCCAAAGAGATGCAATCACGATAGCCAGCAGCGACCAGTTTGGATCCCCCAACCAATTCGGCCCTTCGATACCTGCCAATCCAAGCAGAAAGTTCAGGATGCCGTATTCGTGGCTGTAGATCCACGCCCAGATGGTTACCAGTGCAACGCCGGAGATTACCGAGGGCAGATAGAAGATCGTTCTAAAGACGCCTGTGCCAAAGACTTTCTGATTGAGCAGTACAGCCAGCAATAACCCAAGGACCACATTAAATGGCACGAAGAACAGACCGAACTTGACGGTAATCCAGAGACTATCCCAGAACAGCGGATCTTCTGTCAGCATCACCTCGTAATTCTGTAGCCCAACAAATGTACGCTCTCCCACCACAGGCCAGTCATAAAAGCTCATGATGAACGAGAAGATGAGCGGCCCCAATGTGAAAAACAGGAAGCCCAAGATCCAGGGAGAGATGAATAGATATGGTGTTAGCTTTTCGATGAAGCGATGCCGCTCCTCGGATACTTCATCCTGCACGACCAATGTAGACATCTCTCCCTCCCCCAACATTTCTTATTTCAGGTGACGCTTCGAGCGCGCAACAGCACTGTCCAAGTGTTTCTTAGCGTTACCTTTTTCGATCATGGTCGCCTCAATCGCACGTTCAAGATTGGTCTGGATCTTGCTCCAGTTTTTGTGCTTGAGAAACGCGTTGGATTCCCGATCAGAAAGGGCCAGCATTTCAAAAAATGGCTTGTAGATCGGGTCAGCTGTAAGGTTCATCTCTTCAGCGACACTTGTGCGGATTGGCAAGTCGTTTTCACGCAACTTGACGGCCTCTGGGGAGGCGTAGAATTTAACAAATTCCCAAGCCAGCTCAGGATTTTTCGTCGCCTTCGCGACGGACATAGCAGAGGCGCCGATTGATGAATGAACAGGCTTGTCACCAAACGCAGGTAACATGGCAACGCCATAGTTTATGCCTGCTTTGTCGATGCCCCCCTTGGACCACATCGCACTCTGGAACATGGCTAGTTTGCTACCTTTAAAGAGTGCAGAGCCAGAGGTGCTATCACCAATGCCGAGAACCGTTGCCTCTTCGTTTTTCGCCATTTCAGCAAACATGGTCAGCACTTCGACAGCTTCCGGACTGTTCATGTATCCATCAACTGAACTACCATCTTCCGCAATAAAGCGCGTACCGTTGGACCAGAAGAACTGCTCATAGTCATATGGATCTGGCTTGGCTTCCACAGCAAAACCATAGGTCTTACTGCCCTTGTCGCGGAATTGCGCGGCTTTTTCACGCAGATCTGACCAAGTCCATCCTGTTTTTGGCTCGGCAACACCAGCAGCTTCAAACATATCTTTGTTGTAGAAGACGACATGAGTGGTGAAGCCCGCAGGAATGCCGTAGGCCTTGCCTTCTATCCGCGTGGTATTGATTAGGCCCGCAGGAATATCCTCAAGATCCATGCTCTCAGCATCACGCGCCATCAACTCGTCAAGAGGCATCAGAGACTTGTAGTACTTAGGGTAGTTCCACATGTACATGACATCAGGTGGGTTTCCGGCCCCGAATGCTGCAATGAGCTTCTTGTCATAACCATCACCGTAGGATTCTACCTGCACTTTTACGCCGGGATTTGCGGCTTCAAAACGCTTTGAGATTTCCTGTAAAATAGCGAGGTTCTCGCTGCTGTTCCATGTTGCAAAGCGGAGCACCTCTTCTGCAAATGCAGCACTGGCTCCTCCCAAAGCCATTGAGGTAACTGCTGTCACCATCGCTAACTGTTTCAGACGCTTTTTCATTCCTCTCCTCCTTCTATGCAATGCAAAGTGCTGCAGTCTCCTGACGTTCAATCAATGAACGCGTTTCCCCATCCAACTTGCGTGGATAGGCCTCCCCCTCAGGACTAAAAAGATGGCAGTGCTCTGCTGGAAAATTGAGATGGACCCTGTCGCCCATATTGACCGGATGCGTTCCTCTGGTGACGACCGTGAATCCCTGACCAGAGTCCAAACGAACATGAACCTGGCTTTCTGTTCCCAATCGTTCGACCAGTTCCACGTTGCCGCTCATATGAGACTCGGCTTCCTCAACCAGCCCCACATTTTCTGGGCGAATACCAAAAGTGTGAGGCTGGTCGGGGACTTGTTGCACGGGAGCACTTAACTGAAACGAAATAGAGTCAGAGATGCTTTCTGAGGTGAGTGCGATAGTCATCTCATTGATAGCATTGGCGTTTACTTTCATCATGTTCATCTTGGGTGAACCGATGAAACCGGCAACAAACAGGTTTTGCGGAGCATAAAACAACTCAAGCGGTGTACCGAACTGTGCCACTACACCTTTGTTCAGGACAACGACACGACTAGAAAGCGTCATTGCTTCTACCTGATCATGCGTGACGTAAATCATAGTCACACCCAACCGGCGGTGAAGACTGGCCAGTTCCACCCGCATGCTCACTCTAAGACCTGCATCCAGATTAGACAGAGGCTCATCCAACAGGAATAACTTAGGATCACGGACAATGGCGCGCCCAATAGCCACGCGCTGACGCTGACCACCTGACAGCTGTCTTGGGCGGCGTTTCAAAAGGTCGGAAATTTGCAGAATTCGTGCGGCAGTCTGTACTCGTTCTTCAATCTCCACTTTAGGGACACCATTTAAGGAAAGACCGAAAGACAGGTTCTTGTAGACGTTCATGTGCGGATAGAGCGCGTAGTTCTGAAACACCATCGCAATATCCCGCTTTGCAGGCGGCAACTGCGTTATGTTACGCTCTCCCAACCTGACAGAGCCACCAGACACCTCTTCAAGCCCTGCAATGGAACGCAGGAGCGTCGTCTTTCCGCATCCAGACGGACCAAGGAAGCTGACGAACTCTCCATCCCGGATACTCAGATCGATCCCGGTGAGCACTTCTGTCTTGCCGAAGCTTTTGTAAAGCTGCTTGATATCTACGCCTGCCATGGATCTCCCCCCGAAGCTGAGCAAGGCCACTCAAAATATAAACGTTTAATTTTATATGTAAAGCTACTTATGTTTTGATCACCTTACTCACTCAATCGGACTGTCTGACCAGATTACAACTCCAAAGGCCGATATGTGCTCTGCCCCTACATAGATCACCGCCGCTTCCGGCAGATTCAGATACTTGGTTTCATTGGTGAAGTTGAACGCAAACTTAAGCTGTCCGCGACACGTAATACGGAGACCTTCTTGTAGGCCTGCATGCAACTCAACGTCCGCCCATTTCACAAGATAAGTTGCTATTTTTTCCTGCAAAGCATCGTCAACGTGTGCCGCTGCATAGATGCATTTCTGATTACCAACCAATGCCGGATACCCATCGCGGTAATCGGACCTGAAGTGCCCCAAGACCTCCTCAGAGGCCTTAATGCTCTCCCGCCAGTTGGTGACATTTCCATGCTCCCCTTCGAAAACAATCTGGTCTTGATTGTAACGAGGCAAAGACTCCACCCGCACAACATCAAGGTGGATGAGCTCTTTGAGGCTGCCTGGTGGCAAAGGCTCCGAAACATGCATGTGTTCAGTTTTACTGCCAGAGCGCGGCCCCAGAAAGACCTTGGCGGCTGCCTCATTTAATCGCGAAGTAAATTTCGGATTATCTATGATCATATCCGGGAGGATGATCAGCTTGTAATCACTGAGATCGGAGTGCGGGCCAATGATATCGACATCCACGCCCATTCTGGAGAGTGTTGTGTACCAATCCATCGCAACTTTCGCACTGGAGTAGTCAGCTCCCTGAGGCAAGGTACGAGCTGCCCATCGAGATGGATAATCAAGGACAAGTGCAACCTGTGCTTTTTTCTTTTCACCCGCCTCAGGCAGCAGTTTGCACTCGTTCGCCACTTGAGCCACTTCACTAAAAGCCTGATCGGGCTCATTGTTCGGCAAGAGAAGACCTGTATGAAACTGCTCTTGCGCGAATTTTGATTGGCGCCAACGGAAGTAACAGACAACATCAATGCCGTGCGCATAAGCCAGCCACGTCCAAAGGCGGATCATGCCATCCTGAGGAGATTGGTTATGCTTCGCCCAGTTCACAGGTCCGGGTTGCTGCTCCATCACCCAGGCTTTACCTTTGCCAACATGGCGATACAGATCATGATTAAACGCAGGTTGATCTGGCAAACCAACCCGCAGAAGCTTTGCTTTCTCAGCATCTTCCTTCGGCGAGTAGACAAGTGCACCCATGGGGTAGCTGTCCCAAGAGGCAAAGTCGACATCCGCACCAACGGCATAATGATCATAGTCCGCATTGTGGCCCATAAAGTTATGCGTGATTGGCGAGCTTCCAACAAATTTCCGAAGGGTATCTACTTGAGCCCGATTGAACTTAACGACCTGATCAGAGGAAAAGCGATAGTAATCCAACAAATGAGTTGGGCTTGGCTCCTCCACCAGATTGTTCGGCAGCTCAATCTGAGAGAATGCGGAGTATTTCATACCCCAGAAGCATGTTCCCCAGGCCTCGTTTAGCTGCTCGATTGAGCTATAACGGTGCTCTAACCACTCGCCAAAGGCCCGCTTTGCTGCAGGCGAATAACTATGAATTGTGTCGTGATCCCCGTACTCATTGTCAATCTGCCAGGCTTTGACATACGGATTCTGACCATATCTTTGAGCAAATTCTTCCGCAATTTTTGTCGCATACTCAAGATAAATTGGGCTTGAAAAGCAGTAGTGGCGCCTCGCTCCAAATTTTCGTGTTACTCCGTTTTCATCGACGGGAAGAATTTCTGGATGCTTATCGATGAGCCATTTGGGAGGCGCTGCGGTTGGTGTACACATAACAACATCCAGCCCTGCTTGACCGAGCACGTTGACAGCTCTGTCCAACCAAGCCCAATCGAACTTCCCCTCCTCCGGTTCAACCAAAGCCCACGAAAACTCAGCAATACGTACCCATTTCAACCCAAGCTCAACCATCTGATACGCATCATCAGCCCAAATGGCTTCTGGCCATTGCTCAGGATAATAACAGGTCCCCAACTCCAACATTCAAAACGCCTCAATACAACGACTATCTCTCAAAAAGTGACGCTCAAAGAATCACCCACACCAGAGATATATCAGAGAGCGCTGCAAAATATAAACGTTTAATTTAGTCGAGGTTGAAAACTATATGCGAGTCTGTGGGGTTGTTTTTGGAAGTACGCAAAACTGGAGTCTCAAAAGCAAGAATCAGCTGAACGATCGTTCGTCATTCTCCTTGACTGCCACACACGACAGCCGCTCATAAAATTAAAGTCAATTACTTCAATATGTTATCTGTTTTAATGGCAATTTCCAGCTCAAGGCTGTCTCAACGCCTCTTCATCGCATGGTTATTGTCCACTGAATGAAAAGCCCGGTTGAGACGTTCTGTCGCAAGTTTGGCTAAATGGGGAGTTTTCGGCGGTTTTTTGGGGCGTGATGTTTCAGGGCGGGGCTCTAAGTTTTCTTGCTTAACATTAGTCAAGGAGGACAGCGGCCGTTCAATTCACTGTGACCTCGTCTCACCAGCATTGGAGATTGAGAATGTTACAAAATAAGAGACGTGGGTCAGGGTACGCTTTAGCGGCCGGCTTCGCGATGTTGCTTGGTAGTGCAGCTGCACCTGCATTTGCTGAAGGTCCAACACTGAGCGAAGAAGCCTTTGAACGTTCTAAGCAGCTTTATTTTGAGCAGTGCGCAGGCTGTCACGGCGTTTTGCGCAAGGGCGCGACAGGTAAAAACCTTGAGCCGCATTGGAAGAAAAAAGGCAAAGACGGCACCGTCACTGAAGGTGGTACCCTTCAGCTAGGTCAGGAACGCCTTGAGAAGATCATCGCCTGGGGCACAGAAGGCGGCATGAACAACTTCTCGGAAATCCTGAGCGAGCAAGAAATCAAGGACATGGCGACCTACATTATGTTGGATCCGCCAAAGCCACCTGAGATGTCACTTGCTCAGATGAAGGAAACCCGCAAGGTTTACGTCGAAGAAAAAGATTACCCAACCAAGCCTATGCATGGCCGCAACTGGGAAAACTTCTTCGTTGTTATCGAGCGTGATGCAGGTAAAGTTGCAGTCATCGACGGCGACACCAAAGAAGTTCTGGTTCATATTCCTACCGGTTATGCAGTGCACGTGATCAAAGCATCCGAGCACCACAAACTGGCAGAGCCTGAGAATCCAGGTCGTTTCTGGTACACCATGGGCCGCGACGGCAAGATGACGAAAATCGACCTCTGGCAGACACCAGACAAGATGCTCGTTTCTGAAGTTACCGTTGCTTATGATGCACGCGACGTTGCCGTATCCGGCGATGGCAAATACATCATTGGTGGTGCTTACTGGCCTCCACACTTCGTGATTTCTGACGCAGTGACCATGGAACCGCTTAAGGTTGTTTCAACCCGCGGCGTGAACGTGGACGGAGATTATGTAGAAGAAAGCCGTGTTGCTGCTATCTACACAACTCCAAATGAGCCTACATGGCTGGTTGCTGTTAAAGAACTTGGCCAGATGTGGCAGGTTGATTACTCCGATATCGACAACCTTCGTATCGACAAAATTGACTCCGCTAAGTTCTTGCACGACGGATTCTTCGATCCAACAGGCCGTTACTTCCAGATCGCTGCTAACGCATCGAACAAAATGGTTGTTGTCGACACCAAAGATCGCAAGCTTGAAGCTATGATCGACGTTGCTGCTCTTCCACACCCAGGTCCAGGTGCTAACTGGAACGATCCTAAGTGTGGTCCGGTTGCAGGTACAACTCACCTCGGTGTTGGTACTGTTTCTGTTTGGGCAAACGATCCAGCAGGTCGTCCTGATGAAGCTTGGAAGAAGTGTTACGAAGTTGAAACTGATGGCCCAGGCCTGTTCATTCGTACACATCCAAACTCCAAGTACGTATGGGCTGACCAGACCAAACACCCAGATCCAGAAGTACAGCAGGCTGTACAGGTGATCTCGAAAGAAACCGGTGAGATTGTGAAAACCATCCAGGTTACTGAAACAGACGGCAATGCCGCTGTTCACTTCGAGTTCAACGCAGATGGTTCTGAAGTTTGGGTATCCAACTGGAACATGAGCGACTCTCTTGAGCCAAATGGTGAAATCGTTGTTTACGACGCAGACACCCTTGAAGAGAAAACCCGGATTAAAGGCCTTTATGCCCCAACCGGTAAGTTCAACGTTCATATCCGTTCGAACCACGTTACCTAATGTGATCTAACGATCCTTTTGAGGGGCGGGCACCACGCCCGCCCTTCTTTTTTATCAGCGGTATCGAGACTGCAACGGTTGGACACCAGCCGGAGATGACGGATTTGCTCCCCGTATCTTGAAAGCCGACCGCACACGACCCGACAAGGATGGGTCGACAGAAAATCCAAAACGGAGCCTGGAAATGACCCAGTCCAACGGTACGGAAAAGAAAAAGCCGATCTGGCGCCGGTATTTCCTATGGGGAATGCCGGTTGCTGGTCTCTTGGGGGCCTTTGTCGTCGGCATTATCTTCTGGGGCGGTTTCAACACCGTCATGGAAGCCACAAACACAAAAGAATTCTGCGTCTCGTGCCACGAGATGAATGACTTTGTCTATCAGGAATACCAGGGCACGATCCACGACGTAAACCGGTCAGGTGTTGGTGCAGTTTGCTCAGACTGCCACGTTCCTAAAGACTGGACACATAAGATCATCCGCAAGATCAAGGCATCCAAAGAAGTTTGGGGCAAGCTGGTCGGCACGATCAACACACCAGAGAAATTTGACAAGAAGCGTCTACACCTCGCGAAAAACGAATGGGCGCGGATGAAGTCTTCTGACTCTCGTGAATGCCGCAACTGTCATGATTTTGAATCCATGATGCCAGAATTCCAAAGGCCACGCGCACGTCAGCAGCACCTGAATGCAATGAAGACAGGTCAGACCTGTATCGATTGCCATAAAGGTATTGCGCATAAGAACGTTCGTGACCGCGCATCTGACGAATACCTGGAGATGATTGAAGCTCCTGATCAGAATTACGTTCGCGAGATTCCGAAAGAGTATCTGGAAAGCCTTGCTCGCATTGAAGCCAAAGAAGCTGCTGAAGCGGAGGCTGCAAGCACTGCGAAGAAAGCACAGCAGGAAGCTACACAGGCTCAGATTGCAGCTGCTGTTGACGCAGCCGTTGCTGAAGAACGTGCAAAAGCTGCCGGTGAAGCACCCGCTGCTGATGCAGGTGACACTGTTGGTGCCAACATCGACTGGAGCGGTGTGGACAGCGTAGACATGACTTTGTTCTACCCTGGTCAGGCTTCCTTCGAGTTTGTGCAGAACGGCAAGCAGCACGGTGGTGCTCGTCCGCTGACAAAAGGTGGTGACCAGTGCACAACCTGTCATGCGAAAGAGCTGAACAACATTGGCAACAAGATCGTCAAAGGCACTGACAACACCGAGCCAACCCCAATTCCTGGGAAGCGTGGTGTGATCAACGCAACGATGCAGGCTGCTCATGATGATGAGAATGTCTACTTCCGCCTGCAATGGCCAGATACTCCTCATGCACCAGCACCATTTGTTGACGGTGGCAAGATGGATCCTGAAAACCAGATTAAGGTTGCCATGATGATCACTGGCACCGGTATCAAGATGGGTGAACAGGTTGGTTGCTGGGCAACATGCCATGCAGACAACACCTACATGCCGTTTGATCCGGGTCCAGAAGCAATCGCTGCTTCCGGTGATGTTGCTGAGATGCTGAAAGCCAAGAAGTCCATCCAGAAGTACCTGAGTGAGACCCGGACAAAGGTCGAGATCAAAGGTCGTCGTGGTAAGGCTCAAGGTGGTTGGAACAAGCTGAAATCTGCTGAAGAACTCGATCAGCTGCTAGCTGATGGTACCTTCATGGATCTGATGCGCGTCTATGCTGACGGTTCCGCAAGCAATGGTTACTTGCTTGAGCGTCGTGTCGAGAATAATGGTGACATCACAGCTTCTGCCAAGCTTTCCGCTGGTATGTGGACTGTGGTCTTCTCCCGTCCTCTGGCAAGCGACAAGCCAGGTGATGTTCCGCTTGAAGCTGGCAAGACCTACACGGTTGGCTTCGCTATCCATGATGACTTCGCAGCTGCACGTTTCCACCACGTGACACTGAACACCAGTCTGGCACTGGATGACGAAACTGCCCAAATCAATGTGGTAGGACGTTAAAAAAACACAAAGGGTGGCCGAGCAATTGGCCACCCTTTTTCTTGGAGGTTGGATCCTCCTTTATTCTTTTGGTTTTGCGTATCTTTATCCGAAAACCGGTTTCCACTTTTCGAAGATATGCATAGTTGCAGAGCTTGCTCTAAGTTTTTCCGAGCGTATCCTTATCAATAATATCAAGTGGTTTTTGGATATGCATTTGCAAGGGGGCGCTTCATGTACTCAAGATTTCTTCACTGTTCCGCACTTCTTCTGGGTCTTTTGATGGTGGCACCTGCTGTTGCTGCGGATGACAAAGCTGCTGCACTGTGCGCAAAAGCAGAAGCTCGTTATGTCGATATGTTTGGACATCCGGCAGCTGAGGTGGATGGCGTTACGATCGTGAAGATGTACAAGTATCGGTTCTGCCCTGAGACACTTTCTGTCCCTGTTGGCACCACCGTTCGCTGGGTGAATGTTGACAAGCGGACAAGCCACACCGTTCATTTGAATGAGGCGGGTGAGAAAGAGTCCGATCGATTGTTCCCTGAAGAGACCTTCGAATTCACATTCCTGAGCGCGGGATCGCAGCAATATCTGTGTGGTCCACATTGGGAAACGCAGAAGATGATCGGCATGGTGACCGTCACACCTTAAAGCAGTCCGCATTTAAGGTGAAACACATGAACTGCTTTGCCTTTGTTTTTGCGTGGCTTTGAACCAGCACGGCGACTGCGCTTCAGAGGTACTTTCCCCAAATTCGAGTTTATTCAATGATCAGGCTCCTTGTTGCTCTTGGTTCGGCTGTTCTTTCAGCATCTGCTTGCCTTGCCGACCCTGCCGCTCTTTACCAAAGGCACTGCGTAGAGTGCCACGGTGAAAACCGTTTGGGCCTGATCGGGCCAGCTCTGCTTCCTGAAACTTTGGGGAGTATGCGCGGCACGGCGTTGCAAGACACAATTAAACGCGGGCGAAATATAACTGAGATGCCGTCCTTTCAGGATGTGCTGAGCGACCAGGAGATTGATGCACTCAGCGCTTTTCTGAAGACGCCATTGAAGCCTGCACCGACATGGACGATGGAGCAGATTTCCGCGAGCCTGATTGCCAACGATGATTATAAAGCGACTGTGAAGCCTGTCTGGTCTGCCGACCCGATGAACCTGACATTGGTAGTGGAGATGCTGGACCATTCTGTCAGCGTGGTGGATGGCGACAGCTTCGAAGTTTTGACGCGTTTCAAGATTCCGTTGGGGACACGTGGCCAGCCCAAGTTCTCCCCTGATGGGCGCTACGTCTACATCATGTCCCGTGATGGCTGGATCTTGAAGTATGACCTTTACGCGTTACAGGAGGTGAGCCGCATTCGTGCCGGGCTGAACAGCCGGAATATTGCTTTGAGCCACGATGGCAAGTGGATTGCTGTGGCGAACTATCTGCCCAACACGTTTGTCATTCTCTCCGCTGATGATTTGAGCCCGCAGAAACTAGAGCACGTTCAAGGCAAAGACGGCACACCAAGCCGTGTCTCCGCTGTTTACCTCGCCGCCAAACGCAAGAGCTTTGTGTTGGCGCTGAAGGATGCGCCCTCTATTTGGGAAGTGTTTTATGGCCCTAATCCACCGCATTACGGATTTGCCCATGACTGGCGCGTTGAGGGGCCTGCTCCTAACAAAGACCCGTTTCCTTTGCGCAAAATCACTGTCAAAAGTTTGGTTGAAGATTTCTATCTCGACCCAAGTGATGAATACGTGATGGGCGCTTCCCCCAGTGGCATTGGTGGACAGGTGGTTGATTTGGTTATCGGACACAAGATTGCTGATCTGGACTTGGCAGGCCTGCCACATCTGGGCTCAGGTTCTACCTGGAAGATGGGTGAGCGGACCGTCATGGCCACCCCGCATCTGAGAGAACCGCTGGTTTCCATTGTAGACATGAAGTCATGGGAGACTATCAAACAGATTGAGATGCTCGGCTCTGGCTTCTTCACGCGGACGCACGAGAGCTCGCCCTATGTCTGGGTAGATGTTTTCTTTGGTCCAGACAAAGACGCGATCCAGGTGATAGACAAGCAGAGCCTTGAGATTGTAAAGACCCTGCGCCCTCAGGAAGGCTCCCGTGCGGCCCATGTGGAGTTCACAGATGATAGCAAATACGCCCTGGTTTCTGTCTGGGAAGAGGATGGGGCTGTCATTGTTTATGATGCACAAACACTGGAAGAAGTGCGGCGCCTGCTCATGAGAAAGCCTCGCGGCAAGTACAACATCGGCAACAGGATTGCAGGTGTTGGAACGCCTGAAAACTAAAGATAAACTTATCCCCCTCGTGTTTTCCTCCCATACTCTAAACCTATGCCTACGTAACGGGCTGCTGGCGGAGCGACCGT